>JBAQUG010000269.1:0-24664 GCA_049297395.1 Victivallales bacterium | reverse complement strand
CTCATATAGTGGAAAGAGGGAAAAAGTTTATGAAACAGGAAATACATTCGAACTGGTATGGCGCGGCTTATTATCCGGAGCATTGGCCGAAAGAACGCTGGGCGACCGATGCCAGAATGATGCGCGAAGCCGGATTAAATGTTGTGCGCCTGGGTGAATTCGCCTGGTGCCGCATGGAGCCGGCGGAAGACAAGTTTACCTTTGATTGGCTGGAGGAAAACATTGATATCCTCGCCAGGGAAGGCGTCTCTGTGCTGCTGGGAACTCCAACGGCCGGTCCGCCGGCCTGGCTGGTCAATGCCACGTCCCCGGATCTGGACTGCCGCATGCACTACGAGGATGGGACCCGCTGGGAATTCGGCGGACGCAGTCTCTGTTGCGTAAATAATCCGCGCTTCATTGAACGTTCGCGCCTAATCGCGCAGGAACTTGGCGGGCGCTTCGCAAAACACCCTTCGGTGATGGGCTTCCAGATTGACAACGAATTGGGCATGTACGGCACCCGCTGCTACTGTCATCACTGCGCGGTTAAATTCCGCGAATGGCTGAGGAATAAATACGGCACAATTAATATCCTCAATGAGCGGCTGGGGATGATCTTCGGGAGTGGCGAGTTCCGTGATTTCGACGATGTTCCGCTTCCACGCAGTCGCCAGGACCTGCACAATCCAGGATTGCTGCTTGACTCCCAGCGTTTCTATTCCGATTCGAATGTGGCCTTCGTGCGCATGCAGGCCGAGGCATTGCGCCAATCCGGCGTCCACCAGCCGATCACCACCAATGTCTGCCACATGTTCAGCGGCGGCGGCTCTACAGGTGTTGATGGACGTGAGTTGTTTTCCGATCTCGACGTGGCGGGATGGGATTGCTATCCCCAGCAGTTTGCGGCGGATCCTGCTCCGGCAACGATGGGATTGCTCCACGACATTGCCCGGGCCTATAAGGGGAAGAATTACTGGATGCTGGAACAGCAGAGCGGCGCGCCGATGGGCATGGCGGCGGATGATGTCCGCCGCATACGCCTGTGGGCCTGGCAGTCAATCGCGCACGGCGCGGAGATGCTCCTGTATTTCCGTTGGCGCACCTGCCGCTTCGGCGGAGAGCAATACTGGCGGGGCATCCTGGACCATGACGGCAGACCCAATGCCCGGTATCGCATGATTGCCCGTATCGGCGAAGAACTCAACCACGTCAAAACGCATCTTGCTGGAACCCAAAGTCCGCGCCGGGCCGCCATCCTGCTGGATTTTGACAATTGTGAGTCTATGACATTATCCGCCGCATACGGGGCGCCACGCGTCTCCTACCGTACACACGCTGAACAATATTATGAGGCGCTGCGCCGTCGCGGCGTTCCGGCCGACGTGGTCTTCAGCGTGCCCGATCCCGGAAGGCACGAGTTGCTGGTGGTGCCGCTGCTGCGGCTTGCGGACAATCAAGACACCGATCTCCTGCGCGCTTTCGTGGCGGAGGGCGGCACGCTCATTGCGGCCGTGGGCACGGCTGCTTTGAACCGCGATCATGTGGCGGTTGCCGACCCGGTTCCATGGTTCTTGACCGACGTATTCGGCATTGAGCGTATTGAGTGGAGCGCACTCGGGAAAATCACGGTTCCGCCCAAGGAACGCCTTGGCGAAGACTCCGCCGCCTGGAGAAAACTCGGAAATGCCGACACCATTCCAGTCATCGGCGGTGATAAAACTCTTTCCGGCACATTTTCGGCGAGCGTCTGGTGTGATCATCTGCAAGTGACAAGCGCGGAAGTCCTGGCCCGTTTCGCGGACGGAACCCCGCCAGGTTCGTCGCCGGCCATCACGGTCAACCGTTTCGGAAAAGGTCAGGCTGTCTATGTGGCGGCGGTGATGGAACAGGAACTTCTCAACCGGCTCGTCGCCGTGCTCATTGAGCCGGACACGGGTTGGCCGGTATCCGATTCCGCCCGGGTTGAAATCGTGCCGCATCAAAATACCGATAACCGCGTATGCTTTATTCTCAATCACGGTGCGGACGAGGTTTCTGTGCGAGTGCCGCAAAAAGCCGTGGATTTGCTTTCGGGTCATTCTGTCAGTAAAACGATGAAACTTGCTCCATACGACGTGGCAATACTGTCATGGAAAAAACAATAGGAGTTAAAAGAATGGAAAGTATTTTTAAAAATCAACTTTCAAGTTCTAAGCCATTGCCGGTGGAGCAGCGGGTCGCGAGTTTGTTGGCCGCCATGACAGTTGACGAGAAGATCCGGCAGATCGATATGTTCCCGTTTTTTCCGGTTCTTTGGAAGAAGGGTGTCGGCCCGGTGCTGTCTGAGGCGGCTCCGATCGCGATTGACGACAACGGTGGAAACGAATCTTCCCTTCCCCCGGAGCATCGGAGCGTCCAGCCGTCGAAAGGGCGATTTTCCGCTGCCCGGCTGAAGGAGATCCTCGGAGATATGGCGCCTGGACTGGTGCGGGAGTTGGAGTACGAGCCGGATTCCGCCAGGATGTGCAATCTGATTCAACGATACATGCTGGTGAATACCCGGCTAGGCATTCCAGTCCTATTCACGGGTGACGCACTGAATGGGCACCGTTTCCATGGTGCCACGACTTTTCCGCAGATGATTGGACTAGGTGCGACTTGGAATGCTGAATTGCTTTGTGATATTGGAAAGGCAATGGCGCGTGAAGCCCGTGCTGATGGACTTACCGTCTTGCGCACACCGGTCCTGGATCTCGCCCGTGACCCGCGCTGGGGGCGTTGCGGGGAGTCTTTTGGCGAAGACCCATGGTTGGCCGCCCGGCTGGGTGTTGCAATAATACAGGGAATGCAAGGCAATTTGAGTGCCGAGAATGTTGTTGCCGAGATCAAGCACTTTGTCCACGGCACTCCCGAAGGCGGCCATAACATCTGCGGAGCTCAGTGCGGGGAACGCGAATTGCGCAGCGTGTACCTGCCGCCGTTTCAGGCGGCGGTCGAAGAAGCCGGCGCGTTGGGCATCATGAGCGCCTACAACGAGATTGACGGTGCGCCATGCTCGGCCAACCCACGCCTTCTCAAGACTACGCTCAGGAAGGAATGGGGGTTTCGCGGCTTTGTGCAGTCGGACGCAGGCGCGATTCCATTACTGCAGGGCCATGGATTGGCGGCCTCCCCCGGCGACGCGGTTTGTCTGGCCATTGAGTCGGGAGTCGACGTGCAGAATTATGACTTTCCCTGCCTGGAATGGGAATCGTTGGTGAAGGAACAGGTTGCAAGCGGACGCTTGTCGATGGCTGCCCTGGATCGGGCCGTGGGCTCCGTCCTACGTGTGAAGTTCCTGCTGGGACTTTTCGAGAACCCCTACGTTCCAGAGTTGGGAGCGACAGAGATCCAAGTCGCGACAACGCAGCACAAGGCGCTCAATCTCCGCGCCGCCCTCGAATCCATTGTGCTGCTGAAAAACGAAGGAGGCCTTCTGCCCTTGCGTCAGCCGATACGTTGTCTGGCCGTCATTGGACCGAACGCCGCCGAGGCGCGTGTGGGCACCTACGGGGTTAGGGGGCCGCATGCAGTCAGCCTCCTGGACGGGGTGCGCGCGATATGTCCGCCCGGAACCAATGTCCTCCATGCGCGGGGCTGCGGCATTCTGGAGAACGCCGCCCAAGAGGTGGAGCAGCCGATAAGTCAGTTCTCCGCTGATGTCGCCCGATCCCGCGTCGATGGCGCGTCCGCCAGTGAGATCGAGCAGGCTGTGACGATTGCCGCTCAAGCGGATGTGACGATCCTGGCGCTCGGGGAAGCACCATGGGTTACTACTGGTGAAGGCGTGGATCGATCAGATGTCGGGTTGACGGGGCGACAAATGGAATTGGCCAAGGCGGTCATCGGAACTGGAAAGCCAGTCGTAGTTGTGCTGATCAACGACCGTCCTCTCTCGATAGATTGGCTGGCCCAACACGCGCCTGCCATCATTGAGGCATGGTTCCCCGGGGACAGGGGCGGCACTGCTATCGCCCAAGTGTTGTTTGGTGTGTATAATCCCGGGGGACGGTTGCCAGTGTCACTGCCGACAACGGCGGCCGCTTTGCCTGTCCACGGCGGTCGGCATCGGGTGGTGCGCTGCTATCGGGATCTTGCATCCGACATTACCTATCCTTTTGGTTACGGATTAAGTTATACAACGTTTGAATACTCTGGATTGACCGTTACCCCTGAGAGCATTGGCTTGGATGGTGAAGTCATTGTTGCAGTCGACGTGACGAACACGGGCTCCAAGGCTGGAGACGAGGTTGTGCAGCTTTATCTGACCGATTTGCAGTCCAGCGTCGTACTGCCGCCTAAGAGGTTGCGTGAATTCAAGCGCATACATCTGCTCCCTGGGGAATCACAGCGCATACATTTCCGGATTGCCAGCCGGCATCTGAGCATCATAGACGCCCAATTTCGAAGCCTTGTGGAACCGGGATGTTTTGAAATTCATGTGGGCGGCAGTTCGGAAACAAAACTTTCAGCGCGTTTCCGGGTGGAAAATTAATCCTCAAAAGGAATTTTATCTCAGTGAAACCAAATAAAAACAAGGAACAAATATAAATATTTGAACTATGTTCGTCCAGTGAATATTTACCTGAGACCAGCGACTGGCGGCTGAAGACCGGCTCAGGCCAGGACTTCGGTCTTCCATTCCCCGGTGTTGCGGGTTTCCGTGCTGAAATTAGCGCCTATGAGGATTATCTCCCTGCCGGAGCCGAGATACTTCCGAGAATAGTCCCTGTCGTGAATCTGTTTCAAAGCCTCGTCTGCGGAACCGTCCAGCTTGAATTCGAATATGTAGACGTACTTCTCGGTCTGCACCACAGCATCAATGCGGCCAATGCCCGTACGGGTTTCCGCTTCTATGCGCAGACCTATCAGGCGAAATACAATATAAAAGATTGTCTGATAGTATTTTTCATTTGCCAATTGGATGTCATACGGTATATCAGCAAAGAATATTTTCATTTTACCCATGAAACCATCTATGTCCTTCCCTTTCAGCATCCGCGCCATTTCCGAGGCGTAAACTTCGATCCTCTCCTTGTTTACACCTGAATATTCATCGAGCAGATATGCCTCAAAGGCAGCCTCCACTTCCCGGTTGGGGAAATCCAAATTGTAAAAAGTATCATCTTCGTACCTGACAGCGTTTTTAATTGTCAGATATCCTGTCTGAAAAAGCAATGGCAGAGTTTGCAGCTTATCAATCTCATAGGAGGCGAAAGCCAGTTCGCTCACCGGCTGCGACAGTTCCTTTTCAAAGTCAAACTGCTGTTTTTTCGCCAGCTTGAGCAGGAAGCTCGGCGTACCGGTCTCGAACCAGTAGTTTTTGAACTCTCCGCCGGATTCGAAGAATTTTCCGATGGAAACCGGATTGTAGACAGTCTCGGCATTCTGGTGGAATTTGTAACCGTTGTACCAGAGTTTCAGCCTGGACAGCAACTCCGTCCTGCTCATTTTCTGTTCCCGGCATACATGCTCAACGTGTTCTGCGAAATTGCTTTCAAGCTCCTCCTGCGTGTAACCCAGCATCGTGGCGTAACGGGAGTCCATTGTAATGTCGGCGAGGTTGTTCAGCTTCGAAAAAACGGAAACCCTCGCAAACTTACTGACTCCTGTAAGCAACACAAAGCGCTGATAGGGTTCGGTCGCCTTGACCACGGAATAGAAGTTCTCCAGGACTTCACGGATACTTTGAATATTTTCCCTGGTCACATTGTCCAATATCGGCTTGTCATATTCATCTATCAGGATTACAATCTTGTCTTTTTTTGACGACTGTAATATCAATTCCCTGAACCGTTCCGACGCCCCGGTGTTTTTCAATTCCACACCCAGGCACGAAGCAGCTTCATTTACCGAGGTGGTTAAACTGGCATCAAGCAATTCAGGACTTGCAGAAGAAAGATCGCCCAAGTCCAAATGTATGACAGGATATTCCTTCCAGGCATGGGGCTTATTCTCCAGCGAGAGACCTTTGAAAAGATGTTTCTTGTTCTGGAAAACGGCTTTCAACGTGGACAAGGTCAGAGATTTCCCAAAACGTCTGGGGCGGGAAAGGAAATAAATGCCCTGTGGTTTTCTTATCAAATCCCAGATATAGTCGGTCTTGTCGACATAGAGCCAGTCGCCTTCGATAAGGTTTTCAAAAGTATATATGCTGGTCGTCAGATTTTTCATTTCATGGATCCAAATTCATTCATGGCGTGAATATAAGGCTCAACCCGGAAACTTCAAGATTGATTCATAAGGAGAAATGCGGAAACGGATATGATATTTGCAGAAACAGATATGGAACAACCTATGAAACCGCACTATGGTTGTCGGTAATTTTTCTATTCTAATAAGACAAGGTTGAAATCCAATGGCTGAAAACATACCAGGTGTAGGGGGCAGCGAGAGAAAAGAATCCGAATCGAAGGCAGATGCGGGACACCCGGAATTTGTCATTGAAGGCCGCGAAGATGAAGTCTACCACGAGCTGCGCCTACCCTCAAGGGGGAATGAACCGGAATATGTGCATCTCGACAAGTCGTGGACATTCAACCGGGCAATGCGCTGGCTGGAGCCTGACAATGGAGCAATTATCTGCTATTCAGCAGGCGGAGCGCTTGAATTGACAGGAGATAACAGGGTGAGCGAATGGTTCACCGATCCTGTCAATACAATCACCCACAGCTCATCTGGAATGTCCTTTCGAAAACTTTCCGGGCGGAAAAGGGACTGCGTTGTCCTTCCAGGATTCCAGTTCCATCTCGGACAGCATCCAAGACTGGATTTATCGGTGATGGAAGCCGATGCCGAATGGCAGTGCTGTGCAATCATAAAGGGCCGGAGCGGCCCCCCATTGTTATCGACCGGATGGAGGAAAGGGCAGGGGGATTTGTCTCTCGACATCGCTTCGGCATTCAGGGAAAAAGGTTTTGACCTGAACTTCGCCGAAATCAATATTGTATTTGGTTTCTGGTGCCAGGCCGGACAAAAGGCGTCCGCTGACATATCAATAAGAATTCCGGCACAAGATGCAGTTGTGGCATGTCTTCCGGTTGTCCGCACATCTGAAGTTGCTGCAAAAACCGGACTCCCAATTGCCGCAATAGCAATTGATTCGAAAGGCCACCTGCTCGATGCAGGAGAAGTCTCACTTTCTGCGAATCTCGCAGGGCGGGAAATCGACATGCGGCATTGCGATGGTGTCTGGACTGCGGATGTGCCGGATGTTCCAGAGGGCGGCCATTGCGCCATGATCCACTGCGGAAGTGGGAGCAAGATGAAACCGACTTTGCTCCCGCTGCGAGTTACGCAGGGAAGTTTTATCTCGTACAACAAAGATTTGCATTCATTGTCCAAAGACGGGAAAACGTTAGGGCCGATCAGCGGCTCATATCAGGGAATGGTATTCGTCGAGAATCCCGGAAAAGGGAATGAATGCATCCTGCAGGGAAAAGATGTAGCCGAAGCGGAGCTGAATGCAGATATTCCTCCAAGATGGCATTACTGGGAATCTCTGACCAAAAACGAGATTGAAGAGAGAATCTCGTATCTTGGGGGCTGTGGATACGATCTGCTGCATCTTTCGCAGGGCTGGGGCATCTGGGAGAAGCTGGACGCAGGTGGGAGAATCGCTCCCCATGGCGCTGAACAGTTGTCATTGCTCCTGGGCACAGCCTCGCGTCATGGAATGGCCCTTCTTTTTGCGCTGACTCACTACCCGTATGGAAGCCGTCACACGCCCGCTCTTGCCCAATATCAGGAAAAAGGCTTCCAGGACTGGTATTGGCCGGTTGTCGAGCCGACGTTCACGGAAATGTTCCACGGCTATCTTGCGCATGTGGGAAAACTGTGGAAGGACGAGGATGCGATTGGCGCCTTTTCCACATCTGGCGAAGGAGATATCGCCGCAGGTCCTTCGAGAGTCAACGATACGTGCTCATTCATGGGTCTGCACGCCCCAGATCATCTCTTCGTCTCGGAACCCATACACCGTATGACCAGACTGCCTCAGAATCATGTTTCGACATGGGCTGTGCCTGGCTGGATTGAAGATTCACTTCCTGAAGAGGCAAGGGTGGTGAATCATCCAGGATGGAAGCAGATCCTGTTTGGATCGCGAATGTATTGGATAGGCCTGAATCTGGAACCTGAGATCGACCTTGGCGTCGAATTCAAGTTTCTCGCGATGGGCGATTATTTCATGGGAGAGGGTTCATGGCCGTGCCCAAGGCTTTACGCAGACTTCATGGGACACTCCGATACGTGGTCGGGAACTCAGCGGTACCGCCTTCGTATCCGCGACAGCCTGTATATGGGGCTTGTCCACCGGTCTCCAATCCTGCTGACGTGGGAAGAGCAGTTTGCCGAGGACGAGCATGCAGTCCTCCGCGAAGTTCGCAAACTTGTCGACTGGTCGCAGGAATTCAAAGCCGCTCCCGTAGCCATCAGAGTCTCCGATGCTGAAGTGGGAGCATCTCCGGAAAACTGCCATAGGCGCGCCATCCTGGGTGAATATGAAAAATTCTTTTCATCGCTACCTTTGATGTGCCGCTACATTGCCGGTGACGCTGATGCAGGGGATGCCGCGCTTGTCATCGACGCTCGCGGCGACGCCTTCAAACCATCATTGTTGCCAGTAAACCTGGCGGATCTCTCGCCTCTGCGCCTTCTCTCGCCTTCATACCGCGCAAGCTATCTATGGTCGGCGGATGGCAGAACCTTGCTTGCCTATATTTACAACTGCACTAGGCACGAATGTCTGGAAGGACGCGGGGATCTTTCCGGAAACTGGCACCGTGTTCCTGCCGCGGCACCGTTGTCCATCGAATTGCGTGGTATTCCAAATCGCGATAAAACGTGTGTCAGGCTTTATAACCTCGATACAAAGAAATATGAGACAATCAAGCATAAAGATGATAATATGATGATTGAACGGCAGAACGCGGAGCACGACTACTTGCTGCTGATGATCCCTGGCAATCCATGAGCCCGTCATCATCCTGCACGATGATTCTGGAGCCATTTCCATGAGTATCCAGAAATGCAGTGTTGGATATGTTTTATGCAGAATCAGCCATGGCGGGCGATAAACCAGTGATATATTTTAAAAGGCAAGACACTGAAATAGAGGTTGTGTTATGAATCAGAACAGACTGGATGACTTTGCTTTTGATCTGAACGCATGTATGTCGCCATCCGGACATCTGTGGGTCAAGAGCGGGCGTTGCACCGTCTCGCCGTTGGAGCGCAGCGTTGCGGGAGTGAAGGGTTTCCATGCGCCGCCTTTCGCGGCAAAGGATATGGAACTGCGCTTCGCGTTCACAGCAGATGGCCATGCCATTGCCGACAACGGCGACGCATATGCCGGCACGACTGGCCTGCCGTTTGCCGGCGGCATTTGGCGGCCGGACAGAATCATCCGGAGGGGAACCTTCCATCGGCTTATTGACGGCCGACTGCTCTCGCTGGGTGTTGAGTCGCACTTGATTCCGCTCGCGTCACGGGCCGGGTTCATGGTGGCGTTGAAGATTCGCAACCGCAGCGGAAGACGTGTACGGCTGGAAATTGAGCCGCGCCTGCAGCCAGGATGTCCGAATGCAGTGCCGTTGACGAGCTACCAGTGGAACTGGCCCCCGCCGGGGGAACCGGCCGAGCCTAGCGGCATCGGACAGTGGCGCAATGCCGTTGTGCAGGTGCAGCTTGTTTCGGACGCGCCGGAACCGGTGTATCTTGAACATGATACGGAGATCGTCTGCCGGTTTGCCATCCTGCTGGACCGGACGGGAGAAGCGGAGGGCGTGCGGCCCGATTTGGCCGAACTTGACCGCGAGGCAGAACTGGATTGGTTGCGCCGCCTGGAATGGGTGGACGCACATATGCCGACATTCCACAGCAATATCCCCGAGCTTGATGCTTATTGGCGCGGCTCTCTGATGAGTGGCCTGGTCAGCCTGTGGGATCACCCCGATTTCGTGGTGCGTCCGTTTCCTGCGACACTGGGCGTCGAAGGTGCCGGTCTGGTCTGCTACCTATGGGATCTGGGCGGCTACGTGCCCCATGTCATGAGTATGTTGCTGGTAGAAAATGTGCGCAGGCTCATCAAGGCATTTCTTGCCGTTGACATTGCCAGGCACTACGCTCTGACGCCCGGCGGGACCGGCTCCGGGGTCGGATACTCTTTCAGCGGCTATGCGCTTGTGAATCTTTACTATCGCCACGTGTGCCAAAACCAAATGGATCTGGATCTCTTTCCAGAAGTGGCCCAGGCGTTCCTGTCAGCCGATTCGTGCTATGCGCGTTCCGGAGCGCTGCTCGACTACGGCACGCAGGACAACCTGCTGGAAACCAGCACTACGGGTTACGAACACATTGTGCCCAGCCCCAACGCCGAGCGCGCATGGTGTTATGATAGACTTGCCGATTTGGCGGATCTGACGGGCCGTACCGGCGCGGCGGCCTGGCGCGATACCGCCCGCATTATCCGGGAAGAAATCCGGCAGCGGCTCTGGGATGAGGAACGCGGATGGTTTCTCTGTCTGCATCCCGGTGGGCGCAGCGAATCAGTCTATTCCGTCCAGTGCTTCAACCTCCTGGATCTTGGTGTCTGCACCAAGGAGATGTCCGTGCGAATGCTCTCGCATCTGCGTCCAGGCGCGTTCCTTGGTCGCTTCGGCGTGAGCAGTATGTCGAGGGAAGATGAAATTCACTACGAAGTCAACGATCCGGACTGGTCAGGCGCCGGTGCGTATGTCGGCACACCGCCGCTGCTGGCGAAGATTCTCTGGTGCCAGGGGCGGCAGGAACCGGCCTGGGATGTTCTGCGCCGGGTGCTCTGGCTCGGGCAGAGTTACCCATATTATCCGCAGGAACATTTCTGCGACCGGCCAATGGCGCCGCATTGGAAGCGGGCCAATGAAATTGCAGGATTTGCGGGCTGCGAGGCGATCCTCTCCGGCATGCTTGGTTTCGCTCCTCAATTGGACGGCAGCCTTTGGGTGAATCCGCAGATTCCCGTTGGAGGGCACGTGGAGATATGCGGTTTTCCATTTGCCGGACACCGGGTGGACGTCAGGGCATCATCGGAAGAATGCGAGGTGCGTGTGGACGGAACCGTCGTTTTTTCTGGGCGTCCTGAGGGAGCGTTTTGTGTCGTTAAATAAAGACACTAAGGTGGAAAAATGACCGGAGATATTGCCGTTATTAACATTGTCCCGACCCTCTTTATCAAAAAAGATGCCGGTATTCTGAAGCAGTTGATCAGGATACGGATAAGCAATAGGAATTCTGAGCCGCTTGTAGGGCGGCTGTCGCTGAGATTTGCCGGACAGGAACTTCATCTGGAACTGCCGTCTATTGCCGCTGGAGATTCGGAGGTCGAGGCGTTCATTCCGGAACCGAAGGCGGAGACGGAACTCGAAGCATCTCTCATGGTCGGCAATCATGTGGCGGCAACTAATAAGTCAGTTGTTTCACCGCCAGGACACTGGCGGGTTCACATTGTGCAGTTATCGCACCATGACCTCGGCTACACCGGCCTGCCATCCAACGTCCTCAGCAAGCATGCCCGTTATCTGGATCAGGCCATCGACATGGCCGAGGCGACCGCCGCTTTTCCTGACGATGCGAAGTTCAGAATTGTGCTCGAACAGGCCTGGTCGGTCGATCATTTCCTGAAGACCAGCGCGCCGGATCGGGCGGAGAAAATGATCCGGCTGATGCAGTCCGGACAGTTTGAACTGACTGCCCTATTCGGCAATATGACAACGGAATTATGCGGACACGAATCGCTGATCAGAACACTTTATCCGTCTTTCCGGCTGAAGAAAAAATACGGTATTCCTGTTGTTTCCGCCGAACACAATGACATAACCGGAATCAGCTGGGGCTTATGCAGGATTTTATGCGATTCGGGAATAAAAATATTCTGTCCCGGCCTGCCGCTGTATTACAACTGGGCGGATTCTCCATATCAGTCCTTCTGGAATCAGGAGGCTGTATTCGGGGCAGGGGATCATGGCGTTCCAGGCGCCTTCTGGTGGGAGGCGGCTGACGGGAAGAGAATCCTTTTCTGGTGCAACAACAGGGGATGCGGAGGTTCTGCCGATCTCAAGTTTCCGGTTCTGATGGACGCGCTTGAAGGAGCTGGCAAGGCTGCCTATCCCGGTACGGTGATGCGCTGGCCGGTTCAAGGTGGCGGACGGGATAATTCACCATACATATTAGGCTTTGCTGAATCGATTAAGAAATGGAATGAGACCTGGGAATATCCGAAACTCATCTCCAGCACCAATGCCCGGTTCTACGAGGAATTCGCCAGGACAATACCCGATGATCTGCCAGTGCATCGCGGCGAACTCCCGGGTCAGGATTACCCGGTCGGCGCCATGTCAACCGCCAGGGCCACTGCGTTGAACCGGAATAATCATCACGACCTGTCGACGGCTGAAAAGCTTGCGGTCTTCGCAAAAACAGCCACCGATTATGAACATCAGACTTACGAACTGGAAAACGCACGTGAAGGCACGATGGCGTTCGAGGAACATGCATGGGGTCATTCCTACTCGCATGGTCCGGCAATGATCGGTGCCGAAGCTGAAAAGGCGCTCCATTCCTGCCGGGCGGCCGCCTACGCCCACGATGTCAAGCAGAAGGCGCTTGCGAAGATCGCAGATAGGATCCGCAAAGACAGCGATGACATTCATTTGGTGGTATTCAATCCTTTGGGATTTATCCGCAGCGGGCTCGTCCGCATGCCGATGCGGGAAACTGAAAACAGTGAAATCATCATGGAAGTCAAGGATGGGAATCTGGTTACTGCCGCACTGCAGGGACGTACTGAACGCGGACACCTGATTCTGCCGGAAGAAATAATTTCCGGCAATTTCGAGCTTCTTGATGCGGAAACCGATGAGAAGATTGGTTTCCAGCTTTTGAAAATATCTGCCGATGATCCGTCCGCCGCATTTGCGGCGCAGAGGGCGGGGCTGGCGCAGGGGAGAAAAGGATATTTCAATTATCCAAACGGCTGGGACTATGACTGTTGCTTCGTAGTGGAAAATATTCCGGCAATGGGCTACAAAACATACCGCTTGATGCTGGTGAGGAGAAAGAATCCAGAAATTGCGAAGTTCGCTGAAAACGGATCGTCAATCGAAAATGAATTCTACCGGATAACTGTTGATCCTGCTACCTCCAAGCTCGTCTCAGTATTTGACAAGGATGCGCGGCGCGAGTTGATCGACTCGGATGCCCCGCACGGTTTCGGGGACATCGTTGTGAGATCCCCTTTTCCGGATAACGTTGGAACTATGGCTGTCACTGGAAAACCTGAAGTGCGTCCAGGGAAGATCGCCTCGTCAATATCATTCTCTTCTTCAATTCATGGACATCCGGTGATTCACGAGTCCATCCTGCTCTATGCCGGAATTAAAAAAATGGATTTCGCGGTCAGGATACTCAAGGATTCAACGCCTCTGCTGGATGCGCATATGGCCTTTCCGTTTGCAATGGAAAAACCTAAGTTCCGTTACGAAGGGACTTTGAATGTCCTGGAACCCGTCAAAGACTTTCTCCCCGGGGCGTATTCTGACGCACTGGCAGTTCAAAACTGGGTCGAGGTCAATGACGGGGACTACGGCCTGATCTGGAGCAGCCATGACTCGCCGGTGGCTGCGCTTGGGCAGCTTTGGCCTGGATATGTTTCCCCGGCCCATTCCTGTGTCATTCCCGGACGCATGAAGCATCCGCCGCAAAAGAAAAATGATTTCAAGCACGGCTGGATTTATTCCACCCTCTTCAACAATAATTTCTGTACCAATTTCTCGGTGACTCAGAACGGAGAATTCATATTCCGTTATTCCATGACGACATTCCCTAAAAGATTGTCCGTTTCTGAAGCCATGCAGGCAGGCGCAGACTTGTCCACTCCTTTCGAACATGTTTTCAGCTCCAGCAGATATCAGGGGAAACTTCCGCTTACCGGATCCTACATTAAAATCGCCAGCAGGGATGTCATCCTTCTGGTCGCCAAGCTTGCCGACGACGGGAAAGGAATAGTCATGAGATTCTGGAATCCGACGGGGAAATCCATCTCCACAAGGATCGAATGCCCGTTCCTGGAAATAAAAAAAGCGTGTGCGATCAATCTCGCAGAGGAACGGACCGGACGAGAATTTGAATCCGACAGGAAGCGCTTCCAATTGGAAATCAAAAGCTCTGAAGTGGTTTCGGTATGCGCTTCGGGGAAAAAGGCAATGCCGACTTGACTCCCATCTGTCGTCGTGTCGAGAATATTTACGGACATGGCTTGATTAGTGTTTTGCAAAGACTATTATGTAATAGCATTATATGCGGTTTGATGCTGCAACAAAACGAACACAGTGAGTTAAGTTAAATATGAACCGACGACAATTTCAGGCCGCCTCGGAACAGGCTCGACGTCGTGCAGTCGAGCTGGGCGAGGCAGGAGATGCGGGCGCAGTTGGTGAACTGATCGGGCTGTGCAAGCACGCGGGGCCGACAGTACGACGCGCCGCCGCATCGGCCTTGGGCAAGCTGTCCACTGGCCAGGAAATGCGGGTGGCAATACCCGCCCTGTGCGAGCTGGCCCGCGACACGCATCCGCAAGTACGTCAGTATGCGTTGCTTGCACTCGGCAAGATCGGAGATGAGGCGGCTTTGCCTGTGCTGCGCGACGCGGCTAATCGCCCCTCCGGTCCCGACTACGTCTTGGCTGCTGCCTTGAAGGCGATAGAGCAGATCGAGGCGGCTGCCCGAATCCGGCTAGAGTCTGCGCCTGTAGCCTGTTCCAGATGCGGACAACAGACCACCGCCGACGAGAGGCGGCTTTCGGAAAGGCAGTTCCAGCGAGTGTACTGCTCTTCCTGTTTCGATGCCGTCTTCATCGAGAGGCGCAATTTCGACATGAAGGTGCAAAATCAGAAGACCATTCTGACATCCGACCGGACTGTGGTGCAATCGCAGGGCGAACGTCAAATCGCAGATTGGCTGTGTGCGCACGGACTCGACTACCGATATGACGACAAGTTCCAGATTATTCAAGGGTTTGCAGTACGACCGGATTTCTACCTTCCGCGCTATGATGTCTACATTGAATACTGGGGAATGGACACGACAGACTACAAAATCGGTATGTTGCTCAAGCAAAAACTCTACCAACAGGAGGGCAAGAGGCTTATCTCGCTCTATCCCGACGATCTTCCACGTCTCGATACAAAAATAGCTGTGAAACTAAAGACTCTTATGCCCCAGGAATACATGGCCAGTGTCAAATCTGACAAATAGCAGCACAGACAGGAATGTCTGCGTCACCCCTTTCCGAGCGCCATGACCTATGACCTGTCAGCTAACAACTATGAAGTAAACAGAATAAGCCCCTGATAAATGCAGTATTGGATATGTTTTATGCAGAAGCAGCCATGGCGGACGATAAGCCAGCGATATATAATTGAGGCATATAAACATTGAATTGCCTTGGAGGGAAGAAACCATGACTGATAAGGAACGCATGCATGCCGCACTGGAAGGAAGGCCGGTTGACCGGACGCCGGGCACCATGCTCTACTCAATGCTCTATTATCGGGATCACTTTTCGGAGTTGACCGGCAGGGACTCAAGGGAGATGCAGCAATGGCTCGCTTCGTCGCCGGAAGAACATTATCGTCTTTATGCGGAAATGCTCGCGAAAGTCCCTTTTGAAACACTTCAGCCGCAGATGGCATTGCCGTGTGAGGAGAGGGAGTCTACCTCCTTTGAATACGCAGACGGCGGATTTTTCAGGATAGATAAACGGAAAGGGACACGCACGCCTGTTGAAGCGCGCGCGAGCGGCGACCATGCATCCGATTACGCCGCCAATGAAACCCAGACAGTTTTCAACAAGGCGGATATGAAACGTCTGGTTAAAACAGTCAAGGCCGAAGTCATGCTGAAGGACGGGCGTTTTGATTATATAACTGAAACGGCGCGCCGACTGGGTAATGAACAATTCATTATTTCCGGTGGCAACACTGGTATTCTATGGCCATGCGTTTCTTATCTCGGCCAGACCAATATGCTTGTGAAGCTCATTGATGATCCGGAGCTGATTGATGAACTCAGCAAGCGTTTGATGGAACAGGTAATGGAAAATATCAGGGCCTGCTGCGCGCTGGGCGGGGACGCATTCTACATTGATGACGCAATGTGCTATTCGGATGTCATTTCCGTTGAGCACTACGAACGCTTCAGTCTGCCCTATCTGAAGCAGATGGTCGCTGAAATCCACCGCCATAACCATAAGGCCATCCTGATTTATTTCGGCGGCGTAATGGATCGCCTGGAACAGATTGCCTCAAGCGGAGCTGATGGCCTGCTGGTGGAAGCCAGAATGAAGAATTACACCAATGATATTGATAAGATAGCCGAAACGATTGGCCGGAAAATATCGCTTGTCGGCAATATTGATCCGGTCGGCATGCTTCAAAATGGAAGCGATGAGGAGCTGGTACGGGAAATCAAGAGACAGGCTCAGGCCGGAAAAAAATGCCGCGGATTCATAATGTCAACCGGCAGTCCGATTACGCCTTCCACTCCGCTTGCAAGGGTGCAGCGGTTTATAGAACTGGGGAAAATATCTGGAAAATGATTTTACTATGGAAAGAGACGGACGCAAATGAAAAAAATATCAGGTCTGCAGGACGATCATATGACGCTGAATCTAAACGCTCAGTCTTCATTGCCACCCTTGCGTGGCCTGATGCTTGATGCTGCACGTCTGGTCGAATCTATGGACTGCTACCGGCGATTCATCGACTTCTGCGCGGAATGGAAAGTCAACTCACTCATATTCCGCCTGACCGACGACCAGGGATGCGCACTGCGTTTCCGCAGCCATCCCGAACTTCTCACACATTCAAATGCCTTGACCCCGGACGATATGCGCGGTCTGGCGGAATACGCACGAACCGCCGGCGTGGAACTGATCCCTGAAATAGAGTCTCTGGGGCACACGCAATACATCACTCGGAGCGCAGAGCACGCCGATTTAAACGACAAAGGTGCGGACGGTCCGGACTGGGCGAACGCGATCATCCCGCTTCACCCGGGGACGATGAAGCTCCTAGGTGACTTGTATGAAGAGGCGGCAGGTTTATTTCCCTCGCATTACCTGCATGTCGGCTGTGATGAGACAAACTGGGGTGGTTCCGCATTTTCACAGCAGCAGCTTGCTACGAGATCAAGAGCCGAAATCTGGGGAGATTTTCTGAATGCACTGCATGAAAAAGTCTGTTCGCTTGGACGGCAGATGATCATATGGGACGATGTGGTGCTGCAGCATGATCCAGCCATTCTCGATCGTCTTGACCGTCGCATCATTCTGCACGACTGGAACTATTGGGATTCAAGCTCTGAACCGGTGACCGCTAGGTTGGCCAAGGCACGGGATAAGGGGTTTAGAATGATCGGCGGTCCGGCGCTTCATTGGGCAAAATGGGGGCTGCGTGTGGGAGCGGAACAATTACGTAATATCGACGCCTACATCAATGTCTATCTCAAGGGTGGCGAAAGTCTTACGAATGCAGATGGCGAAGAGGACGATTGCCCCACTCTTGCTGTTATTGTTACCAATTGGTGCCCGGCACGCTATATTCGGGATTCCATCTGGGACGGGCTTGCATACTCCGCAGTTGCGATGAACGAGGGCAGCGCTCAGGCGCGTGCCACTGCATTCCCCCGCTTCGTGGAAAATCATTACGGCACAGCATGGAATGATGTCTGGGCTGATATTTTTGATGCGCTACATGCATCCGCTCCGGCGCGACAGGGAGAACATTCGGCACGCCTGTTAGTTCCGTGGGCGAATGAAGACGAGCTCCAAAAGGCAATTGATGCAGAGCCCTTGCCCTCCCTCCCTTTCGAGTCTATTTTGAAAAAACTCGATGCGCTTCAGCAAATGATCCGGCGCAATCATGCTGACTTCGATGCCTTCCGTCTTAGCATAGCCTACCTTAACCATCTCTATTGGCGGCATGTGGCAGTGCGAGGATTGGAAGGTAGAGGATTGGCGAAGACGATCACTGAAATTGCCAGACGGGACAGCGTCATTGCGGAAAAACTTGCTGTTGATTGGCGCAGTGGCCGTACCGGCGATCCGATGACCCAACTCGATCAGGCCGCCATCTGGGGGTTTGGCCCGGAAGACTGGTTGCACGGACGTTTCCAGCAGGCGGCGCAGTTCTCGACCAAAATAGTTGAGTCTAAGTCCAGCCAGGAAAACGTATAGTCATAACAACAAAAAGGAAATTTCCCATGTGGCACATTCAACTGACTGGAAATCCTGATGAACTTGGGAGAACGTATGCCCGTCTTCTGAAGGCGAAGCTCTCCTACTATCTGCCGGAAACAAGAAAAAATCTCAGGTATCATGAACGCGGGGACAAGCTCACGGCTCTTTGCAAAAGAATTTTTCAAAATATCGCAGATTCTTTTCCTTGTCTTGCCAGGGAAATTGAGGGATGTGCAGATGAAATGTCCATGTCCAAGGAGGATATGGTTATGCTGGTTGCCATCAACGATTTTTGGTGGGGGTTGGATTATTCAAGGAGTCCTTCCATGGAAGGGGGCAAATCCGCTGCTTACGGGGACTGTACAAATCTGGGAATCCGCAGAAACTGTATGGAACCTTTGTTTGCGCAGACCTACGATCTTCCCGATCCGGGGAGTTTTTTTGTTCAGACACTCAGGCCTGATGGAGGGTTTTCGATGATTCTTGTGCCTCGTATTGCTCCGGCACAGACGCACTGCGGCGTCAATGAGCGCGGACTGTGCCTTGGAAGCGTGTCCAGTTCCTGCAATACACAGAATTTAGACGGTATTCCGATAAATGTCATCCTCCGGGCGATACTACAGAATTGCGCTTCAATTCAGGAAGCGGTCAAGCTCATAAAAAAGCATCGCGTACTTTCTGGAGGATACACGGTTCAGGTCATGCAGGAGAATGGCGATTCGGCTGTCATGGAAGTCTCTGCTGCCAGGGTTGAGGTCATCGAATCGGACAAGCCGTATCTTTTCAACACGAGATTCACAAATCCGAAGATGAGGGAATATTACAAGAAAATACCTAAGGGGTTTTGCGAAAAGAGGGCTGAAAATCGTCTCCGGACGTTTGAGAGGCTGTTGCAGAATGAGGCGCAGCCTTATTCCCTCGATACTATGAAACGGGTATTGAGCGACCACTCGCCCGAAGGGCCGATCTGGGATTGGTCCACTCCGCTTGGGATAGTCATGTTCCCCCGCCGCAAAAGCGTTTCCGTATACGAAGGAGCGCCTGACATCAGCCGGGCGGAATCATATGGGCTGTGAAATTTATTAGTTTTACAATTTGGTCTTGACTCCAGACTGCCGGAGAAAAGGATAGATGAATGAGCATCTTGAAGCATGTGAATTAAGAATCTGATAAGGAAAAGGAATCATTATGGACAAGGATAAATTTGCAAAACTGTTTCCTCTCGGCTCGCATCTGTGCCGGGAGCCGATGCCGCCGATGGCGGAGATGAAGAAGGACATGGAGACGCTGAAACGGCACGGCTTCAACCTCGTGAAGCTTCAGGAGCAGTGGGCGTGCGACGAGCCTGTCGAGGGGCGGTATGAATTTTCAAAATATGAGGAGTTGATTTCATATGCCGCAAAACTGGACTTGGGTGTTTATCTCGGTTTGACGATGGAGCAGGTTCCAAGCTGGCTTTGGAGGAAGCATCCTGATTGCCGCATGATTGGACGCAACGGTCAGCCGATAGCCTACGAGGCTCAGTCGACAATGTCCTCCGATGGAAAACCCGGCCCCTGCTACGACCATGAGGGAGCGATGGCGGACCAGCTGCGTTTTGTCCGCCAGATTGTGAGGAACCTTGGACGCTTTGAAAATATCGTCATCTGGAATACCTGGCAGGAAATCGGCTATTGGGCGGATCAGCATGTCTGTTACTGCAAGCACACCATCCAGAGCTATCATCAGTGGCTACAGGAGAAATATAAGGATATTGACGGTCTCAACCGCGCCTGGAACACACGTTATCCGGATTGGCAATCCATTATGCCTGACCGCAGGCCGGGCTCTGATTCCTCCATGCCGCACGATGTTGACTGGCGTTATTTCATCGACAACGCACGTCTTGAAAAGATTCTCACGGCTCGTGCGAATGCGATTCGCGCGGAGGATCCGCTGAACCGTCCGGTTTTCGCCCACATGGGGCGGGTGACAATCGGTTCAGGAGCCGAATGGCGGTATGCCGGCTGCCAGGATTTTCTAAGTTCTTCCTTTTATCCGTGCACCACCTGGTCGATTCGCCGTCCGTGGGACGATGATCGTCCGCCGTGGCGGAAGGAGGCGGCATTGCTCAACGAGAATTGGTATGTGGCAAGCAGTTCCGATTATCTGCGCTCATGCAATAAGGGCGCTTCGCAAATTCTCGCGGCGGAGTTCCAGGGAGGGCCGGTGAATAATGGCATACACATAGGCAGGACTCCGTCAGCGGCAGATATCCGCCGCTGGATGCTTACATCTGTAGGCGGTGGAATGACCGGTATCGCCTTCTGGGTGACCCGGGCCGAAATTTCGTCACTTGAATTGAACGGATACGGGCTGTTGGACAGTGTTGGCGACAGCACTGAACGGTTGCTGGAGGCGGGCCGTGTCGGAAAAGCCCTCAACGCGCATGCCGACATCTTCAACACATCCTCGTCGCCCAAGCCCGAGGCGGCCATTCTCGTCAATGAATGGAACTACAAGTTCTGCGAGGCGGCAAACTGCGCCGAGCATCTTCGTTACAGCACAAGAGGCTGGCACCGTTTCTTCTGGGATATGGGAATCCCTGTGGATTTTGTCGAGGCGTCCGAATTCGACAATGGGCGGTTGCCCGACTACAAGCTGCTCGTCATGCCATTCCCCCTGTCGCTCTCGGAGGAGTTGGCGGCACATCTTGAACGGTTCGTCGAACACGGTGGCACGCTTATAAGTGAAGCATGTCCGGGACGTGTGGATGAGCATGCCTACTGCACCAGGGGCGAACTCTCTCCCCTTATGAGCCGCCTGTTCGGGGTCTCGCAGCAGACACTTTCCCTTGTCCGCGAACCGGACGGCGGGCAGCGCTGGTATGCCGAGGAGCGGACATGGGGCGAATATCTTGAGCCGGCCCTCCTGTCAGGAGTCGGACCGCTTGCCGGACATCAGCTCCGGGCGAACCTCTACGTGGAGACATTCAATGCCAATGATGCCATTCCGGTTTTGTCATACGGGGAAAATGTTGCCGGCGTCATGCGCAAGGTTGGCAAGGGAGCTGCGTGGCTGCTGGGGACGTTCGTCGGGCACAGTGGCACGGCATACCGCAGCAAGGATGTTTCCGACTGTGTCCGGAAAATCCTTGATCTATCGGGAATAAATTCCGTATCCCCCGGGCGATTGCTGCTCAATAAACGATGTGGCAAGGACAAGGAAGCGTGGTTCATTTTCAATCCGACTGATTCAGCGGTCGCCGAGACTCTGGACTGCACTGGCTGGAAGCATGTGGCTGATTTGCTTGGCGAACCGTTGACACGCGATGGAGGCAGCGTTACTTTGACCGTACAAAGTCTCGATGTACGGGTGCTGATCACGTGCCGTTGATTGTACGTATTCAGTAAACTATGTCGTTTACTTAATCCGTACTAAAAAGAAAATGCCAATCTATAAAATTAAATCAAGGAGTTTTACTCATGTCTAACAGTAGTGCAAGAATGGTTTCCCTGGCTTTGCTGGTGGCGGGATGCGCTTTTGGTATCTCGTGCGCGAGGGATTTGGCCAGGCCTGGTAACGCATCGCCCCAGCCGGCCGATGCTGGAAATGCGAAGGGGAAAATCGTAGCGACACACGTGATGGGGTGCATGGCGGTTGGTAACGGGCGTGTGCCGAAAGGTGAGTCGCATCTGGCGGTTGAGCCAACCCGCTGGAATGGAATCATGGCCGGCCACGTGCCGGAGTATATGGCCAATTACGGGCAGCCTCTCGCGGCGGCGAAGCAGGACATCTCCATGATGAAGGCGGCGGGTGTCAACGCCATCGCCCTGATGGTGTCTGGACACCTGATCAGGAGCCAGTTCTCCGCTATGAACCACGCATATTTCCAAGCGGCGATGGAGGACGGAGAGATGAAGATCTATCCGGACGTCTGGGGTGATACATCAACGCCCGCTGGCGTGGCATTGATGGCCGACGAACTCGCTTTGATCAAGGAGAAGTACGAGAGCGTGTGGCTGCGGCGTGACGGACGCCTGGTCGTCAGCGTCCAGGGGCTGGCGGATAAAAACACGGAAACAGCCGACAAGCTGTTCGCCAAGATCGGCGGACGGGAGAAAGTGTATCTGATCCTTTATGGACAAGGGAAGGCTAAAAACGCCGATGCCTTCACTGGTTGGTTTCATGAGTCATATGGTGTGAATCTGGGTAATCTCGGCAATGCGATGGCAGTCGGGAAGGAGTCAGGAAAGCCATTCTGGCAGCCGGTCATGCCTTCATTTACACAATCACGCTATCCTCATCCTGGAATAACCCCCAACGTCCGCGAGCAGCTTGGCATGTGCTGGTTCCGCGAGTCGTGGCAGGCGGCGATCAAGGGCGATGCCCCGGCGGTCTTCATTGAGACTTGGAACGACCTCACGGAGGATTCGGCGGTGATGCCCGACTCAAACCACGGCTATGCGTATTTCGAACTGAACAAATATTATGCGGCCTGGTTCAAAAACGGAAAAAGGCCGGATATTGAAAAGGAGCAGGTGCTGCTTTTTCACCATCCGCAAATCGTCGAAGGGGTGAAACTACCTGCGGGCGTGAAACCGATGGAAGGATTTCCGGTGGCGTTTGGCAACACCTTCGATCAGAGGCATGGCACGCCGCCGACTGACTATGTCGGCGTGGTTACGATGCTGAAATCACCCGCCAAAGTGTCGGTGATGCTCGGCGAAACGGTTCTCGGCGAACGCGAATTTCCCGCCGGTGTCAGCTCCTGGCTTCTCTACCAGCCGCGAAACCAGAACGATCCCCGGAAACTGTATCCGTACGATCCGGAGAAGGTCTATCCGAAAGAGGAAGAGGATCTGGTCATCACGAAACTTGACAAGCCGTTCTCGGATGCCGAGGTCTTCGTGTCAGTCAGCCGCGGCAAGGACCGGATCGGCTTCTTCCGTTCGCACCGTCCGATCGTCTCGGCAGCCGGCCGCGGCGACATGACCACCGTCGGTGATGCTTACAGTTTTGGGAAATAGGAACCGCTATAAGAACGTTGCACTAACGGAGAGGTAGCGTAATGAGTTGTAATAGGATGTCCGGGTTTTTATTAAGCATCTTGCTTGGCTGCTGCGGAGTTGTCGCCGGAGATTTGGAGGATGGAAACCTGATACTCGATTCCGGTTTTGAGAAATGGAGCGGTCAACAGAAGTTTGAGATTGGCAAGGAATGCCAGGGGTGGACGATAGCGGAGGCTTATCCCTTGTCCGTCGATGTGATTGATGATGCGGATCTCGCACGGTCAGGGGAGAAATGCCTGGGATTGCGCCCGTTGACCGACAAGGAAATAGCCGACAAGCAACTCAAGGCACACATCCCTGGAAGGGGATATCTGGGCCACACGCTCTCAACGGTGACACCTCAACCCGGAAAGATATACGAGTTCGGCGTGTGGGCCAGAGGTGAGGGGACATTCAGCCTGTGCGTTGGTTTCATTGACGAAAACGGCAGACGATTTAACTATGCCGAGAGCCAGCAATACGGATTGGGCAAAGAGTGGCGGCGATTTGTGTTCCATTGCTTGTGCGACAAGGGTGCGGTTCGCCTTGCTCCAGCCATATACATATACAAGACAGACTCGATGGTCTACATGGACGACGTCTCGTTTTCTGAAAGCTCCATCGCTCCACTGTTCATGAACCGCGGTTTGCGGACGCGGGTTCTGCCGGATGCATGGGTGTATCGCGGCGGGAAGGCCAAGGTGGCAATTGAAGTGTCTTCCCCCAGGGCGGCGGAGGGTGTGTTGACCGTCACCGCCGAATCTGAGGATGGGGGGCTGGTAACGACGTTACATTCCTCCACTGTTTCCGTTCCAAGGGCCAGCGCGCTCGTCATTGACGATCTTGACGATGTCGCCTTTCCTGATGCAAGACCGCAGGTCCCGACGTTGTGGGGCAAGTGGAAGGCATCCGAAGCAGGCAAGGACAGAACCTTGACGCTTTTCAATACGAGCCGCTATCCGGAGAAACCCAAACACGGCGTCGGCAGTTTGCTGCTGAAGTTCCGCGGAGGAGATGGTGGCGTTGTCAAACGCGTGCTGGATATTCCCGTCAAAGTGAGCAAGGCGGACCGCTTGTCTTTCGCGGTGTGCGGGATTGGCAGGATACCGGGACGATTTGGCGTGACGCTAAGGGGAAAAGACAAGGATAGGAAGTTTGTGTATTCCGCTGGCGGCGTCAGCGGAGATTTACGGCCCGCCAATGCGCTCACCGTAAATTCAGACGAATGGAAAGTGTTTGATCTGCCGATCCGGGATTTCATCCCATGGCCGAAGACGGTGGAAGGTGCCGACGAGTCCCCGTCGCTTAATGAAATCACTTCGGTCGAGTTCGTTCTCGGGACGGAGCCTCTGGACATTCT
>JBAQUG010000268.1:0-11399 GCA_049297395.1 Victivallales bacterium | reverse complement strand
CCAACAAAAGACACGCTGAAGCCGTGAACACCAACAAGCATATTTCCGCGGCATACCTGTCCTGTGTCGCCAGTCATCTGACCTCTTATGCTATCAATCCCCTTCGTAAGGTTTGTCTGTAAGTAATCCCGCAGCCACCGGCAGCTCCAATTTTACACTGGAGAAGGGTGGGATGTCAATAGCCTTGTCGAGACCGGCCAGCGGTGCGAATCCCGCAGCTGCCGTCAACTTCGCGGTCATCACCTTTTCAGTCGGGTTGTGCAGCTCCAGCAGCAGCTTGTCCGCGCCGTCCTGGACGCATGAGAGCAGCACGTCCTTGTTGTCGCAGTGGAATAATTCGCCGACGTAGAGCTTCGTGTCGCCGAGTGTCGTGTTGACGCTGGTCGTGACTGTTTCCTCGAAGACCGGCAGCATCATCAGCTGCTTTTTATCCAGGTCGAATCTTCCGGCGATTGCGTTTGACGGCACGTTGCTGACTCTCACCGCCAGATTGTGCGGCAGCTTGTATTTTCCGATCGTCACCATTGCTCCTCCGTTTGCCGAATCCAGTTCCATCGAATAGTTGGTTGAACGGATTTTCCCCTGTTCGACCGAGAACGGATATCCCGGTTTCTCCACGCCGACTCCGAAGTCTGACAGATAGCTCTGGAGCCAGGCGTCGTTGCGCTGGTCCTTCCAGGGACGGTGCAGGACGAGAAGGCGGGCGTTGATGGTGTCGCCGGCCTTCACGGAACGGCCCTTTGCATCGATGAAGATTCTGGCGTGCGGATTGCCGAACTCATAGGAGACCGGTTCCGGACCTAGGTTCACCACGCCGACTGCGCCTCCGCGTTCGTTGGCGGGGTAGAAATATCCGCCTGCCGGAAGTACGCCCTTGATCGGGTAGTCCTTGTCGGTGACAGGATCGAGCATCCATGCGCGTGTGCCGGCTTCATCCCTGATCGCCAGAAAGAGAGGACTGCCGTATTCACTGCGCCTGGTGTTGCAGAGGCTCAGCCGCTTAAGTTCGGAATCTTTCTTGAAGGTGAAACTGAATTCATGGACATTGGATGCCACTGTGGCATGGTAGCGTGCGCGGACCGCCCATACACGCGCCAATATGTCGGCTGTCTCCATGGGGATCTGCGGGTCGGGGAGTGGAGGCCAGCCTGGAATCTTCAACCAGTTGCCTTTTGAGTCCTTGCGCTTGTCCGCAGTAAACTGTTCGTTGCCGATATAGTCCATGACCGCCCAGTCGAAGGCCGCCAGGCTCTCCTTGAATTTGTATGCCGCAATCTTCGGTTCGGCGCCCTTGTCCATGACTACTGCCGGAAAAAAGTCGACCGCTCCGGAATGGAGTCTGCCTCCGTCGATCCCCTGGATATACAGTTCTTCTCCCAATGGATTGGATGGATAACATCCTGCACCATGATACCAGTTTTTCATCCAGTGGACCCCCCCGAGCCAGCCATCAGCCGTCACGAGTTTTGTCCTGGTCTCATCCCAGAGTTTATAGGAGTGGTGCATTCCCATCAGGCGGTCGCCCATCATGGTGATGCGGTTGGCGGCCTGGACAATCCAGATGGTGGATCCAACTGCCGAGCGGCCGTCGGTGGAGGTGACAATCGGGATCAGGCGGCGCGAGTTCTTGTCGCTGTCATCGACATTTATGGTGAATTCCCTGGCTCCATCGGGTTTGAATCGGCGGTAGATCTTTCCCGTCTGGGCGTCAATGATGGACACCTCGGCGAGTCCGGCCGGGCTTGACGCCTTGAGTTCCAGACGGAAGCGCTGCCCGCCGGGCCTGAGATAATTGTTCAGCTCGATGACGCCCCAGCGATCAATGGACGGCCCGTTGGTCAGGTAGATAGGCGGTCCTTCGACTTTGCGTTCGACTGCGGGCATGAAGTCCGCCACCGACTTGCCGCGGTATGTAGTAACTCGCGCCTTGGAGAGCGTTTTCTCAAGCTCTGACGGAGAACGCAGGATTGTCAGGCTCACTGGCGGATACATGTGTCCGACCCCCTCCGATCCGATGTATTTTGCCAGTCCGTCGTCGACAAGTTTATCCGCTTCGTATGTGTAGGGAGCAACACAGGTGAAGAGGAAGAGATAGTTCATGTCCAGCTTCATTGATCCGATGCCTGCAATCCCGAATCCGTTCGCCCAGCCGTTCTGTTCAACGATGTTGTTTGGAGAGATGACCCGGCGTTCCGGCGTGAGGTTTTCGGGCAGCGGCAGTTTGGCGGTGTCAAAGCAGAAGCGCAGCACGCCGGTATCGTCCCGGAAGATATATCCGGGAACAGCGATGAAGGAAGCATCGCTTGCGGCGGCGCAGTCCTTTACTGTGATGGCATAACCGGCATCATCAATCTTCTCAAGATCCTCAAGGAATACAACGAAGGCGAGTCCGAGACGTTTTGCTTCAGTCACATAATCTGCGACCGTTCCTGAGCCTCCGCCCTTTGCGGTCCTTGCCCCGAACACACCGCGATATTCATTGGCGGTGGCCGCCTTTCCAAGAACGTTCCAGGCGCCATCTTGGAAACGCGTCTTGCTCCAGTCATGCGGGGTCCGGTCGACTTCCTGTTTTTTCACAGGTGCCGGCTTATATCCGCCAAGTCCGGCCTTTGTCGCCGGATCCGCAAGCCATTTGAGACCGTTGAGGGCGAGTCTGAGCCCATCGCTTGGCTGTCCGCCGTAGCCGTTGAGCATCATTGCGTCGTTGAACGCCGGATGTCCGAAATTCTTCCAGGTATGTGTTGTGTGGAAAGGGAAGACCATCATGCGCCCGGCCCCGTTGGCTCCTTCGCGGACACCGACGATCTCGGGAGCAGATTCGTAGCTTCCCCTCACTTCCGGTTTGAAACCATTTTTCCCCGATCCGACGGGTTCGGCATTCCCCATCGTGCGCGTGGAGTCCATGCCTTTCACAAGGACCGTCCAGCTCTTCCCGAACTTCATCGGCACAGTGCCCGGCCAGGACCATTCCCCGACGCATGGCAGCAAAAGCCCTTTCACGTCCCTGGTGACCGGATGCTCGGTGATGTTCCTGGTCCATATGTATTTGTAGTAGGACTGGTTGAGCGCGGAATTGACATCGAGCGTCTTGCCCGGATCGTAGACGGCCTCCTCAAGGCTTTTCACGTCGTAGCGGTCTCCGGCAGCCCTGTTCCAATACGTGCTCCAGTGCTGGAACCCCAGCGGAACCCACATGATTCCTCCTCCGGCCCTGTGGTAGGCGTCGAGACGTTCCCGGAACGCCTTGACTTCCGCTTCTTTGACCGGCGTGTCCGAAGTCCATTCAGGCAGCCCGGAAAAAACCACGGCCTGGAACTGCCGGAGATACTCGTCGGTAAACTGGTCATAGTCCTGTTCCCGGCCTTTTTCGTTGATGGAAATCCGGATGCCTTCTTTTGCGCATGCGGCCTGGAATTTCGGCCACCACGGTTCGTGCGCCCGGGGTGAGAAATGCCCGATCATCAGCACGTCGATGGTTTTATTTTGCCCGCCAGAATCCGGCTTGTCGGCAGCAAATACAGCTCCCGCAGACAACAGGCAAACGGCCAGAATTCCCGACGCAACGCGTTTTAATATTTTCATGCTCTTCAATCCCCTTCGTAAGGTTTGTCAAGGAGTGAGCCCGCCACGGCCGACAGAGCCAGTTTCACACTGGAGAACGCCGGAACATCAAGCGTCCTGTCAAGTCCCGCCAGCGGTGCGAATCCCGCAACAGCCGTCAATTTCGCGGTCAACGCCTTGTCGGTCGGGTTGTGCAACTCCAGCAGCAGCTTGTCCGCGCCGTCCTGTGTGCACGACATCAGGACATCCTTGCTGTCGCAGTGGAAGAGCTCGCCGACGTAGAGCTTCGTGTCGCCGAGTGTCGTGTTGACGCTGGTCACCGCCTCATGTTCATGCATCGGCAGGATCAGGAGCTGTTTCCTGTCCGGATCGTAGCGTCCGGCAACTGCGTTGTCAGCCACCCCGGACACTTTCACAAGCAGATTGTGGGGCAGCTTATATTTCGCTATCCTGACAACGGCGCCTCCATTTTCCGCTTCCAGGTGCATTGCGTAATTGACCGTCTTCAGCCTGCCCCGTGAAACCTGGTAGTCGTATCCGGGCTTGCCGCCGCCGATGGCATAATCCGCGATGAATTTCTTCAGCCATAGATTGTTGTTCTGCTGTTCCATGTTCTTGGAAATCATCAGGAAGCGCACGGTGATCTTATCCCCAACCCTGAGTGCCCGGTCGGCGCCGTCCAGATATAGGTCGGCGCGCTGTCCGCCGCAGTTGTAGGTCAGCGGAACGGCATCCATGTTGACCACGGCGATTGCCCCGGCCATATCGTTGCCCATGAACAGATACCCTCCTTGCTCCATCACACCTTTTCTTGTCACGGTATTTTTTTTGCCGTCGTCCATGCCGACCCATTCACCTTCCTGGTCCCTGGCCGCCACGAACATAGGCCCCCAGTCAAAGGAACGCCAGATTTTACAGAGATCAAGTCGTTTGAGGGTGCAGTCCTTCTTGACCGTCACCACCACTTCGTTCGTCTTGGCGGCCACTGATGAATGGTAGCGTGCGCGCACCACGCCGACCCGCACCATGATGTCCGCGTATTCCATCGGCACCTGCGCGCAGGTGATGGTGTCCCCCCAGTTGCTGCCGGGAAACCGTTCTTTCTGATTCCTGGGAAACTGCACATCCCCGACATAGTCGCCGCCGGCGTAGTCGAAAGAGGCCAGCAAGTTTTCAAAGCGGTAGGCCGGGAATTTCGGTTCGGATCCCTTGTCGCTGACAAATACCGGCGACACCCAGCAGTGCGAACCGGAGATCGGGCCGCCATCGAATCCGTGGACCACCAGATCCTCGGGGCGGGTATTGCCGGGGGAGCCGCCGGCCCAGATCCGGACACTCCACGGTTCTCCCAGCCAGCCGCCGAACTGCATCAGTTTCCGACGCTGTTCATCCCAGCCGATGACCAGGTGGCCGGAATCGATGTTGTCCATGTATGCAGCTATGCGGTTCCCGTCCTGGAACGTTTCAATCGTGGATCCAATCGCGGTGCGTCCGTTCATGTCGGTAACGACCGGAATCAGATACCATTGATCCTTGTGCGTTTCGTCAACGGTGCAGGAAAACGATTTGGCGCCGTCCGGCTTGAAATGACGGAATAGTTTTCCGCTGCGCGCCTCGATGATCCGCACATCGGACAGTCCGGCTTCGGCGGAAACCTCCAGGGCGAACCGCACACGCTGGCGTCCGGCGGCGAACGGCTGCCCAATCGGGTTGAGCGTCCCCCACCGGGAAATAACCGGTCCGCTGGTGATATACACCGGATTCGGATTCCAGAGCTTGCTGTGTCCGAACCGCATCAGCATCTTGGACATGTCCTCGGCGTGATACACCATGATGTGGGACTGTTCCACTGTTTTTTTCAGATCGCCGGGGGCGCGCACGATTGTCAGGCTGTTCGGCGTCTGATGATGCATCGTCCCTTGCAGCGCGCGGTATATCGGGAAGCCGTCGTCCACAAGCTTCCCGTCGTCGTACAGGTATGGTGCGATGCTGTAATACGAATACAGATACCATGGGTTTATTTTAAGCTTTCCAAGTTCCGCCAGGCCGAAAGGCGGATAGCCGGTGGGAAGACAGGCCAGGTCCATCGGGGCCTTGACGTGTCTGTCGGGGGTGAGATTGGCAGGGAAGGGCAATTTGTCGACTCCAAAAGTGTAATACAGCACATCGAGCGTGTCGCGGAACAGATATCCCGGAATGGCTTTGAAGTCGTCGCTGGAACCTGCCTTGCAGTCGGCCACCAGCTTGGCATAGCGTTCATCGTCGATTGCTTTGATGTCCTCGAGAAAAACCACAAATGAAAGGCCGAGTTTTTTCGCCTCCGCCACATATTCCGCTACCGTGCCGTGTCCATCTCCATATGCCGTCCGTGCTCCGATGATCCCTTTGAAGTCCCGGGCCTTGGGAGTTACCAGATCCTGCATGACGACATCTTTCTGTGTGCGGGCGTTCCACCAGCTTCCCGCGCCGCTCCAGGAATTTGCCGGGTAGTCCAGATTGTTCCACACGAGTGGCGGCACTACGGACTGCGCGTTTGAGGTAGCCGGGGCATATCCGCCCAATCCGGATTTTTGCGCCGGTTCGGCCAGCCACTTGCAGCAGTTGACGAAAAGCTTCAGCCCGTCGCTGCGGTATCCGCCATATCCTTTGATCATCATGGCGTCGTCGAAAAACCAGCTGTTGAAGTTCTTGAACGTGTGCGCGGTGAAAAACGGGAAGACCATCATCCGCCCCGAGGCTCCGACGGCATCGCGGACACCGACCAGTTCCGGTGCGGCGTCATAGCTCCCTTTGATCTCCTTTTTGAAGTCGCAGCCGGCGTCGCCAAACGGTTTGGCGTTTCCGATGGTGACGGTTGAGTCCATGCCGCGCACCAGGGGGATCCAGCTGGCGCCGTATTTCATGGGGACGGTTCCAGGCCATGACCAGTCGCCTTCCATCGGGATCAGCAGCCCCTTCACCCCGTCTGTGAGCGGATGGGACGCGATATTGGTGGTCCAGACGTACAGGTATCTGTTTCCGCGAAACATGCTGTTTACGCTCAGCTGCTTGCCGGGATCGAAGATGGCCTCTTCAAGGCTTTGGACATCATAGCGTTTTCCGATTACTTCAGTCCATGCTTTGCCGCCATTCCCCATGGAAAAAGGAATCCAGATCACTCCGCCGCCAGCCTGGTGGAAAGCGTCCAGGCGATCACGGAAAGAAGCGATGGCTGCCGGCGATGCGCCAGTCGGGTTGTGATACTTTTCGCTTGGTATGCCGCAGTAGATTACAATGTGGAATTTACGCAGTACGTCATCGGTGTACTTCTCGTACTCGACCGATTGCCCGCCTTCGCCCAGGATGGACAGGCGGATCCCCTGGGCCGCAAGCGCCGCCTGCAGCTTGGGCCAGCCCGGATCATTCAGGTGCGGCGTGAAATGCCCGATCATCAGCACGTCGATGGTTTTATTTTGCCCGCCGGAATCCGGCTTGTCGGCAGCAAATACAACTCCCGCAGACAACAGGCATACGGCCAGAATTCCCGTCGCAACGCGTTTTAATATTCCCATGATTTTCTCCTTGGTATTTGTTGATTAAGTTGGTGTTCACGGCCCTGGTCGCCTGAGGCGCTGCCAGAGGCAGGTAAACTTTAGCGTACTCTTAAATTCGTCCCGGAATTTTCCAACCCGCGATATCCTTTCTATGGCGGGTAGGAAAACCCGCCCTCCGTTATCTTCAGCTTCCACGTGTCAGCTCTATCCTGTTTTGTTTCCTGAGCGCCGTGAACGGGATCTTGAACGGAGCCCCTGTATCTTTTCCATTGAGCAGCAGTCTTTTTATCTTCCAGCCCTTGCCGGTGATCCTGATGTCCAGTTTCATCCCGCGTATTTCCATGGCTTCGACGGCAATGTCCGTTCCGGGATTGCTCGGAGAGAAGGAAATGCCTTCAAGGTCAATGTTGATTCCGCATGCCGCATGGAAGAAGTTCGCATACCATGCATGGCCGCCAAACGCCTGGTTGCATCCCGGATTGTCCACTCCAATCCCTTCGTTTTCGGCATCATAGGTGAACCCTTCCGGTATCGTATGCGTTTTCCAGAACCAGCCGATATTCTGGCACATCCTCTCCAGTCCGGACTTGTTCCCGGTCAGTCTCATCATGTTGTAGTAGAACGGATCGATGACAGGATAGTAGGCCTGCATCTGGTTGCCGTCACCGCCGAAGCAGGAATCCCATCTGGGGTATGGATAGAGGCCGTGGGGGGCAGTGAAGTTCTTTTCCATGAAACCGGCGGTCTTCTTCTCGATTCCCTGCACCAGATCCCCGGCGAATTCCGTAATCCAGAGGATTGCGTAAAGCGGATAATGCTTCCGCCGCTTGAAATCAATGCTCGACACGGAATCCACGAAGTAGCCGGCCTCCATGTCAAAAAAGTATCTGATGAAGTTCTCCCTGACCTGTTCCGCAAGGCCGGGCAGGAGGGGAATCAGCTTCCGGTATTTCTCGTTCCTGACCTCGCCGCCCGCAATTTTTGCGAGGCCGATCATCGCCTTCAACGCCTGGTAGTATATGCTGTTGTTGAAGACGCTGATGTCATTGCCGTCGTGTCCTGCATGTTGGGGAGTGTCGGGGAAAAGCGACGTCCCCTTGTTCAGGCCGGTGCCGGCGACGTTGTTCTCCATGTTCTTCGAAATGATCCAGAACGCGAAATCCAGATGTCTCTTCACGGTTTTCATATCGCCGGTGAAACAGCAGTAGTTGTAGAGCATGACGATGTAGAGGCATTGGGCGGGGAACTCCATCGCCAGACGGGGCTTCATCCGCATGGTCACCTGATGCGGGATGCCAAGCCTCTCATCGGCGAGATTCCGGTAGAAATCAAGCATGTCCCTGATGAACTTCCGGTCGTTCGCAAAAAGAACTGCGTCGCTGTGGACCATGCTGTCCCAGCCCCATATCCAGTAATGCCCGGCGGACGCGCGCATGCCGCCGGGAAGATCTTCCACCTTGAGGGCGTCGATCATCAGTGGTTCGTTCATGAGAAAAGACTGGACGCATTCATCGCCGATGTTTATCGCCGGCAGTTCCAGGCATCTGTCATGATACGATCTGATTTTCCTGTCGGATTCCATGCCGGCGCTCCGACGCAGGTATTCCACCCTTTTCCGGACGGCCTTGCCGTCGCTGCCGAATGTCACGAAGACAGATGCGGAATCCGCAAAGGGTTCCGTCTCCATCCAGTATTTGAAGCGGTTGGTGGAATTGCTGCACCTGACCGGTTTGTCCGCAGATACATATATGAAAGTGTCGGCGGCGTCCGTATCCGTACAATCCTTGAAACTCAGATTCTTATGTACGTCCGCGACGTTGCATGACCCCTTTGTCTGCGGTGGTGCATCGGTCGCCTTTGACCACCATCCCCGTTTGCCATCCACTGCAAAATCATTCCAGGTCCTGTGCGGCATGTTGACCCGCGCTGGATTCCCAAGCGTTATCATTTTCAACGCGACGCGCTTCTTCCCGGGGTTGGCGAGGATTTTCACCCGCTGGATCAGCGTGTCGTTCAGCAGGACCAGCTGATGGGAAAACTTCACCCCTTCGACGGCAAATTCACTGGTGTAGCCGAACGGATAGAACTCTGTCCGGTTGAATTCCGGATAATAGGCGGCCTTTCCTATGATGACCGCCAGCCTGAAAAGTTTTCCGAAGGTGGATATCTTGTCCGTGCTGAAAAAATGCTGCCGCCCAAGCGGCTGTCCGCCGAAATACACCACGTCCGTTATCCCTCCGTGCCTTCCAATCGATGCACCGAGCCTTCCTCCGGAAAACCAGATCGCATCAACACCAGTACCTTCCCTGCTGAACGGAATATTGTCTTTGAATGTCATGCCATGTCTCCTGAAATATTTTTTAATAACTTTCCACTTTGATTACTTTTTCCATTTCCATCACTTCCACATCATCCAGCCACATCGTGCCGGCCCCGCGAAGTTCCACCGATAGCAGGATCGTCCTGGTCTTGGGCGGCGTATCAAATGTGAAGACAAATTCCTTCCAGTCAAACGTCCCGGTTCTCGGAGAAGGAATTTTGTATTCATAGTAAAGATTGCCAGCCCAGATATTAGCATCCTTTTTATCATTCTGGCTGGATGCCATTACGTGCATGAAAAATCCCTTGGAACTGTAGGAGTCAATGTTTTCCCCTTTCAGCCACATTTTAAACCGATATCGGGTTTCAGGTGCGGCATCCATGCGCTGGACAACCGAAATATTGCTCTTGGTATCCTTGTTTTCCGCCCGCAAGGAGCAGACGCCCCCGTGTTTTGCCTTGTCATCGCGGACAAGCACGCAGGAACTTCCAACCATCATCCAGCCAGCCGGGAATTGGACGCAGTCCACGGTCTTCTTCTCCTGCCCGGTTGCTTCGCGCCATTCTTCAAATCCGCCGTTGACGGCGATGTCGGCGGATGCTTTTGGATCCGCTTGTCCATGGACAATCCGGGTGAACGCAAGCATCCCAAAAAAGAGAATCCCCACAGCAATCGCAAATTTCTTCATAAGGTTTATATCCTTGTTTTAAGTTCAATATCCAACACTCAATTTCCAATTTCCATCGGAATTCATTTAACTTGGACATTGGATATTCCTTGTTCGATATTGGATATTCATAGTTTTAGATCTCTACTCCGCCTCGCAGCCGATTTCAATATTGTTGATTACCACCGGCACTTCCATCATGTTCCCCCTGGAAGGTCCCATAGGCCAAAGCTCAATCCGGTTCTTCTGTCCGAATTTGATGTGCGGCGTCAGGTTCAGCATCTCTCCAAGCGGTGCGTTGGACATTTGTCCGAGCAGGAGCACCTGACCATTGATCATGAGCATGCCCGAGCTTAGTCCGGTCACCGGCGGCTGCATGTTCGGCGTCACCAGGCGCAGGTAGACATTCTTTCCCCGCCATCCGGAGGGGATGTCCACGTCGCGGACCAGATGATTCGCCTTCACGGCCCTGACGCCATCCTTCAGGCGTCCGTCATCCGTCAATTTGCGATCAGCGCCGGGGATATTCACTTTCTCCATGCTGCTCCAGTCGCCCATCACCGCCTGCCACTCGCCAAGCAGGGAAATGGAGGGAGCCAGCGTTATTTCAGGCTGGATCCATATCGCGCATCCCAGCAGACCGCTCAGTGGACAATTATCACCGGACGGATTCCTGCCGGTCAGCCTGATGCATACTACATTTCCTTCTTTTTTCAGCTTGGAGCTGATGTCGGCCTGGCGGGGACGCGAAACCCCGTCGATTTTTTCGCCATTGACATAAAGTTCGAACGAGGTGAAGCAATTGCCCGTATACCCGTCTGTATTCAGGGTGACTTTCCTGTTTTTCCAACCGGAAGGCAGGGCAAACGGCTGGCTGCGGTACAGGCCGACGCCGCCGTAGTCCTTCAGATCTTCGAACTTGATGTTCCAGGGCTCATTGTTGATGTTCCTCCATTTGCCGTCATCAAACGCATTCTTAAGCCAGTCGTTAGTTTTTCCGGCGGCGCCGTCCTTGTCCGCGTAGAATTTCCATGCCTCAAACGATATGGCAAGCGGATTTGAACTGTCTTCATTTGCTGTTTCAACGAAGGGCTCCACCTTGGCGCTCTTCCAGAATTTCGTCTTTTCCTTCCACCAGAAGTCCACGCCTCCGGCCATGTCCGCCCTTTTTACGCCGAATATTCTTGTCCCGGCCGGCTCTATGCCTATATCCTTTATTTTCACCCAGCCGTTTTCATATTCAAACGCAACCGGTTTTTGTGCCACCACATCCCAGACTTCCGATGGTTTTTCCGCAGTGGCGAAACCTGCATCGGCC
>JBAQUG010000267.1:0-26017 GCA_049297395.1 Victivallales bacterium | reverse complement strand
ATACAGATGGATCAAAAGAAATAGCGACTCACAATCGTGAGCTACAGATCTTTAGAGATCGCAACCTTGCATGGTATGGACAACACGAAGTCAGGGCAAACAACATATATCAAAGCTTTGCTCAATTTAATTTCCTTGATACCGATGCCGCAGTGAGGTTGGCAGATTCTACCGCTCAAATCGAAGATGACCTTTCAAAACTCTTGGTAGGGCCTGAGGCCTCCAAGGTATGGCGAAATATAGAGAAAGTTACTGAAGAAGTTGCAAAAAAGTTAAATGGTCTTTCCCCTCTTGTGTCAACGATGAAAGATGAGCTTGTCTTTTTGGATAAGCGCATCTTGGAAACTAATGCTACTCAACGGGAGTCAGATTCGATTAATACGCGCCTCGAAGAGATGATTCAACGATTAGGATGGCGCAGCGCCCAAAATGGCAATGAAATCTCCGCTACAAAACTTGTTGAATCGCTATCCGAGTTACAGTCGTTGGTTCAACAGGCGACAGAAATCGTTTTAGTTGACTCACCAATAACAATGGCACATCTTACAAAATATTGCCATGACGCTAAAATCGCCTCTAAAAAGGCTACTGAAGACATTCCAAAACTAGAAGCATTACAAAAACAGCAAAAGTTTTTAGCTGACCGGATAAATGCCACCAGCGAAGCACAAGGTCTCGTAAAGCGTGTAATTGTTATCTTTGAATCTGGACTGCCTGCCCATGTAGCAGATTGTACCAAACAACAAGATATCGTTGCTATCTATTCAGAATGTTTGCACGGGATTGATACTATCGACTTTGAGTTGTTTTCAAGCATAGAGCGTCAAGTGCGAGTTGATAATATTCACAACATTGCGACGAAAAAACGTATTGATGCTGATGTTTCACTAGGAGAAGCGAAGAAAAAGTATGCGAATTTCACTAAGCTAAGGGATCAGTCGATTAACTTAGCGCAACAGCTCAGAGAGGTTGCTTCGAAGATTATACCAATTAATGAGAAGCCTGATGAATGTCCGCTGTGTCATACCCAATTTAAGCAGGGAGAGTTGACAAAACACATTAACGTTGGTGTTGAAGAACAAATGGAATCAATTGGCCAAACATTGCTTACCCATTTGAGGCAGAAAGAGGTTGCTTTTAATGATGCAAAATCGCTCGAATATGCTGCGAGTTGGCTCGAAAAGTTCTGTCTGCGTGCAAATCTAGATGCTGATATTATGGCTGAAAGGGCACTATCCGAAGTGGAAAACATGAAGTGCCTACTTGCGGAAGCGCAAGCTCGACTCGGTTTGCTGAGGAATGAAGTGATTGCACTTGACTCGTTGGGATTTTCGATGGCGGAACTGGAGTCAATTACCGTTCGGTTACAGGAGCTAAGATATCCACTCGCCGCGTATTCGGTAGAGGAAGCAAATCAGTTGCTCTCGACAATAGATCAGATGGTGGTAAACTCATCCCAAACGCTTAAGGAGCTCAAAGCGGAGTCTGATGATTTGCAGAAATCTATTAAGACTACTGTGTATTCTTTTGAAATCGAAGGATATGAGCTAAGAGTTGCACTATCCCGTTTAAAGGAACGGATTATTACGATAGAGAACCTCCAAGCAAAGATAGGCCAATTTATCTCGTATTTTCCATGGCCAGAAGATAAACCGCTTTCAGAGTTACTCGTTGAGTCTGGAACGATGCAAAAGGTTGCGGCGGAGTTAATAGATGCTCTTGCAAGGGAGAAACAAGCGGCGATGACTCAAGAGGATTCTATTACACGGAAAAAACAACTAGAGCAAAGACTGACAGAAATGATTCCGAAGGTAGACCGTTTGAATAAGGCCTATTCCACTTTTAAGCGTTTACAGGAGGAACACTCTTTAAATAACGCTATGAAAGCAGCACTTCATGAAAATCGGGATGCTGTTGAGACTATCTTCTCGCAAATTCATTCGCCAGTAGAGTTTAGTGGACTCGGCACGAGTTGGACAAGTCTCGTACGCAAAATAGACGGTAAAGAGTCTGGACTGACGCAGATGAGCACTGGGCAGCGTGCGGCGTTTGCGCTTTCTATTTTTCTGGCGCAGAATGCACAGTTGAAAAGTGCTCCACCAGTAATTTTAATTGACGATCCAATAGCACACGTTGATGACATGAACTCATTGTCTTTTCTTGACTATTTACGCGAAATCGTGTTGAGGAGCGAAAGGCAGATATTTTTCTCTACAGCTAGCGAAAAGCTGGCAACTCTATTCGAACGTAAATTCGACTTTTTAGGGCATGATCGATTTTGCAGATTTAATCTCAGCCGAAAATAGAGCAATCAAGACGCTCCAGTGTACATACAGTTAAAAATCAACATTGTGTGCTAAGGGTTACATATAAAACGGATGAACTTATGGACTTCCGCATCGCAGACACCTTTACTGACAGTCTTGCCAGGCTTACCGGCGAGGAGCAGAAGGCTGTCAAGACTACGGCATTTGACCTTCAGATGAATCCGGCCAATCCAGGGATGAGCTTTCATAAGCTTGACAGGGCCAAGGACAAGAACTTCTGGTCGGTGCGTGTGAGCAGTGATATCAGGATCATTGTCCATAAGACGGCGTCCAGCCTGCTTCTCTGCTATGTAGGGCACCACGACAAGGCCTATGACTGGGCGGAACGCCGTAAGCTGGAGACACATCCTAAGACAGGTGCGGCACAGTTGGTTGAAATCCGGGAGACTGTCAAAGAAATTACTGTCCCTAAATACATCGAGGTTGAGAAACCCGCTCCGGAAAAGTATCCACTCTTTGCAAAAATAGCTGAAGATGTCCTCCTCAGCTATGGCGTGCCATCTGAATGGATTAAGGATGTCAGAGCTGCCACTGAAGATACCATCCTGTCGATTGCAGATCATCTTCCCAGTGAAGCTGCCGAAGCTGTCCTTGAACTTGCGACAGGAGGGAAGCCACAGGTGGCACAGGCTGTAATTGTGGGGGCTGATCCATTTGACCATCCTGATGCGCAGCGCCGTTTCCGCGTGATGAACAATATAGAAGAACTCAAACTTGCCCTGGAATTCCCTTGGGAGAAATGGACTATATTCCTGCATCCTGCACAGAAGCAACTTGTCGAAAGGGACTATAGCGGACCAGCTCGCATTTCGGGATCTGCCGGAACTGGTAAAACCATAGTTGCCTTACACCGTGCGGTCTTCTTGGCGCGGAAGCATACTGAAAGCCGTCTATTGTTGACCACCTTCTCCGAGACACTGGCTAACTCACTCCGGACAAAGCTTAGACGATTGATCAGCAATGAACCAAGTTTGGCTGAAAGGCTCGAAATCCATTCGATGAATGAAATTGGCGTCAGACTATACCAGATGCATTTCCCTAAGCCTAAAATTGTATCCAGCGATAAAATCAGGGCCATGCTTACCGACCTCTCAAAGAAGGCCGGATTGAAGTTCACACCAAACTTTCTCATGACGGAATGGGATGATCTGGTAGACTCCTGGCAGTTGGAAAGCTGGGAGAATTACCGGGATGTCCAGCGTCTGGGCAGGAAGACGAGACTGTCTGAAGCACAACGAAAATCCCTCTGGTCTGTCTTTGATACGGTTCGTTCTCATATCAAGAACGAGGGACTGATAACATACTCAGGTATTTTCAGCAAGCTGGCTGAGAAAATGTCAGGACTTAAAAACCCGCCTTATGAATTTGTGGTTGTAGATGAGGCGCAGGATGTCGGAATTGCACAATTACGATTCCTTGCTGCTCTAGCTGGAAAGCGTCCAAATGGTCTTTTCTTTGCCGGAGACCTTGGACAGCGCATTTTCCAAACACCCTTTTCCTGGAAATCCCTTGGAATTGATATCCGAGGTCGTTCACGCACTTTAAAAATCAACTACCGGACTTCGCACCAGATCCGGATGCAGTCGGACAGGCTTCTCGATCCGGAATTGAATGATGTTGACGGCAACAAGGAGGACCGCCGAGGAACTGTATCTGTCTTCAATGGTCCAGTTCCTGTCATACAGACCTTTAAAAGCCAGGATGAGGAAATTAAGGCTTTAGGCAAGTGGTTAGAGGAGCTTGGCAAGGAAGGATTTGCGCCTCATGAGATAGGGGTATTTGTCCGTTCCGATACTGAGCTTGAACGCGCTCGCAAGGCCGTTTCCAATTCAGGACTAAAATTCAAGACGTTGGATGAGAACGTTGCAACAACTTCGGGACATGTCTCCATTAGCACTATGCATTTGGCCAAAGGACTGGAGTTCCGCGCTGTGTTTGTTATGGCATGTGACGATGAAATAATTCCCTTACAGGAGCGCATAGAAACCGTTTCCGATGAGAGTGATCTGGAGGAAGTCTACAATACAGAACGGCATCTCCTCTATGTCGCCTGCACCCGTGCAAGGGACCGACTGTTTGTAACAAGTACATGTCCGGCTTCGGAGTTCCTCGATGATTTTAAAATATGAACTTTAAAAACACAAATTAGCGGTCACCAGGAATACTTCATGTCTTCAATACAATACAATTATGATGTAATCGTGATCGGCGGCGGCCACGCAGGATGCGAGGCCGCGCTGGCTTCAGCCCGTCTCGGCGCAAGGACACTGCTCCTGACGATCAACATGGATCACATCGCTCAGATGAGCTGCAACCCTGCGGTCGGTGGAATCGCCAAGGGACAGGTCGTCCGAGAGATCGACGCCCTCGGCGGAGCCATGGGGAAAATCACCGACGCCGCGACGCTCCAGTTCAGGATGCTCAACCGCGGAAAAGGTCCTGCCGTATGGTCCCCGCGCGCCCAGTGCGACAAGGTCTGTTACCAGCGTGCGATGAAATTCGAGCTGGAAAACACGCCAAACCTCATAATCCACCAGGAGGAGGCCACGGAATTCCTCGTTGAAAACGGCAATATCTGCGGAGTCAAGACGAGGCTTGAGGAGACTTTCAGATGCAGAAGCGTCGTCGTCTCCACCGGCACATTCCTTTCCGGAAAACTCCATTACGGACTTCTGAACTTCCCCGGCGGGCGCGCCGGGGATCCGCCGTCATCCGGTCTTTCAAGGGCTCTCTCCGGACAGCTCGGAATTCGCCTCGGAAGACTCAAGACTGGGACGCCTCCGCGCATTCTCGCAAAAACCATTGATTTCTCAAATATGATCGTCCAGGAAAGCGAATCTCCGGAAGAGGCGTTCAGCTATTTCCCGGAAGACATCGCCTATCCCCGCGCACTGAAGAAGGAAATGCCGTGCTATCTTGTCAAAAGCACATTGAAGACTGCGGAAATCATCAGGGCGAATCTCGACAAATCGCCGATGTACAGCGGGAAAATTTCCGGAATTGGAACCAGATACTGTCCTTCCTTCGAAGACAAAGTCGTGCGTTTCCCGCACCACGAGACACATCTTCTCTACCTCGAACCAGAAGGTGAATTCACTCAGGAGTATTATATCAACGGAATCTCTACCAGCCTGCCAACCGATGTGCAGGTGCAGATGCTCCACTCCATTCCCGGACTCGAGAACACCGTCATTTCCCGCTATGCATATGCGATCGAATATGATTTCGTCTTTCCCGACCAGATCAGTAGAGGCCTAGGAGTGAAAAAATGGCCGAACCTCTTCCTTGCAGGACAGATCAACGGGACAAGCGGCTACGAGGAGGCCGCAGGACAAGGCCTTGTAGCGGGACTCAATGCTGCAAGATTCGCAAACGGAAAGGATCCTTATGAGTTCGGCAGGGATACAAGCTACATCGGCGTCATGGCAGACGATCTGGTGACAAAGGAAATCGTAGAACCATACCGGCTTTTCACCAGCCGTGCTGAATACAGGCTGATACTCAGGCAGGACAATGCGGATCTGCGCCTCTGCCGGATTGCACACGAGCTGGGCCTGCTCTCCGATGCGAAATTCGCAAAGTTCAATAAATATGCGGATAGGCTGGCTGCAACAGAGGCTAAGTACAGGAAGGAGAAACATGAGGGGCGTCCTATATTCGATCACCTGAAATTACTCGGAGGCGATGTCTCCGCAAAAATCGAATTCCCTATTCCGGATCTTGACATTTCACAGAATGAGGACAAAAGGATTTTAAGGCAGTTGATAATTACCGCCCATTACCAGGGATACATCGAACGGGAACTGAAGTCCGTTAAAAACCTGCAGAAACTGGAGAATTGGAAGATTCCTGCGGACTTCAATTACGATGCCGTCACAGGGCTCAGGAACGAGTCAAGGATGAAACTATCTAAAATCCTGCCGTCGACCCTTTCCCAGGCCACAAGGATCGACGGTGTAACTCCCTCCGAACTCACCCTGCTCCAAGTGCATCTGAAGAGGATTTCCAACAGGAATAGCCAGGGGATTCCCTGAACCAACGGCAATTGAATTACCATATACGCGCTGCTGCTGTAGCATGAGGATGCCGGGAAGATGCTTGAGTCAGTCAAGGAAGGCACAGAGTTGATATTTTTGTGGAGCGCTGACGTCTCGCCGGCAATGGAAAACAAACAAATATCACTTCTTCTCAACCTTGCAATCAATATCGGTATCAGAAACCAGCACTCGTTGCGAGTGCTGAATAAAAAAATACAGTTCGCTATATTGTATTATAGCCTCCGCAGGAGGTGTAATAACGTAGCCCAACGGCGTAAGCCTTGGGAAAATGATGATTGCGTAAAGATAATAAGCCCCCGCAGGGCGGCGACACTTAAAACGGGGGCATTCGGGGCATGCGCACTCCGAGGTCAAGCCGAAGCGCCTGACGTAATTATGCGTATAGCAGACAGGGCTTCAGCCTGTCCCATTCCTGAAACGAAGATAGTACATGCTTCCTTCGACAAGCTCAGGACAGGAAAGCACGTACCTACCTGAATCGCCCGGTCGCCGTTGCGCCAGTTCTAGATAACAGGCTGGAAGGCCTGTCATGCTTTTAGTACCTGTAATGCTCGGGCTTGTAGGGGCCTTCGACCGGGACGCCGATATAGTCGGCCTGGTCCTTTGAAAGCTTCGTGAGCTTCACGCCGATCTTCTCGAGATGCAGGCGTGCGACTTCCTCGTCAAGTTTCTTCGGCAGGCGGTATACGCCCGGCTTCAGGGACTTGTTGGTGGCCAGCTCGATCTGCGCGAGGGTTTGGTTGGTGAACGAGTTGCTCATCACGAAGCTCGGATGGCCGGTGGCGCAGCCGAGGTTTACGAGACGCCCTTCGGCGAGGATGTAGATGCAATGTCCGTCAGGGAAGACATACTTGTCGACCTGGGGCTTGATGTTGATCCTCTTGATTCCGGGGCATTTCTCAAGCTTGTCCATCTGGATCTCGTTGTCGAAATGGCCGATGTTGCAGACGATTGCCTGATCCTTCATCTTCTTCATGTGTTCAAGCGTGATGATGTCCTTGTTGCCGGTCGTGGTAACGTAGATATCGGCTGTTCCAAGGGTGTCTTCGACGGGAGCGACCTGATATCCGGCCATCGCGGCCTGGAGCGCGCAGATGGGATCGATCTCTGTAACTATCACCCTTGCTCCGAAATTGCTCATCGACTGGGCTGAACCCTTTCCGACGTCGCCGAATCCACAGACGCAGACGACTTTTCCGGCGATCATCACGTCGGTGGCGCGTTTGATGCCATCGGCAAGGGATTCGCGGCAGCCGTAGAGGTTGTCGAACTTGGATTTTGTAACAGAGTCATTGACATTGATTGACGGAATAAGGAGTTTTTTCTGTTCATGCATCTGGTAGAGGCGGTGGACTCCTGTTGTGGTCTCTTCCGAGACGCCTTCCCATTCCTTGACGACCTTCTGCCATCTTTTCGGCTCTTCCTTGAGGATCTTCTTGAGAATGAGGTTCAACTGCCTTTCATCTTCGCCATGCGCCTTCGCATCGAGGACCTTCGGATTCTTCTCAGCTTCAAATCCGCGGTGGATCATGAGTGTTGAATCTCCACCGTCATCAACGATGAGATTGGGGCCTTTTCCATTCGGAAATGCAAGAGCCTTCTCAGTGCACCACCAGTATTCCTCGAGGGTTTCGCCCTTCCATGCGTAGACGGGAACTCCGGCCTTGGCGATGGCGGCGGCGGCATCATCCTGGGTTGAGAAGATGTTGCATGAGCACCAGCGGACATCCGCACCGAGTGCGACGAGCGTCTCGATCAGGACCGCCGTCTCGATAGTCATGTGGAGGCTGCCCATTATGCGTTTGCCCTTGAGGGGCTTCTTCCTGCTGTATTTTTCGCGTGTGGACATGAGACCGGGCATTTCGTGCTCCGCGATCTGAATGCGTTTCCTGCCAAGTTCAGCGAGTGAGATGTCTGCTACCTTGTAATCCATTTTCAACCTCTTTTATATTAAGTTATTTGTTTCTTGTTTTTATTTTAAAAGGGTGCGTAATTTAACATACTGTGCCTGTTTTCTCAAACCATATAGTGGAAATAGCTGAAACTTAGCACCATCAAAAAATAAACGGGGCGGCTTTTCAACCGCCCCGTTCTAGTTGGAATTATCACCTCATCTATTTCGTGAACGCACCTACTTTGACATTGAACTTGGCAGCGCCACCGTCGATGTCGGACTGTACGCCAACCGAGATCATGCTGTCGCCAGCCTTCTCCGAGCTGGGCTGGACGGTCAAGGTGCTGTTCCCTGCAATGTTACCGAGGAGCTCAAGCTGCTCGCTCGCTGAGAGCAGTCCGCTGTTCTTGCCCTCGATGTTCACGGAGCCGACAACGACGACACCTATGCCGTCCTCGTCGACGACCCTGGACACGAAGACATTGTCCACGAGACCCGCATCAAGCAGGTTGGCGATGACTTCATCGACTTTGTCCGGAGCTACACGGACCAGGAGAGGACTTGCAGTGAAGTTGAAGCCAATCCCATCGTAGGCGCCGGATGCCAAATCGTTGCCGCATGCCGCACCCTCGAATCCGTAGAGCAGGAAATAGAGCCCGCTGTCAAGCCTGTCCGTTATCTCCGTGTCGGAAGACGATGCATCCATAGTATCCTCGAGCCAGATCGCCTCATAGTCAGGATCGAAAATGGCAAGCTCGTCATTACCTCTTCTCAGGTTGAGATAGGTCTCCATGCCTTCCATGGTGGCGGCATCTGCAAGGTCAACTGTCGTACCAGTGAGATATTCTGACATGTCGAAGTATGTATCGCTGCTACCGAGCAGTTTTCTGGTCTTCACTGTCCAGCTGGCGAGACCTTCCTCAGGATATGTCCCGATGAAGAAGTCGAACGTGTGCTCGCCCTCGCAACCGATGGTTGCGTCATATGTCCAGTACCCATTGACATCGGTCTTCTTCGCGAGGTTGTATGTCATCATAGTCAGCGGATTCCTGACCTGCATCTGGACATCCTTGATTCCGACACCGTCCTGGTCGAGCACCCTGCCCTTGAACTTCGTCTTGAAAGGCGCCGCCTGGTTGTCCACCGGAACGGTTGTCATGATGATGTTCGTCGCCGTGTACAGGCGTATAGTGATTGTCGCATCAAATGCCGCCGTTGTCTCATTCAGCAGCACGTACCATTGACCAGCCAGAGGATTCTTGACCGTCAGGGTATCGACTGTGTTCGCTCCGGCCACCACCTTGGCACCCTTGGCGTTATAGATCGCAGTAGTCGGATAAGAACCAGCCTTGGCGTATATGTCGCAGGCTCCATCGGCCGTCACAGTCTCGACAGTTACCACAAGCCTTGATATGCCGGCGGGAACAGTGAAGTCGAACATCTTCGATCCGTTCGCGACTTCGGTATATCCGTCCGGAGCAGCCACATTGTTGGAATCCAATCCCCTGGATCCCGACATCGGACTACTGAGACCGCTCACGGCAACTGTGGTGTTGTTGTTCGCCTGTATGCAGTACGAATAAAGCGTACCAACAACCAATCCAGCATCAGTATCGTCGAAGAACAGATCCGTGACACCTGCGGCGATTTCATTGTAGTCCGCATCAAGAGGCCCTTTCCTGAACACGAAGTAGTCTTCGGCAAGCGGCACTACGCCCCAGGTGACGGTGATCTTGTCAGCCGTTCCCTTGGAGACAGTCTTGATCACCGGCTTCGGCAGTGTCAAAGGCGTCGTATCCGCCGCATACCCGCTGTTCGATGTGCTGATGTTCGACTGGTATATGGCCTGGTAGTCGGCCTCGACCCAGTAGAAGTACTTCGTCGTGTCAGCACCAATCACATCGAGATACGAGGTGCTGTCATCCAATGTGGCTCCGATCAGATCTACGCCTCCGGAAACCGGAGGTGTCGCATCCCCAGTCCTGTAGATATTGTACGTGGTGGCTCCCGGGACTGCTGCCCATGTCACCTTGACTGACTGGAAGTAGGTGCCGTCGCTGGCGGCGACAGATGCTGGCGCCGTGTTCTTCAGCTTACCGGAATCCCAGGCGCTGAAACCGCTCGTGCCGTTGGCGTTCTCCGTCTTTATCCAGTAATAGTATATGCTTCCGATGGCCAGAGGGCCGTCGCCCATATCCTCATACGAATAGGACTTCGCCGTATTCACTCCGGCAATCACCTTGATCTCGACTGCGGAAAGCGGATCAGGATTCAGGGGATCGGGAGCGTCCACGCTCCTGAACAGGTGGTACGAGGTGGCGTCCTTCATCGCCGGCCATGTCACCAGGATCTTGTCGAAATACTTCGCATCGGAAGCGGTCATCTTCTTCGGTATTACCGGATCCTTTGTGATATATCCGGAATTGCTGCTGCTGAATGCGCTGACATATCCCGGCGTTGCAACCTTCGCCCTCACCCAGTAGTAATAGGTCTTCGTGTCATCAAGCGTGGAATTGTCAACGAAGCTTATGTCGGCTGTCTCACCGATCTTGGTGGCCGTAGTCGAAATATTCGCAACTACTGTAATCTTGCTGTCATGCCTCCAGACCTCGTATATCGATGCGCCCAGGGCCTCCTTCCAGGAAACGATGATCATGTCCGAATATGTGCCGTCCGAAGCCGCGACGCCTGAGGGCACCGCTGGAGCCTTCGTATAGAGCTTGGCGACCAGGGACACGCCGGTGTAGGCGCTCTTTCCTATCACTGAGATGACATACGTGGCGCCATCTGTCGGAGGATCATACCGTACAATTTCAGCATTGCCTGGGTTGCGGCTGTATTTCAGCTCGGTAGTGGTTTCACGCAGGACTTCGAGATCGCAGTCCCCTGTCCCCTTCGATGTCCTGATGTCGAGAAGAACTGAAAGCGGTACCGTAGCCGATGAAGCAGGAACAGTTATCTTATATTTCCTGATGCTTCCAGCAACTCCGGAGATCGTAACAGCAGTGCCGCTCTTGATGACGGCCTCAGCGGAACCGGCGGTATTCTTGCCCTCGTCCGAATCGCTGAATGCACTGTAAAGCGGCGGATCGTCGTTGGTCATCGCCTTCACCCAGTAGAAGTACTGGCTATAGGTGCCTGCGGGGAACTCATCATAATATACGTACGTGGTGTCTCCGGACACCGCCTGAGGCTCACCTACTGCGACCGCAAGCGACGATGAATTTACATTCGCCCTGTAGACCTGGTAGAAGTCCGCATTGTCAGGCAGATCCACGGTCCATTCCACCTTTACCTTGTCAGACAGATCGTCGGACGCAGTCAGAGTCAGAGGACGTTTCGGAACGACATTGTTGCTTGTTTCTATGTTGATAAAGACATCCTGATAATCAGCATATGCGTAGACAAGGACATACCAGTCGCCGGGCACTGGATTTGATATCTCAATGAGCTCATCAAAGCCGATTTTCGTAGACTTCATGTAATAGTCATTAGTCGAAGGAATTTCTCCAGGCTTGACGTATATGTCGCAGTCTCCGGAACCCACGGTGCCACCGCTGTGGTCATCGGTCCAGACCTTGAGACATGTCGTATCTGCAGGAACATTGACTATCTTGTAGACCTTGGAAGTTCCCGCCAGTTCTGGCTCTCCAAGAATAAGTTTATCGTCCGCAGGCGGAGTCAGGTCGTTGCTTGAATCATAGAAGTTTGCCGTGACCGTAGCGTTGCCCATGAGGGTGACAGTATTTGCGTTTGTAGTCGCAGCGGCACCAAGTGTCGCATTGCCGGTGACTGTCCAGTTCGTGAAGACCCCTGCGACACCATTGGCCGCAGATATATTGACTGCCGTAGCGGTATTGACGACCGATGCACCCGCAACAGGCGTTGTCGTGCCGTCGCCGTTCGCAACCATCGTGAGATTTGCAGTATCGTGCTCAAACACCGCATTCAGGACCACTGCCGAACCGTCGTCGCCCTCGAGTGTGACTGTAGTGGATGCGGCATTGGCGTCCGCAATAGTCGCATCGCCGGAGTCAATGTTCCATTCCACGAAATGCCAGTTTGCAGCCGGAGTAGCCACTATCGGTATCGCGGTGGCGGTGTCATGCTCGACAACTGCTCCGTCAACAGGATCCGTCGTGCCGGTTCCAGTGATCGCGATCTCGAGGGTCGCCTTGTCATGTGCGAAGTTCGCAGTAACGATGCCCGGACCTGTGAGGTTGGCAGTCGTGGTGGCGGCGCCGGCAATTGCGACAGTCGCGGATCCGGCGGCTGTCCAGTTGAGGAAATGGTTGTTGGCGGCAGGTGTCGCCACGATTGGAATGTCTTCCGACTTATCGACGGTATTGGCGCCCAACGGCAAGTTCGTCGTACCGTTTCCAGTCTTCGCCATTGTCAGCGTGGTCGTGTCATGTGCGAAATTCGCAGTGACTGTCACCGCGGAAGCATGCGCTCCGGTGAGCGTCACGGTCGTGCTCAGAGAAGTGGCGCTTGCAATCGTCGCCGAACCGACAGTAACTGTCCAGTTGACGAAATGGTATTTTGCGGCAGCTGTCGCAGTTATAGCCGTTGCAGTCTGAGTATTCACCACGGTTGAACTCCCTACCGCAGGAGTCGTAGTGCCGTTCGGACCGGCCATTGTCAGCGTCGCGGTGTTCCTTGCGAAGTTCGCAGTTGCATTCGTTACTGCCGTGATATTGGTGAGTGTGAGCGGATTCTCTGTCCCCACATGGTCACCCGTCCAGCCGGTGAAATGGTAGTTGGCCGCCGGAACAGGCGTAACCGCCGTGCAGTCGGCACCATGATTGACCGTCTGATTCTTGGTTCCAGTTATAGAGCCATTGGCACCTGCGGTGAACGTGACCGCATATGTGTTTATCGCGAAGTTCGCGACAAGTTCCATTGTTGCAGTGACATTCGTGACTGTCAGCGCCGCATCAGTACTGAAGATTGTCGAGCCCTTCTTCCAGTTGACGAAGTAGTAGCCGGCATTCGGCGTCGCGGTAACAAGCGTGCAGTCGCCTTGATATAGGACGCTCTGCGGTGTTGTACCTACGACTGTACCGTTCGCGCCTGCTGTATAGGTGACGATATAGGTGTCAATCTCAAATGTCGCCTGTATGGTCGAGCTCTCGTACATCGTCACGCTGGTGGTCGCGTCAAATCTATCAACAATATCAACTGAACCCGATATGACTTCCCATTCGACGAAATGGTGGCCGGTAGCCGGCGTCGCCGTTATCGCAATCGCCGTGGCGCCCTTCTTGGCAATGTCTCCGACCGCCGGGGTCGTAGAGCCTTCGCCTACCTTCGCCATGGTAAGGATGACATCCTTCTTTGCGAAGCTCGCAGTCACAGTCGCGTTTCCGGTCAGAGTGACGGTAGTCGCCGAAGCGCTTGCGTTGGTGATAGTCGCTGATCCTGTCTTCGCCCAGCTGGTGAACTCGTATCCTGGCGCACCATCGGCCGAGATGTGTATAGGCTCGCCTATCAGCACGGCCGTTGTCCCGACGTCCGGGGTAACCGCACCTGTTCCAGCGAGCGCTACCGCCATTGTCAGATTTGCACTGCCGGCACCAGCAATCATGGCGATGAAGGTATCAGAATCCACGGAAATGAAGTTGTCCACATCAAGATTAACATTGTCAATTCCAACGCGTCCAGCCATGAACAGGTTTCCGCCGACATCGACGTCAATGTCGAAATTGCGCGGATCCCCGGCATTGCAACCAATTATCTTCTTGGCGTATGAGCATATGCCGCTGGTATTGTACTTCGCGATATAGAGCCCGTTGGAAACGTCATAAAGCTTCATCGTGCCGAAACTGGCGCCGAAAGCGGAGTTGAAGTAGGCGGAAACATAGGCGTTCCCGGCATCATCTACCGCGAGTGAAATATTCTTGGCCACGTCCGCCAATGGCAACTGCTTCATCCATTGGACGCTGCCGTCGGCAGCCATCTTGCCGAGATTGAATTCCATATCCATTGCCCCGTCGTCAGGCAGATTAAATCCGCCAAAGCTTAATCCTGCCCAGTTCGTACCGGTAAAATACAGGTTTCCGACATTGTCGAACTCAAGAGATCTGATGGACGCAAACATTCCGCCGGTCGAATTCATCGCACCCTGACAGGTTCCTGCCGCATCATACGTGGCGATGAACATCCTGATATCCCAAGAGCTTTCGACTGTGAAGCTGCCAAAGCTGACACTGCCAGCTCCCTGCATACTTCCGCCAAGCGCCACATTACCAGAGGAATCAAATGCGATAGCCAGGCTGTACAGATCAATGCCGTCGGTTCCCGCGCTCTGTATCCACTGGCATGCGCCGGAGGTATTCAGTTTCGCCAGGAACATGTTGTACGTATTGCCGACAGGATTGGCTGTCTGCGCATCAATCGTCAGCGGTATCATTGTGAAATAACCGGTCAGATATACATTCCCTGAGGAATCAACCGCGAGCGATTCCGAAGTTATGGTCACGTCGTTCAACTGCTTCGCCCATTGCACTACGCCCGCGGAGTTGAACTTCGCGACGAAATGAGAGTCGCCTGCACCGTTCAGCGTCGTTGCTCCGAACGTCGCGTTTCCTGTAAAATCACCGGCCACATAGATATTGCCGGACGAATCCAGAGCCATCGCCCTGGGCGAAATCGTTCCGTCGCTGCTGGCCGGATTCACAGCCATCACAAAAGCTCCAGACGAGTTATATTTGGCAATGTATATGTCCTGTGCACCGAGAAGAGAAAGTGGTATCGAGGCGAAGGTAGTATCATTGGACATCACGCCTGCCACAATGGCATTTCCCAACGAGTCGGTCTTGATGGCGCGCGGCTCGGACGAATCACCAGTCGAACGTTGCGCCCATTGGAATTTAGGCGCGAATATCGCATTTACAGATGCTTCATCTGTAAAGGTGTCAATCATTATATTGGCTGATGGACTGGCGATGTCCATAGGAGCCATAATGTCCAAATTGTCCCAGTTCTGGAACGCATAGCCTGCGCCGGCGGTCGCAGTAAGGCCTACCGGTTCCATCCTGTTGACAAGTTGTATTCCTGCCGCAGGATCAGTCGTGCCGCCATCTGATGGCAGGACTCCGAGGTGCAGAGCTGCCTGCGTGTACCTGAACACCGCGGTAAGCTCAGCATTGTTGCCGATGCTGGCATTGGTACTCGCCAATAGCGGATCTTCCACGAAGATCGTCGGATCCATTATGTCGTAGCTCCAGCCCACAAACTCATAGCCGCTGTTAGGCGTCGCAACTATTGGATATATGCTATCTATAGTGACAACCTGCGTAGCTCCGGGAGAGACGGTTCCGGCACCTGCCGGTTCCGTGAACATCGTCAATGTCGCCGAATCGGAGAATGTGGCATTGATCGTTGCATTTCCAGTGATATAAGCGTTCGTACTTGCGGAATTGACATCATCAATCGCCGCATTCCCCAAGATGACCGTCCAATACAGGAACCTGTTTCCGGGATCAGGCATCGCCATAATATTTATCGCCTCACCCTTGTTGTATGTCATCGGCAGACCATCGGGAGGCAGTGTCATCCCGTTTCCTGCAACAGTCATCGTGAGGTCGGCAGTTGAGGCGGCTGCGAAGTTCGCAGTGACGGTCGCATCTCCGGTCAACACGACGCTTGTATTCGCAAGCAATGGGTTGGCAACAGTAGCACTTCCGGATACCGTCCAGCCTGCGAAATAATAATTCACCGGGTCTGTCGGTGCCGCAGTTATCTGCTGGGATTCGCCGACGGACAAGGCATTGCGTCCGGTTGGCGTGACAGTACCAGGGCCTGACACAGCCGTGGTCAGAAACACCGTCTGGTTGGGTGCGAAGTTCGCAGTCACCGTCGAGTCGCCTGTAAGCCTTACGAATGTGGGGGAAACGTAGGCATCGGTGAACGTCGCGTTCTCCACCGCCGTCCATCCTGTGAAGTGGTATCCGGCAGCGGCAGTCGCGCTGATCTGGTGCGGTTCGCCGGAATCGAGAGTCACAATGCCAGCGTCCACATTTCCGCCATATGACGGACTCGCGACCTGGGAAAGCCTGCAGTATACTGCGGAATTCGCAACAAAGTTCGCGGTGATTGTCGCGGGGCCGGTAAGAGTCGCATATGTAACCGGTGAGGTGGCATCCACTATTGTCCCGGCGGTCTTGGTCCAGTTCACAAAGTGATATCCTGCTCCAGCCTCAGCCGATATGAGCGTTGGCTCCCCGCTGGTAACAAGCACCGGATGCGCCGGTTCAGTGGATCCGGAGCCTGTAACTGCAGGAGTAAGCGTGAATGATGCAACATCGGCTGCGAAGTTCGCAGTGACTGTCGCATTGGAAGTAAGCTTGACGCGTGTCTCAGGAGAGTTCGCGCTGCCAAGAGTGGCGCCTGCCGTCTTTGTCCAATTCACGAAATGGAAACCGGCGGCGGCAGTCGCGGAAATATCTGTCCACTCGTCCGAATAAACCTGCACTATACCTGATGGAGAAGCGGCTCCGCTGCCAGACACCGCCATTGTAAGATTATAGTATGTGGCAGTGTTCAGAGATGTGTTCAATGTGACAGTCGCATCGCCGGTGAGTGTCACCGTAGTCTCCAGGGCGTTGGGATCGTCCAGCACTGCATTCGAACTGCTCTTCGTCCAGTTGACGAAATGATAGCCTGCGCTGATCTCGGCGGATATGCTGAACGGCTCGCCCTTGAGGACTGCCATTGTCCCGACCATCGGCTTGACGTCCGCGCTGTCGGCGGTTCCAAGGGCAAGTGTCAGGTTCGTGTAGCTGGCGGGGCTTGGCAGCTTGGCAATGAAGATATCTGCAGAGGATGTGAAAACATCCACATCCAGATCCACAGGGTCAGGATCAGTTATCCTGCCTGTCATAAGCAGGTTTCCGCTAGCGTCGATGTCTATCCCGAAGGCGCGGTCAATCCCGGAAATGGAACTGGTGGACACTACCTTCTTCGCAAACAGACATTCGCCAGTAGCGTCATACTTCGCAACATAGAGTCCCGAATTCATATCAAAGAGGGTTATTTCACCAAAGGCTGTCCCTTCCGGAGCAGCATCGAATGCCGATGATACAAAGACATCTCCCGATCCGTCCACGGCGAGTGAGACATTGTCGCTTATGCTCTGAAGCTGCTGCATCCAGGCAACATTCCCAGAAGAACTGATTTTTCCAATATTCGCTTCATTAACGCCACGCCAGTCGTCTGGAAGATCAAGTCCTCCAAGACTGATGCCTCCTTCGTTCTTTCCGGCGAAGTACAGGTTGCCGGACGCATCGAAATCCAACGCTACTGCGGATGCCGGACCTCCGGTGGAATTCATCGCACTCAGGCAGGTTCCGGATGCATCATACGTGGCGATGAACATCCTGGAGTTCGCCATGTCTGCTTCGAGGTCAAAATCTCCGAAGCTCACCTCGTCGATGCCAGCCGATAAGGTTCCGCCTATCGCAGTATTGCCGTCCGCATCGACCGCGACAGCCAGGCTTAGCACATCTACGTCGATGCTGCCGCCAGCCGTCTTGATCCACGTACAGTTGCCATCAGCGTCCAGCTTGGCCAGGAACGAGTTGGCTTTCATACCGATCTGGTTGACAATCACTCCTGAGATGGTAAGCGTTGGCATCGAGAAAGATCCAGTCAGGTAGACGTTCCCTGCCGTATCCGCAACAAGCCATTCAGAAGTAGTAGCGATCTGGTCGAGCTGCTCCACCCACTGCAGCTCTCCTGCAGCATTGAACTTCGCTACGAAATGCGAATTGCCATTGTCAGTCAGAGGCGTAGCCCCGAACATCACATCTCCGATGAACCAACCGCCGACATAGATGTTGCCCGTTGAATCCACCGCCAGGCCGGTGGGAGATATGTCCGACATGCTGGACGCGGCATTTATCGCCATCGTGCAGGTTCCGGATGAATTGTATTTCGCAATGAACAAGTCCTGTCCGCCACCCCAGGGAAGAAGGAAGCTCCCGAAGCTGGTATCGCCAGCCATGGTACCGGCGACAAACACATTGCCGGCTGCGTCGGCCTTTACGCTGCGCGGTGCGCTCATTCCGCCTGTCGAACGTTTCGCCCATTTGAAGGAAGGCGCAAAAATGGCGGTGGCAAAAGCCTCGTCGTCGAGGTCGTCAAGATTTATGATTGTGTTTGCGCTTGTCAGATCCATAATCCCGGGGCCAAAGCAATCAGGCCTGCTCCAGTTCTGGAAAGTGTATCCTGCGATCGGAATCGCGGAAATCGGAACATCCACCATCCTGTCTATCGCGCTCGTCCCCGCCGGAGGATTTGTCGTTCCACCGAGTGCAGGCAATGACGCCATATGCAGGATCGCCTGCGTATATCTGAAGACTGCGGTGATGGTCGCTGGGCTGGTGATGCTGACAGTAGTGCTCGCGGACATCGGATCATTCACGAAGATTTCCGGATCCGAGATATCCCAGATCCATTCCACGAATTCATATCCGCTGCCGGCCACGGCTGAGATTTCTGTCAATTCCCCTGTATTGACAGTCTGAGGTGATGAGGGAACCAGCGTTGCCGCGCCTTCAGGATATGAAGAGATCGTCAACGTCGTGGTATTCGTGAAATTGGCGGTTATCGAGGCATTACTGGTCATATAGGCGGTCGTTAATGCGGAATTTGCATCGGCTATCGACACAGTTCCGGAATTTATGGACCAGTTGAGGAACTTGAAACCGGCCTCAGGATAGGCCTCCAGGTTTATTGCCTCTCCCTTGCCGTACGGCCACGGCCCACCAACCTCGGCAGGCAATGTCGTCCCGCTCAGCGCAGGCACTACTGAAACCGTAATATTAGCAAATCCGCCCGCCGCGAAGTTCGCAGTGACGGTCGAATCCCCATACAGCACTACGTTCGTCTGCGGGAGCCCGGTGTTTTCAATAATCGCATTGCCGGACATTGTCCAGTTCACGAAATAAGTAGCAAACGGATCCGTTGGTATCGCAGTGATCTGCTGGGATTCTCCGACGGACAGGGCTGTCCGCGAAGAAGGCGTGACGGTACCCGCGCCGGAAGCGGCCATCGTCAGGAACACCGTCTGGTTGGTTGCGAAGTTCGCAGTTACAGTTGCATCGCCGCTCAACCTGACATACGTAGTCGGCAGGTTCGCATCTACAAAGGTTGTATTTGCAGGCGACGTCCAGTCAGTGAAATGGTATCCGTAATTGGCAGTCGCGCTGATCTGGCAGGGTTCACCGGAAGCGACAACCACGGTAGTCTCACTGGTGGTTCCGCCAAAAGTCGGACTGGATACAATAGTAAGATTATAGTATGCGGTATTCGGCGCGAAATTCGCGGTAATGGTTGCGTTTGCCGTCAGGATCGCATAGGTCTCAGGGGAATTTACGTCAACTATGGTCGAGCCCGCGCCAGCCGTCCAGTTAATGAAATGATAGCCGACACCGGCCTCGGCAGTTATGGGCATGGGCTCACCGCTGCTCACGAGGACTGGATGCGCAGGCTGAGTGGAGCCAGATCCTGAAATCGCCGGAGTCAGCGTGTATGATGCACCGTCAACTGCGAAGTTCGCAGTCACAGTCGCATCAGTGGTCAGCTTGACGCTGGTCTCTGGCGAGCTCGCATTCCCAAAACTGGCTCCGCCCACCTTCGTCCAGCCCACGAAATGCGAGCCTGCCGAAGCGGTAGCGGAGATCTCCTTCCACTCATTAGAATAGACTATACATGGCTGAGAAGTGGAACCGCTGCCAATTACATTCATTGAAAGATAATAGAATGTGCCAGTGTTCAACGAAGCGTTCAATGTCACAGTTGCGTCGCTGGTGAGAGTCACTGTCGTATCCGGTGCGTTGGCATCAGTGATTGCAGGGGAGCCGGACGTAGGAGCCCAGTTGACGAAATGGTAGCCCTTGGCAACTTCGGCGGATATGCTGAACGGTTCGCCCTTAAGCACGGACATTGTTCCGATCATCGGGCCTAGATCTGCGCTGTCGGCTGCAGCAATGGCAAGTGTCAGGTATGCATAGCTGTCCGCACCGGGTATCTTGGCGATGAATGTGTCGACACCAGCGGAAAGAAACGTTTCAACGTCGAGATTTACGTTTTCAAACTCAATGCGTCCGGTCATATACAAGTTACCATTAGCGTCGACGTCTATGCCATACAGGCGGGGATCCCCGGAAAGCGGACCTATAACCTTCTTTGCGAACTGGCAAATGCCGCCCCCATTGTACTTTGCAAGGTAGAGCCCGTCGAGACCATCATAAAGCCTGAAGGTGCCAAAACTGGCGCCTGCCCCGGAAGCAAAATGGGTTGACACAAATGCATTGCCGGAACTGTCGACTGCGAGCGCGATGTTGCCACCCATGTCGGCCATAGGCAACTGATTCATCCAAAGGATCGTTCCGCTGTTATCAATCTTACCGAGATTATTTTCATCAACTCCCGAAAAATCTTCGGGCAGGCTGATTCCGCCAAAACTGACTGCACCGAAGTTGGTACCGGCAAAATATAGGTTTCCAGCCGCATCGAAATTTAGCGCCCTTATGGTCGCGGCTCCACCGGTGGAGTTCGTGGCAAGCATGCAGTCGCCATTCGTATCATATGCGGCGACGAACATCCTGGAGTCCATTCCGCCCTCGAGCGTGATGCTCCCAAAGCTTATCTGCCCAAGTCCATTCAAGGCACCGCCGATAGTAGGATTTCCAGCTGCATCTACTGCAATAGCCAGACCGACCGCCGAAACTGTATTTGCTCCGATGCCCTGTAACCACAGGCATCCACCATCAGCACCGTCTATCTTGGCAAGGAACACATTTTCCAACGCTCCAACAGAATTGACAGTCTCAAGCCCGATGGTAAGAGGAGTCGTCATGAAAAATCCGGTCAGGTAGGCGTGCCCCAGATTGTCGGCTGCAAGACATTCCGAGGTTAACGTGACATCGTTGATCTTGATCGCCCACTGGACTGCGCCTGCCGCATTGAACTTGGCTACGTAATGCGAACCGCCGGGAGGGGCTGTCAGAGTTGTGGCGCCAAATGTAGCGATACCCTCGAAGTCGCCTGCAACATATATGCTGCCAGACGAATCAATATCCATAGACCTGGGTAAGATCGTCATATCGCTACTGACCGGATTAACAGACATCGTGCAGGTACCGGTTGAATTGTATTTTGCTATGTAGATGTCCTGCACATCGACTAGAGTTAGTGAAGTTGTCCCAAAGGTGGCATTGGCAGACATCGAGCCTACGACTATGGCGTTGCCGGAAGCATCGATCTTTATGCCGTAAGGCTGGTTGTTAGAATCGCCGGTCGAACGTTTCGCCCACTGGAACGCCGGCGCAAAGAAGGCGGTGGCGTTCGCTTCGTCCTCTGTCAGGCTCAAGCTTACCGAGGTCGAGGGACTGGTCAGATCTGCGATACCGGTTCCGCCGGTAACAATGTTGTCCCAGTTCTGGAAGACCCATCCCGAAACTGGAATAGCCTGTATCGGCATGTCGATGCCCCTGGTGAAAAGTGCAGGTCCAGTACCAGGATCAGTCGTGCCGCCGAATGCCGGCAGAGACGCCATGTTCAGGGTCACGGCAGAATATTTGAATACGGCGGTGATCGTCGCGGGCTTGCCGATGCTGACGATTGTACTCGCCAATCCTGGGTCAGTCACGCTGATGTCAAAATCCGACATGTCCCATTGCCATCCTACGAATTCATAGCCGCTGAGAGGTGTCGCGGTGATCGCCGTCCAATTACCTGGGACAACATTTTCCTGCGGTGCCGCAGGGGTCACGGTCCCGGCCCCTTCGGGCTCGGTTGTGACGGTCAATGTAGTCAGACCAGCGAAATTGGCCTTTATATCAACATTTGTGCCAGTCACAAAAGCCATCGTATTAGGGGAATACGTATCGACAAACCATGCAGTTCCAGCTCCGGAAGCAGTCCAGCTTGTAAACCTTTTTCCGGCATTTGCCGTCGCCACGATATTGATCGGATCGCCTGCCGGAAAGGCTTGAGCCGGATCTCCAGCAGGAACAGGCGACGTATCTCCGTCCCCCATAGTCGAAACTGACATAGTAAGATCTACCGACGCGGCAGGTGCGAAATTCGCGGTCACGGTATCGTCACCATAGACAGTAATAGTGGTCTGGGGCAGTCCCTCATTCGCAAACGTGACCCTTCCGTCCGTACTGGTCCAATTCACAAAATAGCTGATCGCAGGAACCGATATTGCCGTGATCTGTACGGTCTCGCCGGCCGAGAAGGCGGTCCGTCCTGTCGGCGTTACGGTACCGTCACCGGATGCGGCCATCGTAATGAACGCCGTCTGGCTGGTTGCGAAGTTCGCAGTGACCGTCGCATCACCGGTAAGCCTGACATACGTTGTAGGCATATACAGGTCTGTAAACGTCGCATTCGCTGGCGATGTCCAGCTGATGAAGTGGTATCCGTCATTTGCAGTAGCGCTGATCCTGTAAGGTTCGCCTGCCGCAACAACTACGGGGCTTTGATTGCTCGTCCCGCCAAAGGTGGGGTCTGATACAATAGTAAGATTATAGTATGTGGTGTTGGGTGTGAAATTCGCAGTGATGGTCGCGTTTTCCGTCAGTGTGGCATATGTCTCTGGCGAGGTGCTGTCAACAAATGTCGCAGTTCCGGATGTGACAGTCCAGTTGACGAAATGATATCCGTTTCCGGCTTCCGCCGAGATAAAGCGCGGCTCTTCTGCACCTACAAGGACAGGATGCTCAGGCGAAGTGGTTCCGGATCCGGAGACGGCAGGCGTCAGCGTATATGCCGCACCGTCTGCCGCGAAAGTCGCATTGACATTCCGATTAGATTCTGTCAGCCTGATGCGTGTATTAGGAAGGTTATCGTTGCCAAGAGCAACGCCTGAACCGTCGGGAACCCATTGCACAAAATGATAGCCTGGATTGGCGGTCGCAGAGATCTCCTTCCATTCATCGGAATACACCTGCATCATCCCGTCTGGAGACACACTCCCCTGTCCGTTTGTATAGATATTGACATAATAGAAAGTGCCAGTATTCAGAGAAGCGTTCAACGTGACGGTCGCATCCCCGGCGAGTGTCACGGTTGCCTCAAAGGTGTCGGAACCCGAGATGGTTGCAGAGCCGGAATCTACGGACCAGCCAATTAAATGATAACCTTTGCTAATATCAGCAGATACTCTGAACGGTTCGCCCTTCAGGACGGACATGGTACCGACCATCGGGCTTATCTGCGCGCTGTCGGCAGTTCCGAGGGCAAGCGTCAGGTTCGCATAGCTGTCCGCACTCGGCAGCTTCGCGAGGAACATGTCGGCCGTAGACATGAAGTTTTCCACGTCCAGATCTACGGGAGTCATGTTTATCGTTCCGGCCAGGTAGCAGTTCCCGCCTCCATCAACGTCCATTCCGTAGGCACGGTCAATTCCTGAGGAAGTGGCTATGACCTTCTTCGCGAACAGGCAATCTCCGTTCGTATCGTATTTCGCAAGATAAAGTCCGATATCGGCACCGAAGAGCGATATGTCGCCGAAGCGGACTCCTAGAGGATACGTGTTGAACTCCAGCAAGGAAGTTACCAGTACATCGCCGTGATTGTCAACCGCCAGCGACATGTTGATGTTCGCGTCCGCCGGTGGGAGCTGCTGCATCCATACCGAACCGCCAATTCCGATCTTTCCGATGTTCACCTGATTGCTGATCACATCGCCCTCAAGCTCCGCGCCGGCAAAGCTGATGGGGCCCTCATTTGTGCCTGCAAAGTACAGGTTCCCGGACGCATCGAAGTCCATGGCCCTTAGTGATGCCGAAGAACCTCCGGTCGAGTTTAATGCATTCTGGCAGGTGCCATCCGCATCATAAAGCGCAATGAACATCCTGGGATTAAGGTCGCCGGTGACGGTAAAGGTGTCAAAACTTACATCACCAACTCCCTCCACCCGCCCGCCAATTCCCACTGCGCTGCCATCAGGAGCGACAGCAAGCGCCAGTCCGTTCACGTCCACCCCATCCGTCGCTGCAGTCCTTATCCACTGGCATGCGCCCGATGTATCAATTTTCGCCAGGAAGACATTATAGTTGGAGCCTACGGGATTGGCGAAGTCCTCGCCGATTATCTCAAAAATGGCAGGCGAAATGAAAGATCCGGTCACATACACGTTTCCAGCCGCATCAGCGACAAGCCATTCAGATGTTATCGGCCAGTCAATTGGCTCAGTGCCATCGATTTTGATACCCGTTAAATGCCTGACCCACTGCAGCACTCCTGCTGAATTGAATTTCGCCACGAAGCACGAGTCTGCTGTGACGGGAAGCATGGTGCCTCCAATTGTTGCATCGCCAGTGAAGCTTCCGCCGACGTAGATATTTCCAGCTGCATCGACAGCTATGCCCTTGGGAGTTATGTCCGAGGTGCTTCTTCCAGGATTGATCGCCATCGTGCAGGTACCGGATGGATTGTATTTCGCGATAAAGAAGTCCTGCGTTCCGGCCATCGTCAGGTCGAACGGCCCGAAGCTGGCGTTGCCGTTCATGACGCCTGCCACAAATACGTTTCCGGCAGCATCGGTCTTGATGCTGCGCGGTTCGCTGAATCCGCCTTCCGAACGCTGCGCCCATTGGAAGGAAGGTGCATACAGCGCCGTGGCGAAGACATCCGTATCCCCAGGCATAACGTTTATGGTGGTGTCAGGACTGAGCAGGCTGGCGATTAATGAACCGCCGGTCGCGCTGCAGTTCCAGTTCTGGAACGTGTAGCCGGAAACAGGAGTCGCGCTTATCGGGATGTCAAATCCAGTATCAACCAACGTCATTCCAGTCGCAGGCTCCGTCGTACCGCCAACAGCAGGCAACGAGGACATATGCAGTCCCGCCTGGGCAACCGTGAAGTGGGCAGTCACCGTTCCATTGTCGGTAGCCTGTATGGTAATCACCTGTAATCCGGTATCACCAAATAACGTCACCCCGCCCGTGGATTCCCAATGGGTAAAGACATATCCCGCTCCTGCTGTCGCCGTGATGTCATACGGAGCATCTACTGTAGCAGATATGAGACCGCCCGATTCCACCGTACCCGCGCCACTCGGCTCGGTTCCAGCAAAAACGTCCGCTGTTGTCGATGTTACTGCGGTCAGCGTGGCATCACCATTGATGACTGCCCAGGTGTCATTGCTGTATATGTTGCCGATGTTCGCTGAACCAGTGATGTTCCACTGTACAAAACGATTCCCCGCTACAGGAATCGCAATGAGCTGGAATTCCAATCCCTTTTCCACATTAAAAACAGGACCTCCGGGAAATACAGGAAGCGTACCAACAGTGGCGCTCAATGGCGGAACAGCGTCCAATGTGAGATCCGCAGTCTCCTCGGCTGCGAAGTTCGCAGTAAGAGTCACGTCTGCCATGACCGTTACACCGGAGTGAGCAAAATTCTCCGCTCCACTTTCGAAGATGACCGCGTCAGCTGGCGAGGCTGTCCAGTTGACGAATCTATTTAACGGATCCGGCACTGCGATCAACGGAACAGTCACGCCTGCTTCCAATGTCAAGACCCCACCTAAAGGATCGGGATTCATGGTTCCGCTGCCTGAGACAACAGAAGTCATGAAAATCGTCTTGTTGGACCAAGCCGCTCATCGCGGCGGATTAATTTGCCTGCTCTTACACCATGTCTAAGGTATAACTCCATGCGAGGAAGTTCAATGGGTGGGCTTCCGTTTTGAATGCAAGGAAATGGAGGGACGC
>JBAQUG010000266.1:0-17955 GCA_049297395.1 Victivallales bacterium | reverse complement strand
GCTGTCCTTGGTTATTTTTCCTTTTGCACAGGAACCGAACAGAATTATTTTTTTGGGCTTGAATTTGCTGGAAATAAGAGAAGCCACATGTCTGATTTTATTTTCTGTTATCATAACCCTTTCAGGTTAATAGTATTTTTGATTTCCATTCCTGCCAAAAGATAGCATGTACACAGTTAATTTCAAATAATTCCGTCTTTGGCGGAATTATCAATTGAAGAAGGCGGTTTCAGGGTAAATATTCACTGAATCCGCCGAAGCGGATCGTTCAGTGAATATTTACAAACAGGACAAAGATGAAAAAGAAATTCAGGAAAAAAGATAAAGAAAGCGTGCAGACTGAAGAGAAATTCCATAAGACGACCGGATGGCTCACCGACGACGAGTATGAAATACGGCTCAGGAGGCACCGCGCCGAGACCGAGGATATGACGGTCAAAAAGCTTGATGGTTTTCCTGGTATATTTGCCGATTACACCATATCAAGAAAAGATAGCGAAAAACCAACTTCATATACCGTAGAACTCCGCTCGCGGGATTCACGGGCAAATTTCTGCACATGCCCCGATTTCAAGAAGAACTTCCTCGGCACCTGCAAGCATATCGAAAAAATACTGCTCAAGGAAAACAAAAAAATCAAATCCAGGGATAAGTCTCCGTTTGTTGAAATATTCCTCGAACACTCCGGATTCGCAACACAGGTCAGAGCACAGGTTCCGGAGAGACGCGAAGCAAAAACAATGCAATTCATTTCGAAGTTTTTTGATGCCAACGGCGATCTCAACCGCCCCTCTGATGAATCTCTTATGGCTTTTTCCAGGGAAATCCAGTCGGTTGACGACAATATCCGGAAAAGCATCAGGATTTCCAGGGGAGTCAGGGAATATGCCGTCGAACTCGCACGGAAACGCGAGCTGGAACTCAGGAAATCATCATTCCTTGACGAAATAAAAAGCGGTAGAAGATCAGCGGACATTGTGAAATTTCCACTTTACGACTACCAGGTCCAGGGAATGCTTTTCCTGGCATTCACCGGCAGGGCGATGCTCGCTGATGAAATGGGACTGGGAAAGACGGTGCAGGCTGTAGCCGCCTGCAAGCTGCTCAAGGAAACCAGTGGAGTGTCCAAGGCCCTCATCGTCTGTCCGACATCCCTCAAGTCTGAATGGGAGGAGCAGATCAGGAAGTTCACGGATCTGCCTCTGAAGATTGTTGCCGGTGGCAGGAAAGAGCGTCTCTCGGCCTACGAGTGCGGAAAGACATTTTTCTTCATACTGAACTACGAGCAGATTGTCAGGGACGAACACGAGATCAATGAGATTCTCCGTCCCGACGTGATTATCCTGGACGAGGCGCAGAGGATCAAGAACTGGAGGACAAAGACTGCGTCTGCGGTGAAGAAACTCCGTTCCGACTATGCCTTCGTGCTTACTGGCACGCCGATAGAAAACAGGATAGACGAACTTTTCTCCCTTACCGAGTTTGTGAACCCGAAGATTTTCGGAAGCCTGTTCAGGTTCAACAGGCAGTTCTACGATTTTGACGGGGAAGGAAAGACTGTCGGGATAAAAAATATGAGGCTCCTCCATGAACAGCTCAGGCCCGTCATGATCAGGAGGAGGAAAACGGATATAAGCGAACAGCTCCCGGAAAGGATCGACAATAATTATTTCGTCGGAGTTACGCTAGAGCAGCGGAAAAGGTACGACGAGAACGAATACCAGGTCTCGATCCTTCTGCGAATTGCGCAGAAACGACCTCTCCGCGAGGAGGAGATGAAGAAGCTCCAGCGTCTGCTCGCCTGCATGAGGATGCTCTGCGATTCAGTATTCATCCTTGACAGGAAAATCAAGGATGCGCCGAAGGTGGACGAACTTTTCAAGATACTTGACGACATCTGGTCGGATGAGCCGGACCGCAAGGTGATCATCTTTTCGGAATGGGTCGGAATGCTGGACCTTGTCAAGGAGAGGCTCGAAGGCAAGGACACGAAGTATACTCTTCATACCGGCTCGGTCAGGCAGGATTTGAGGCGTGAGGAGATAAACAGGTTCAAGAACGACAAGGAATGCCGCGTCTTCCTCTCCACTGATTCCGGCGGGGTTGGTCTTAATCTCCAGGCGGCGAGCGTTGTCGTCAATCTCGACCTGCCATGGAATCCCGCGAAGCTTGAACAGAGGATTTCCCGCGCCTGGAGAAAGCATCAGAAGAACAGCGTGAACGTGATCAACATCATCGCGGAAAACACCATTGAACACAGGATGCTTGCAACGCTTGACTTCAAGAAGGAGATTGCCTCCGGAGTCCTGGATCCCGACAGTTCCGTTGACAATCTCCATCTCCAGACCTCAAGGAAACAGTTCATGGAGCGGCTTGAGAAAATTCTCGGCACGGATTTTGCGAAATACGCAGACAAGAGGAACCTGGATGCGGCCGGAACACCTGTCCAGACACAAAAAGAAAGCTTGTCGGAAACAACCATTGCGGCTCCTCCTTATGAGTGCGCACGCCAGGATCTTCTGGTACGTTTCAATGATGGCATTTTCTCGTTCAAGGCGGATATAGGGCCTTCTGGACAGATAGTGAAAGCCCTTGTGATCATCCAGGACAGGCAGGAGACGCAGGCTGAAAATATCATTTCAATACTGCGTGAATATTCCGGAGAAACCCCAGTTTCAAGACTGAACGTCGTCACCAGGTCGAATTATGAGGCGATGCTGAAACTCGCCGAATCAGGACTCATCACGTTGAATGATTCCGCAATGAGGGACTTAATTGTGAATGATTCTGCTGGCAGGCCGGAAAAGAGCGACTCGCTACGCCGGAAGGAAATTGCGGAATCCATCATGAAAAAGGCCGACAGGAAGATCAGGATGGCTGAATATCTGAACAATGGCGGTTTTTCCTGCGAAGCCATTCCTGCGTCAAAGGAATTTATTGATTTTGCCGGACGCGCCCTCATGGTCATCACCTCCAAGAGTCCTTTTGAAAATGAACCGTCTTCTTTTGATCCTTTATTCATCCAGATTTTCAGGGAAAGGCGCCTGCTCGACGAAGACCTGTGCTGGCTCTTCAAAATTGATCTGTCTTCCATCTCTGATGATAAGGAAGCCGACGCAATTGTCAGGAAATGCGCCAAACTAAATGATCTGGTACATGGATCTCTGATCAAAAGTTCGCTTCAGGTACAAATTCAGTAGACTTTGCCGTCTACTAAATTTGTACATGTCACGTAATTTGCAAAAATATTTTTAGCATCAAGCTGTCAACCTTAACGGTTACCAAGGTGGCGGCATGCGCCCCATGACTGCAATCTTCCACAAAATTGCCCGGCGCAATACCGTGTCTGAGTTAGGAATGCATCTGAATTCATTCTATATTCATCTGCATGGCGCATTGGATAATTTAGCTTGGGTACTTGCCTATGAAATGAACCTCTTTAACGGAGTTTCAGAGGATAAATCAGAAGATCGAAGACGAATTGGTCTCTTCAAAAAGGAGTTTATAAAGGCTCTTCCTGCCGGGAAATGCATTGTCGAATTTCTTGAAACCAAAAAAAAATGGCACACGGAGACGAAGAATTTTAGAGATCCCATAGCGCACCGGATTCCTTTATATGCAGTGCCATGCATAATGACCAATGAACAGTGCGAGGATTACAACAGGCTCGAAAGGGAATCGCTTGCCGCATTAACAGCAGGTGACATAGAAAGGCATGACGAACTTGAAGTGAAGAAGGCTCGTGTCGGCACTTATCATCCTGTATTTGGACACGACACAGATAATAAACCAGCAATCTACCCAATCAAAGAACAGATAGAGATAGACAGCAAAAATCTTATGGACATCATGTGGTTCTTCATTAAGCATGATGAAATGTTCGATTCACAGCCAGCAAAAACATAAAAGATTAGCCCTGGTTCCTCATTTTGCCTATTGACGAGGCTTGCGTATTTTATTTTCTGTGGTTTGCTGCGAAAGTCGGATTAATGTGGGGCAATGAAGCAGGGAAACGTCTGTCGAAAATCACTTTAGATAAATTTTTGGGATCAAAATAAATTTTCGTTACGAAAATTTATAATATCAAGATTCCTTTCGGTTAACCATATCGTCATGCCTTTACAAGATGCCTTGAATCGTCTACAATAAGCCGGCTGCTGTATTTTTTCTCCATTTTCTTGTAATGGTCGATGAGCCGCTTCGTGCTATGTCCATATCTGGCAGAAATCTTGGATCTCGTATCCCGTACTTCCTGAACTGCAATATCCTTTTTCATTTTTCAACCTCCTTGAGAATCATAAGCTCGTTTGGAGTGGCCAAGACCGGCACAGACAATCCGAGCAAAGTGTTAATATGCCTAATATGCTCAAACTTGTTCGCATTTGCAAGATGAGAGCAATTCCATGTCAGAAGAAAATGACAGTTGTGATACGACGCAAGAGCAAGATGAAGAGCATCGCCCTTAGGATCGTTTGGCATTAGCTTCTGTAAAACATAGGCTTCTACTATTTCCCCGATCTTGTCTTCAATAGGCAGAAGCGGTATTTTGGAAATTAATTCAAGTGCATGCTTCTTATTGGGATGAGTTCCATCTTGTAGTTCTTCTATGACCGGTAGGCTCGTAACAAGTTCGAATTTGTTTCGGCAATGATTCCACCAGTCGACAGTCCAATTCCTCCTGGCTACCATGTCAGGCTGTGTCCTGATTTCAAAGTAAAAACTTGGAATTGTCGTTTCTATGTATACTCTGGGCTTCATAAGTCGTATTCTCTGTTATCATAACCCTCTCAGGGTAAAATAAATTTGATTCCCATGACGTTTTTTCATATATGGATTGGACTTAGGAAATGTGTCATACACGGCAAACAGAATATAGCATGACCATGGGACTATTCAATTTCAAATAATTTCGCCAGTGCGGGGATTATCTATTCGACATGCTGCGTTCTACGGCCCTTACAGCATCGATTGCCGAACTCGTTATTCCCCCTGTATAGCCGGAACCTTCACCTATCGGATACAGGTTTTTCATATTGACTGATTCGAAATTCTCATCGCGTATGATTCTTACAGGGGATGAGGTTCTTGTCTCTGGAGACAGCAGTATAGCATGATCTGAAACAAATAATGGATAGTCCACCTTCCATGCATTGAATGCAATTAACAGTTCCTCGCAAACAAATTTCGGAAAAATCCCATTCATGTCAACAGACGAAGTTCCCATCTTGAACGAATTCTTATTCAATCCGTCGGAGACCTTTCCGCATATAAAATCCGTCAGGTTCTGAGCAGGAGCTTTCCATCCACCACCAGCCGCATTAAAAGCTTTTCTCTCGATATCCCTCTGGAACTCGATGCCGGCCAAAGGATCCGCTGAATTATAATCATCCGTATGGCAGCGCACGACAAGAGCTGAGTTTGAGAACGCCGACGCCCTGCCCGAACAGCTCATGCCGTTTAAAACCATCAAGCCGTTTTCAGATGAAGCGTTCACTATCTCACCGCCGGGGCACATGCAAAATGTATAAACCCCTCTTCCTGTTCTTCGATTGGTGTGGTTGAAGGAATAAGTAGCAGCCCCTATTCCGGAAAAGTCCTTATATTTATCGCCATATCTTATAAGATTGATGACTTCGACAGGATGTTCTATCCTCACGCCGACAGAAAGCGGCTTCTGCTCGATCGCAATGCCTTTTTCATGAAGCATCTTGAAGGTGTCACGCGCAGAATGCCCCACCGCAAGATAGATGCTTGACGAACGATATTCCTTCTCCCCGTTTATCACCACGCCTGAAGCCTTGCCGTCCGACACGAGCAGATCCGTTATTCTCGAGGAATAATGTATCTCGCCGCCTCTTTCGAGGATATAGTTCCTCATGTTGCTGACAATCCTGCACAATACGTCGGTCCCAACGTGCGGCTTGCCGATATATCCAATTTCTTCAGGTGCGCCGAACTTTATGAAAGTATCCAGAACCCTGCTGGCGTATGCGGAATTATTTATTTTCGAAAACAGCTTTCCGTCCGAGTACGAACCGGCGCCGCCTTCACCAAACTGGATGTTTGATTCCGGATCAAGTGTCCTCTCCTTAATGAATCTCTGGACATCGACATCGCGGTCTTCTATCTTTTTGCCTCTCTCGAATATCAGAGGTTTAACTCCATGATCAATAAACTCGAGGGCGGCGAACATGCCAGCAGGTCCGAACCCGATTATCATAGGCCGTTCGCTGGTATTTTTCACTTTTCTGACCGGCTCTGCTTTCACGGCGTACAGGGGGAAATTCTGTTCGTTGGCGTAGCTGTCGGGAACATTTACAGCTATTGAAATACCGTAGTAGAATTGTTCGTGATTGCTCAGATCCAGCGACTTGTTCAGTATCTTTATGAAGCTTATATCAGGCTCTGGAATTTTCAGTTTTACTGAAGTGGCTTTCAGATATTCGTCTATGCTGTCCTTCTCAACTGGTATTCGCAAATTGCTTATTATTATATTCAAGACATACCTCGTTTATAGGAATGACGAATCCATGCAAAATGATTCGCCAAAGGAGATGAATAATAAAACATGATGTTGAATCCAACAAACAAAATCTCTGGGATTGATTTTATGTATCGCTTTCAGCGAAACTTCTGATTGGTATGATATTTCATAGGGTAGCCCTTTCGGGCAACCCTATGCTATAACATTAATCCGCGTTGCGGAATATGAATCAACTAACTGTAACGCAAAGTCAAGCAGTTTTGATTTCCAGGACTGGAGCCTGAATCTTGCCCTCTGGAGCCACTGGTACGATGGCTGTCTTCTCTTCAAACCCGAGAAGCTTCCTGACTTCGACACCGTCAAGAGTTTCAACTTCCAGAAGCTTATTTGCGAGAAGATCGAGCCGAGCCCTGTTCTCAGTGAGAATCGTATCAGAGCGTTTCTTGGCGCTGTCAATGAGAGCTTTTATTTCGAGGTCGATCTCCCTGGCTGTTTCCTCGCTGAAACCTTCAGATTTGACAATGTCCCTGCCGAGGTAGATGTGTCCCTCACGGCTGCCGTACTGCATCGTGCCCATCTTCGGGCTCATGCCGAATGTACAGACCATGAGTTTTGAAATTTTAGTTGCCTGCTCTATATCGGAGGAGGCGCCGCTTGTGATTTCATTGAAGACGATCTGCTCGGCGGACCGTCCGCCCATGAGCACAGCCAGTTCGTCAACGAGTTCGGACTTGCTCTGAGTATAACGATCTTCTTCGGGAAGATGCATGGTGGCCCCGAGATATGCCATTCCCCTGGGTATGATTGTAACTTTGTGAATTGGTTCGGAGTTCGGGCATAGGAGGGAGACAATCGTATGTCCCGCCTCGTGGAATGCTGTAATTTTTCTTTCCCTGTCGCTGATTTTCCTGCTTTTGCGTTCCCTGCCCCAGCGGACCTTATCGCGCGCCTCCTCCATTTCCGACATTCCTGCGGCTTTCTTATCGAGCCTTGCCGCGAGAAGGGCGGCCTCATTGATGAGATTTGCGAGATCCGCACCGCTGAATCCGGGAGTTCCCCTGGCGATGGTGTCGAGATTGACATCCGGATCGATCTTTATACCTTTGATATGGACATCGAGAATCTGCCTTCTACCTTTTATGTCAGGGAGGTCGAGTACGATCTGCCTGTCGAACCTGCCGGGTCTGAGGAGCGCCGGATCGAGGACATCGGGCCTGTTGGTCGCGGCGATTATTATTACGCCTTCCTGCGTCTCGAGTCCGTCCATTTCGACGAGGAGCGCATTCAGGGTCTGCTCCCTTTCGTCGTGTCCGCCGCCGATACCGCTGAACCTGGAACGCCCGACGGCATCTATTTCATCTATGAAGATTATGCATGGGGCATGTTTTCTGGCCTGTTCGAACATGTCGCGGACACGGCTTGCACCGACACCGACAAACATTTCTACGAAATCCGAACCGCTTATCGAAAAGAAGGGGACTTCAGCTTCTCCGGCGATCGCCTTTGCCATGAGGGTCTTTCCAGTGCCGGGAGGGCCCATCAGGAGAGCGCCTTTGGGAATTCTTCCGCCGATCAGCTTGAATTTCAGGGGATCCTTGAGGAAGTCGATGATCTCCTTGGTCTCCTCCTTCGCCTCGTCGGCGCCTGCGACATCGTTGAACGTAACCTTCTTGTCGCTCGGCAGGATCATCCTGGCCTTGCTCTTGCCGAACTGCATGGCGCCTTTGCCGGCCATCTTGATCTGCCTTGAAAAAAGGAAATAGAACACGCCTATGATGAGGATCACCGGAAGGATCATGATCACCAGGTTCTTGAACCAGGGATCCTTGTTGTCGATTTTCCTGACAATCGCGGCATGGCTCCTGAGCATCTCATCTATTTTCTCGGTATATACTATTTTCGTCTTGTACATTATCTCGCCGTTCTCAGCCTGGGCCGCCTCTCCCGGAACCGACGACTTGTATTTGCCTTCGACATAGAAGACCCTGTCGTTCTCAGGCGAGAGGTTCACCGTCTGTATGTTCCCGGACGCGAGCTCCTTCTCGAACATGGACTGGTCCCACTCTATGGATTCCTTCTTGTTGTGGTTGTATACAAAGAGGACTCCGAGGGAGAGGAAGATAAGGAGCCAGACGAATATGGCCACCTGGGGGGTCGACTTCTTTACGGGTGCGGAAGGCGGAGTGGAGGATTTCTTCTTCTCATCCTTCACATAGTTGTCTTTATTGTAATCTTTGTTCTTGTCGTTCATGCTTAACTCCGTGAAAATACGTGGAAAAATAAATGTCCCGCCAGTAAGGGATACGAGGATAAAAATACAAGGCTATTACACCTGGACCTGTTCAAACTGTCCTGGAATCTCCGTGCGCGGCTGATTTGATTTAAAGAACATCAGGTTTATAAGATAGGCAAGCAGAGCAAGAATGACGATGACGAGGAGCACCACGATTATTATCATGAGCTTCTGGCTTTTTCCGCCTTTCTTGTTCGATGCGAATGGAGAGAAATTGCTCATTTCCTTGATTGTTGAAATTCCGACCTGTGCGCCCTGGAGATTGATTCCAGTCTGGGTTTTCAAGGCTGTGGTCACGGTCTTGTCCTCGCAGTCGTAGAGGATTTCGACTCCACCTATCTGCAGGATGTCGCTGCTCTGGAGATCCTGTTCACCGGTTATCGGTATGTTGTTGATACGCGTACCGTTCGTGCTCTGGCAGTCCTTGAGGGTATATGTGTTGCCCTTCTTGATGAATTCACAATGATAGGTGCTGACTGTCGGATCCTTGATGCAGATTTCCCGCTGATCGACGCGGCCAACTGAATATTTGTCGTTCAGCAATTCAAAGCTCTTGCCCCTGAACTGCTCGGACAGTATTATTAATTTGGGTACTCCGGCCATTATAGATGAACCCTGCTTTTATAATTTTTATCGTAAATTAAAGCTAAAATATACCTTTGAAGAGAACAAATGTCAAAATAAATAATCAAAAAACTGCATTTTCCCCTTTTTTATATAAATCCTTACTCAAATCCGCTGGAATAAGAGAGGTGTCATGATATATTACGGACTTTTGGAATTTTAACCCAGTTACTCGGTTGTTCAAACAGGCCCCGTATCATCGCGTTAATTTCCATAATAAAATATTCAGTCAATCAGAATAGCATAGGAAAGTAAAATTACATGACATCAAAACAGGAAAATCTCCTTAAAGATTCCATCAAAACGGAGATCAGCGGATCGGAACCATGCATCAAGAGCGTCAAATTCACAGTGCCGGCGGATGCGGTGGACAGGGAAATCAATTCCATGGTGAAGGAATTCGTGAAATTCGCGCAGGTTCCCGGCTTCAGGGCCGGAAAGACACCCGCGCCCCTCATAAGGAACCGTTTCATGCCAAGGATAGAGTCCGAAGCCATGAAAAGCTTCTATACCGCCGCGTTTGAGAAGATAAACTCCGATGAGAAGCAGAAGCTTGATGTGATAAGCTACACTTTCCCCCAGACGGAACCCCAGAAGCTGGAAGCCGGCAAGGAATATTCATTTTCAATAGTGTTCAACGTCGCCCCTGAATTCAATATTCCATCCTACAAGGGATTGAAGATATCCCCTCCCGAAGTGAAGATCCCCGAGAACAAGGTTTCCGATGAAATCAAGAACCTCAGGGATCTCTATGGCGATTTCAGCAAGATCGACGGACCTGCGGCCAAGGGGGACATGGTAAAAATCTCCTACAAGTCCGATTTCGAGGCTCCACAGGATTCAGCCGCAAAAATCAAACAGCTCCTTGAGACGCCTGAAACCTGGGCATGGATTTCCGATCCCGAGATAATTCCCGGAATAAACAAGGTGCTTGAGGGTGTTTCCATAGGAAAAGAATGTTCCCTTGACACTGATTTCCCTGCTGATTTCAGGGAAAAGGAACTCGCCGGAAAAAAGGTCAAATACAATATAAAAGTGATGGAGATCCAGAGACGGGTTCCTGTCAGCTCGGACGAGGATCTTGTAAAGAAGCTGAATGCCAAGGACATGAAGGAACTCACCGACAGGATCAAGGCAAGCCTTGAGTTCCAGGAGAAGCAGAAGTCCGACGCCGAAGCAAAGAAGCAGATTCTCGAAAAACTTATTGCCGGAACTGGAGATTTCCCGCTTCCTCCTGCCGTACTTGCCGAAGCCGAGCAGAAGGAATACAGGCTGATCGCCACAAGGGAGGTCAAGAAGGAATCCGACGTTGAAAAATTCAAGACTGAAAAAGACAAGTTCCTCGCTGAAGCCAAGAAATCCGCAGCGGACCGCATCCGCAGGTACTTCATACTCCGCAAGATCGCGCAGGCTGAGAAGATCACCGTCGAGAAGGAGGAGTTTGACAGCCATATCCAGGGAATCAGCAAATACTACGGCGTGAAGGAGCAGGATTTCAGGAACCAGATTGAATCCAGCGGCGGGATAGAAGATCTCCACATGGACATGCTGATGGCGAAGGTCACAGAATTCATCGTGAAAAACGCCGACACCTCAAAGTAACAATCCAATATCCAGGAGATCAAATAATGTCAGTGCTTGTACCAATGGTTGTAGAACAGACCGGTCAGGGCGAAAGAGGCTATGATATATACTCTCGGCTTCTCAAGGACAGGATCATCCTTCTAGGGACTCCGGTCGATGACAATATAGCGAACCTGATAGTCGCCCAGCTTCTGTTCCTGCAGTCGGAAGATCCCAAGAAGGACATCGACATGTACATAAATTCACCCGGAGGTTCGGTCACCGCCGGACTTGCAATCTATGATACAATGAGGATTCTCACATGCGGGATCAAGACATACTGCCTTGGGCAGGCATCCAGCATGGGCGCGGTGCTTCTCTGCGCCGGCAGCAATGGCAAAAGGTACGCACTTCCGAATGCCAGGATCATGATCCACCAGCCGTGGGGAGGCGCCGAGGGGACAGCCGCGGACATCGACATCCAGGCGAAGGAGATCCTCAGGTTGCGAACCTGCCTCCACAAGATCCTCGCACATCACACCGGACAGACCATAGCCAAAATCGCATCTGACACGGAGAGGGATTTCTTCATGTCCGCCGAAGAGGCGAAAGAATACGGAATAGTAGACCACGTTTTCACAAAGAAATAAAAGAAGACACAATTATAATGAATGACCGAAGAATAAGCCAGAGCAAGACGAGATGTTCCTTCTGCGGGCAGCCCGCAGAAAAAGCCGGCCCGCTCATATCAAGCCCGTCGGGTTCGACCATCTGCCGGAACTGCATTGAAATATGCATGGGGATGTACAAGGATGAAGAAAAGACTACGGAGAAAAAAACTCCGCAGGCCATACCTCCTCTCAAGATCCCGAACCCTCAGAAGATCAAGGAGGAGCTTGACAGGTATGTAATAGGGCAGGAACATGCAAAGAAGGTCCTTTCAGTTGCAGTCCACAACCACTACAAGCGTCTTGTATGCCATAAGAACAAATCGACCTTCAACAGGGATGACGATGTTGAGATCGAGAAGAGCAATGTCCTCCTCATAGGACCGACCGGATCCGGAAAGACACTCCTTGCAAGGACGCTTGCGAAGCTTCTCGACGTTCCATTCAGTATTTCAGATGCCACAACCGTTACTGAAGCAGGTTATGTCGGAGAGGACGTGGAGAACATCGTCCTCAGGCTTCTCCAGGCGGCCAACTACGATGTACAGAAGGCCCAGATTGGAATTGTATACATAGATGAAATAGACAAGATCGCCAGGAAGACCGAGAATGTGTCGATAACGAGGGACGTTTCAGGCGAAGGAGTCCAGCAGGCTCTCCTGAAAATGCTTGAAGGGACCATTTCGAACATACCTCCCAAGGGTGGAAGGAAGCATCCACATCAGGAATTCATACAGGTTGACACTTCCAACATCCTGTTCATATGCGGCGGTGCATTTGTCGGACTCGACAAACTCGTCCGCAGAAGGATAGGAAAGCATGTACTCGGTTTCAGGCAGGTCGAGGAACAGAAGAAGGAAGAGATCTCAGTCGACAGCGACAAAGTCCTGCGTCTCGCCGAACCGGAGGATTTCATAAGGTTCGGGTTCATTCCTGAATTCATCGGCAGGCTGCCGGTGATGACGGATCTTACTCCGTTGAGCAAGGAAGATCTTGTAAGGATACTCACTGAGCCCAAGAACGCCCTCATCAAACAGTATGTAAAACTGATGGAAATGGAAAACGTGAAGCTTGTGTTTGAGGATGATGCGCTTATCGCACTTGCCGACAAGGCGGTCACAAAGGGGACGGGGGCGCGCGGGCTAAGATCCATACTTGAGGCGCTCATGCTCGATATCATGTATTCAGTGCCGTCACAGTCGGAAATCACAGAATGCGTGATCACAGCTGAAACAGTAAAAGGCTCCCTGCCCCTGCTGAAGAAAAAGTCCAAGACAAAGGATCATCCCAAGGAACGGATGACCGCCTGAACTTTGAATTTTTAAGTTGTCAATCAATATTCTTCAGAAGTAAATATTCACTGGATCATGTTCGTTCAGTGACTATCTGCTATGAAGGATGGATTGATGGATGAATGGGTATGGACTATAAATCAACCATAGAGAAAATATCCTCCCTGTTGGAGGAAATAAAATCCCTGCGTCCGCTGGAAAAAACAGAACTGGCGCAGCTCCGGGAATACTACCGTATCGGACTCACTTATTCCAGCAATGCCATCGAGGGGAATTCCCTGACGGAGACCGAGACGAAGATTGTCGTCGAGGACGGGCTTACGGTGTCCGGGAAGCCTATGAGGGATCATCTGGAGGCCATAGGACATGCAGAAGCTTTCAGCCTGCTGTACGATGCCGCTTTCTCGAAAGGAATAAGCGAGGACGCCATAAGGAAGCTGCACCATGTTTTCTATCATGGAATAGACGAGGGGAACGCCGGCAAATACAGATCCGTGAAAGTTGTCATAAGCGGAACCGACTATCTACCCCCGTCTCCCGGGCGGGTTCCGGAGCTTATGAGGAATCTTGTTGCCAGGGTTCCGGAGATTGAAAAGAACCACCCTGTCGCCGCCGCCGCCGATCTGCATACTGAATTCGTGAACATACATCCATTTGTCGATGGAAATGGAAGGGTTGCAAGACTTCTTATGAACATGATCCTCATCAGGCACGGATATCCTGTAGTCATCATCCCTCCTGCCAGGAGAAGAGAATATATATCGGCTGTAATGAAGTCGAATTCCGGAGATTTCGAGGACATACGGACGCTCGTTGCCGAAATGTCGCTGGAAAGCTGCAGGGACTATCTGAGGATGTTCGGAGAAAAAGCGGTGGAAAATAATCATGATCTTCCGTGAAATTCCGGATAAAGAGGCTATCTTTGTACGTATTCAGTAAACTATCGTTTACTTAATCCGTACTAAAAAGAAAATGCCAGAATTGGCCGGGGCACATTTTTTTTTACGTTGAAAGCCGCTTTGTCATGAAAAAACTGTTGATTTCGCATTTTATTGGAGGAAATCTAAATGGCTGTTGAACTTTCATATGTGCTGATAACACCGTACACTATCCTGAAATCCCGCACCGGAGGAGTCATCGCGAGGCTTCTTTCGCGGACCGATCTCGAACTTGTCGGCGCGCAGATGCTGAACCCCACGAAGGAGCTTGCCGAAAAGTATGCGGCCATCCTGAAAAAGACTGTTTCAGCAAAGGCCGCAGACCTCCTTTCGGACTACGTGCTGAACAATTTCACTCCCGGCGGCGACGGCGCAAGAAGGCGGGTGCTCATGCTCCTTTTCAAGGGTGAGAACGCCTGCTCCAAGCTCTATTCCATCGCCGGAAGGCTTTCCCCTGAATCAAGGGGCGCCGGGGAAATGAGGATAACCGGAGAGACGGTTCGCGACACCTATGCAGACCTGGTTTTCGACAGGGATGGCAGCCTCAGATATTTCGAGCCGGCGGTACTCCTTCCCCCCGACCAGGAACTGGCGGTCGAAAAGCTCAGGCTCTTTGCGGACTTCGCAGATGCGCATCCGAACATGATCGACATGAACTATGACGACAAGACCGACGTAGAGCGCACTCTTGTGATAATCAAGCCGGACAACTGGCGCTATCCCAGTTCCAAGCCTGGCAACATCATCGACATGTTCAGCCGGACAGGTCTCAGGATAATCGCGACCAAGATCTATCAGATGACCGTCTCAGAAGCCCTCGAATTCTATGGCCCGGTACAAGGTGTGCTGAGGGAGAAGCTGGCACCGAAGATCGGTGAAAAGGCCAAGACCCTTCTGGAATCTGAATTGAAAGTCAAACTCAATGAAAACTCCGCCGCCAAGCTATCAGAAATAGTCGGCGTACCTTTTGCCGACGACCAGTTCTCGCAGATCGTGGAGTTCATGTCCGGACTACGTCCTGACACATGTCCAAAAACCAAGCTGAACGAACCTGGTCTTGTCAAGACAATGGTGCTGGTCTATGAAGGCAAGAAGGCAGTCAAGAAGATCCGCGACGTGCTTGGGCCGACCGATCCGACCAAGGCTCCGAGCGGTACGATCAGGAAGGAGTTCGGACAGGATGTGATGGTCAATACCGCACATGCCTCGGATTCGCCCGAGAACGCCGTAAGAGAAATGAAGATAATCAGGATCCAGGAGAACAACCTGAGCAGGATAATCAAGGATTTCCTAGCTGAAAAAGGATATAAATGAAAGATCTGAAAAACACCAGGGGAACCATGGGCGGTCTTGAATTGTCCGCAACTCTCTCCATCACTGCAAAGGCAAAAGCCATGAAGGCGGCAGGCGAGGACGTCCTGAGCCTCTGTGCCGGAGAACCCGATTTCGACACTCCCGACCATATCAAGAACGCCGCCATTGAAGCCTTGAACAGGGGCGAGACAAAATATACTCCCGAAAGTGGAAGGCCGGATCTCAAGGAGGCATGCGCGGAAAAATTCATCAGGGAGAACAATGTTCCATCATCAGCCGCACAGATCGTCGTGGGACCTGGCGCGAAATTCAGCATTTTCTCCGCGATTGCCGCACTTTGCGGACCTGGCGACGAAGTCGTCCTCGGCTCCCCCTACTGGGTCAGCTATCCGGAAATGATAAAGGCCAGCGGGGCAACGCCTGTGATAGTCCCCTGCTCCGCCGGAAACAACTACGAACTCGATCCTGAAAAACTCAGAACCGCAGTGAACCCAAATACCAAGCTCCTCATACTGAACTCGCCAAGCAACCCGACCGGCGCAGTGTACAGGAAGGAGACTCTTGAGAAAATTGCGAAACTCGCAGTCGAAAAGAACTTCATGATCCTTTCAGACGAGATCTATGAGAAACTCACATATGATGCGAAGTTCCCGCATGCCAGCATCGCTTCATTCTCCAAGGAGATCTCCGACCTCACCATCACCGTCAACGGGTTCAGCAAGGCCTATGCGATGACCGGATGGAGGCTTGGATATCTGACGGCTCCGAAATGGCTGACAGACAGGATCTGCGCCCTCCAGAGCAACACGACTTCAAATCCTACGACATTCGCGCAGTTCGGCGCCATTGCCGCACTGAAAGGAGATCAGGCCCCGGTCGAGACTATGCGACTGGCTTTCGCGAAAAGAAGGGATATGATCTACAAGCTGATGAGCGAAATTCCCGGCGTGAAATGCATCCGGCCTCAGGGGGCGTTCTATATTTTCTGCGATATCTCGTCATTCGGGCTCAACTCCTGGGACTTCTCCGGAAAACTGCTAAGCGAGACGAAGACCGCAGTAATTCCCGGACAGCCGTTCGGCGCTGAAGGACACATCCGCCTTTCATATGCATGTTCCGAGCAGACGATCCAGAAGTCGGTTGAACGGATCAAGGGCTTCTGCTCCAAGCTGAAGCCGTGAACACCAGCTTAAGTAATCAGCTCAATAGAGGCAATTTTGAAATTGCCTCAATCAATCCAAAATCCCAGCCAGCATATGTAAAGGTTATTTTTTAGCGCACCCTTAGGGTTTAAACATCGCGACGATATTCTCTGGCGGGACATCGGCCATGATATTGTGCACCTGCTGGAAAACAAAACCTCCATCCTTTCCGAAAATCTCCTTCTGATGCCGGACATGGGCGCGGATCTGCTCCGGAGTTCCGCATGGAAGAATATTGCGGGTGTCGCAGCCGCCACCCCAGAAGACAAGATCTTTCCCGAAACGGGTTTTCAAATGTTCCGCATCCATGCCGGCGCAGGTGATCTGTACGGGATTGACTGCATCGAGTCCGGCGTCGATCAGATCACCGAGCAGCGGCTCAATGCCGCCACAGCTGTGCAGGCACACTTTCACCGGCGCCAGTTCCTTCGCCCTCCGCCAGAGCCTGGCATGGTATGGCTTGATGAATCTCCTGTACATCGCGGGCGAGATCAGCGGACCGCACTGGCTCCCGAGATCGTCACCGAAAACCACCACGTCTATAAAAGGGCCGACAGCTCCCATCCATTTTTCAAGATTAGCCAGGTGGATCCTATAGAGCGCCTCGGTGAACTCCTCGACCTTCTCAGGATACAGGCCCATGTACATTAAATAGCTGTCCATCCTGAACAGCCACTGCGGGAACTCGAAAAGATTGCCTCCGAAAAGACCGACTATGGCCCGCGATGTGGATTCCCTCAATTTCTCCGCCCTGTCCTTCATCTCACGCAGCCCCTTCCCGTCCAACGGAAGATGAGCACCAGGATGCGGCACGCCGGCCCATATCGTCCTGCCAAGCTGTGCGCGCAGTTCAGAGAAATCGGCATGCTCGAAGTCAACCATCTCCATTGGGAATGCCGTCTGTTCGAAATAGAGGCAGCCTTTCTTCTGGACACCCAATTCCGTACCGTCAGCACCATAAAGCAGCCAGTCATCCCCCTTCTTTTCAATGTTGATATAAAACGGTATCTTGCAGGGCGTCCCGTCCGGAAGAACCCAGTCCTTCCAGTCTTTTGCGTCATGAAGAAACCCGCGTCCCATCTCGATGGTGTCAACGCCCAGGGCGTCAAGAACCGGCTCTTCAATAACGGCAAGCTGCTGCACCACGTCGTAGACATGGATGTCACCGGCGGAGATACCAAGCGCCTTCTTTAACTTATTGTAGGCGATGGCCATGATGCCTGAGGAACGGTGCCCTCCGAAATCGACCGGAGCCCTGTCCGAAATCCTGTGGTTCAACGCCGCGACAACCCTCTCTCTTCCTGTCATTTTCAATCCCTTTCATGATAAAACATAGGAGGCAATTCTGCCTCCTATTAAATAACTGCTGTTCACATCTATTTCAATATCTGGATGAGCAGTAATTGGCATGTTCGAAACGGTTGCGGTGCGGCCGCCCCTGCGGGAAACTGATTGGAAACCGTGCGACGCAATGTTGCGTTGGTTTCGGCATCAATCCAGGTTATTTCGTAATGCCCCGACGGCATTTGAGCGTTTAAAATCAATTCCGGCTGGACGAGCTTTTGGTTGTCCGGATC
>JBAQUG010000265.1:0-11893 GCA_049297395.1 Victivallales bacterium | reverse complement strand
TCGAACTCGGTGTTCCAATCTCAATCGGAACCGATGCGCATCTCATCTCTGAAACCGGAGATTTCACCTATCATCTTGAAATCATCAGGCAGGCGGGTTTCAGCCTAGCCGAGATAAATCTTTTCATGCCGAAAAGAAGATAAACCTGGATTTGTGTTAATCCGCTTGTCCTGTTATATTCCCCACCAGTGTTTCTCATACCGCAGTTTTTTCGGAAAGGATCATATGGACAACCGCGATCTGGCATCTGAAATCAAGAAGGCCAACAGGGAGGTGTATAATTCCATCACACCCGAAAAATACAATCTCAACGAGAGCATATTCAACGAGGAACGGAAAAAAGCCTGCCGCGCCATTCTTGACAAGGCCGTCCAGAATTCCGGAGACGGACGCTATCTCGATATCGGGACAGGGACTGGAAATCTTCTCAGGCTCGCATGCGACAAGTTCAAGTTCTGCACAGGCTGCGACATAAGCGAGAATCTCATGGCAAAAGTCAAGGCCGACTATCCCAAGGCCCATCTTCTTGCAAGCGATGCCGAAAAATTGCCGTTTACGGGCTCGAAATTCAACTGCGTTTCCTGCTACGCCCTGCTCCATCATCTCTTGAGCCATGAAAAACTTTTCAGGGAATGCTACAGGATCCTGGACGATGGGGGCACTCTTTACACGGACCACGATCCGAATTATTATTTCAACAGATTCTACCATGTATATTACAGGATCAGGTTTTCCGGAAAGCACGGATTCTCCTCCGCCACCGAGGACCTTGCCGAATACCACAACGTCTATTCCCCTGGAATCAATCCCGAGCATCTCAGGAAACTGCTGCTCGGCATAGGTTTCAAGAAAGTCGAGGTGATCTACCGCATAACTGACAACAGGAACATGGGTTTGCTTAAAAACTTTTTCCTGTCCTTTCTCAGGCTGGCGGTAAAGATCATGCCTCTAAGGAGCTTCCATACGCATTTTGCGATAATTGCAGTGAAGTAAAACAGTCCTGAATACTGTTTTACATCAAGGAATTTCATGGACTTGAAAATACACAGAATTGAAAACATTCATGTCGAACCGCCAAGGAAGAACATCCTGGCAAGGCTGAAATTCAATGTCCATAAGACCAAATTGGACAAGCGGATCCTCGAACTTTTTGAAAAGACCATGGGCTATGCAATGTCCCTCTGCGAATGCAAAGGCGTATATAGGTTCCTCGACATAGAAAGCAAGTCCGACAAGAAGATCACGCTTTCAGACGGAACCGTCTTCAAAAGTGCGAGTCTCGCAAAACTAATGAAAGACAGTTCAAAAGTCGTAATGATGGCCGCGACCGTCGGAATTGAAATAACCGATGAGACAAACGTCCTCATCACGAAAAACCGGGCGTCCGAAGCCGTGATTGTCGATGCAGCGGCCTCGGAAATAGCCGATGAGGTGATGAAACATATGAACCTCATGTGTGCGAACATCGCAAAAAAGGACGGATTCAAGCTAACCAGGATGAGATTCAGCCCGGGATATGGTGATCTCGGCGTTGAAAACCAGAAACAGTTCTTCAAAACACTCGAGCTTGAGAAGCTGGGGCTCACCTTGACGGAAAGTTTCATGATGGTTCCGGAGAAGTCGGTTACGGCAATTGCGGGAGTGGAGTGAACTGACAGGAATGCGGAATTCGCGGATAATTGCTTGAATTTCAAACTGCAAATGATAGACTTGCGAATGGGTGAATAAAATGAATATCATGACACAGACACAGTTGAAAATTGAAAAAGCAATACATAACCTCGCTCCTCAACAGCTTGAGGAGGCGGTCGATTTCCTAGACTTTCTTGCTTCGCGCAATATGACAAAAGCCGGGAAAAAGTCCAATCCAAGAAAAATTCTTGGGAAATACAGAAATTCCCTGCACTCCTCTGAAGAATTTTCCAGAATGAAATCCGCAGAAAAGTCCTTAGGGCTCGCTAAAAAATAACTTGGGCATTTGACGGGAGATACAGGCGTTTTTATTTTAGGCGCAAACCCTGAGCGTATCGAGCATACGCGAAGGGTGAAGCAACGAAGAAGACAAATGCATGGATTCCCGTCCCAAAGGGCTGGCGTTCTTCCGGCCGCTTATCACGTTGCTCAATCGTCGGATATCTTCAGATATGCTCCTCTTTCGCACCATGATAATCAATCCGAAATCTTCGCCAGCAAATACCCAAGTTATTTTTTAGCGAACCCTTAGAGGTCTAAATGCCCCAAATAAAATACGTTTTTGACGCATGCGCCATCATCGCATTTCTCCGTGAAGAAACAGGTGGCGGATTTGTATGCGATATTCTTGACAACCATCCGGGCAACTGTGCTATCCATGCCGTCAATTTATGCGAAGTATTTTATGATGCTGTCAGGAAATCCGGCGAGGATGAAGCCAGAGTTGTTCTTTCGGATTTGGGAAATATAGGCCTCGCTGTATCGACAGACCTGAATACTGAATTCATCACGGAGGTCGGGCTTATAAAGGCAAAAAACAAGTTGTCGATGGCAGATGCGTTCGCGGTGTCGCTGGCAAAACACTACAGGGCTGAACTTATTACATCCGACCACCATGAACTTGACACCATTGCCAAGTCCGGGAAATGCCGCATCCGTTTCATAAGATGATACGGGGTTAACTGATACGCCTTTGGATTTTTTGCTATACCGTGAAGGCAGGCTTCCAAACATACAATCCACAATCGGGGCAGTCATTTCAGCCGTTCCTCGGCTGTCCTACTGTTGAAATACTTCCTCATGGATATTGAGATCAGGCAGAGTCCGGAGATGAAGAGAAAAATTCCGATCATATCGAACCAGACAGGCTGGAATTCAACTTTAGCTGATGGATCCCCCGCGTTGAATCCGGGAATACTGAAAGGCAATGGAATAAACTTACATGTCCATGCCGCTAAATTCAGGAGACCGTGGAGGAAAATGCACAGCAGCAGTGATTCAGTTTCGGCAAATATCCAGGCAAGGACAATTCCTCCGACGAATGCGCCGGCAAGCTGGTACGGATTGAGATGGTAAAAAGCAAAAAGCAACGCTGAAAATATTATGGCGTTCCTCTTCGAGTAATTCTTCAGAAAACCTCCGAGGATCACTCCACGGAACAGAAGTTCTTCGACGATAGGCGCCATGATCACCATGAGGATGAAAGCCCCTGTCCTGCTCGAATAGATGCTATCAAGAATTTTCTCGAGGAAATGCGGCAGCGGAAAGATCCATCTGGTAAGGTTGTCGACATCCGAAAGCACAATTGAAGAACCCGCCGCGTAAACGATCAGCGAAATTATCATTGCAGGATGAACGACCTCCAGCCTGAAAGTCCTTTCGCAGGAAAAATCCGTCATATGGAAGATAACCATGCACAGCGGAACAAAGCAGCCTATCATAAGGAGGGAATTGAGAAACAGGCTCACGAAAGCATGGTATTCCCTAGAAGCGGGAAGCGCCAGATTGACAATGAACGTGAAAACCGCGCTTGCGATCCCAAGGAAAAACATCAGCAGGATGCACAGGAAAAGCAGAAGCAGCGCCTGCCACATGCAAGGAAAATTCCGGAAAAAGTTATTCATCAGGAACCTTTGACATTAAATTTTCGCCACGCAAATTTTATTTCATCGCGTTGGCGATCTCGGTGAAGATGTCGTCCAAGGATTTTGTGATTCCCCAGTCGGGGAAATGCTTCTTGAGCTTTCCGAGGTCGGAGATGTAGCAGATGTGATCTCCCTTGCGGTTCTCGTCGAGATATTCGTAGTCGAGCTTTTTCCCTACGATATCTTCGGCGAGCCTGATAGACTCGAGCATGGAAATGCTGTTGCCCCTCCCGCCGCCGAGGTTGTAGACTTCGCCGCACTGCGGGCGGAGGTAGAACTCCTCGAAGACCCTGCAGACATCGAATGAATGAATGTTGTCGCGCACCTGCTTGCCCTTGTATCCGAAAATCCTGTAGTGCCTCCCTTCCTTGACGCACTTGATCAGGTACGCCAGGAATCCATGGAGTTCGGCTGCGGAATGCGAGGGGCCGGTAAGACATCCGCCGCGGTAGCAGGCCGTCTTCATCTGGAAATATTTACCGTATTCCTGTACCATTACATCGGCCGCGACCTTGCTCGCGCCGAAAATGCTGTGAAGGCACTGGTCTACGCTCATGGTTTCGTCTATACCGTCCTTATATTTCTTATCGGCATAGTCCCATCGTGTCTTCAGCTCCTTCAGCTTCAGCCTGTTCGGAGTGTCACCATAAACCTTGTTGGTGCTCATGTAGCAGAAAGGCGATTCGATCGCGTAGCGGCGCGTCGCCTCGAGCATGTTCATGGTGCCGACGACATTGACATCGAAATCGTCGAACGGGCGTGACGCCGCCAGATCATGGCTGGGCTGTGCGGCGCAGTGGATTATGAAATCCGGTTTGAACTCCTCGAAAAACTTGAGTATCGCCTGCCTGTCGCGGATGTCTATGGAATGATGCTTGAAATTCTTCGTGGACGACTGGATCCTCTTCAGGTTCCAGCTTGTGTCGCCATCAGGACCGAAAAAATCCTTGCGCATATTGTTATCTATGCCATAGACATTCCAGCCTTTTGAATCGAAATAAGTAACACATTCGGAACCGATCAGGCCGCTGCTGCCCGTCACAAGAAGTTTTTTCATATACACACCCTAAATATTGATTTTAAATAAAATGACTTTGGTTTAATTTGTTTTCAAAAGCGTATTGGCATCATCAGACATTCCTGATTATCGGCTTTGTCCTGATAATTGTCTTCTCGGTCACTATATGGAGGGAGATCAATTTTTCGTACAATTTAAAAACTGCCTCAGCTATTTCATCCATATCTATATCAACTGTCCACATCCTTGGAACGGGAATTGTGTTGTCGCATCCTACCACAATCAAGTCTTCGGGAACCTTCACGCCGTGGACGGAGAGGTCCGCAAGGAGTTTGACAGCCGTAGGATCGTCTTCGCAGAAAACAATATCCACTGATTTTTTATTTGAACAGAGGAAAGACACAAATGATTCTATATTTGAAAACGACTTACACCCTTTGGGTTCGACGGGATGAAGTCCATTATCCTCTAGGACTTCCCTTACGTGGGAGAATTTCGCCTTTTGCCGTTCGAAGGGCAGATGCGTCAGGAAGGCGAACTTCCTGTGTCCCAGGGAAAAAGCACGTTCAGCCAGCTTCATATACGAGTCGCGGAAATCAATTTCTATGTTGGGAAACACCATGCCTTCAGGGAAATCGCAGTTGATCCCGATAATGTTGTCCTCGACTGCCACCTGATTGATGAAATCCGTATTCATCTGGCAGACCATTATCGTGGCAGAAGGTGAAAACATCTTTACAATCTCGATGTTCTTGCATAGCATGCATGATATGGAGACATGCACGTCGTCCTTGTTGAAACGTCTGATGATCTTTTCCGTCAATCCGCCAAAATATGGATTGCCGAGATTTGGAACAAACAGCGAAACAAGGGCTGGATATTTCCTTCTCTTTACTCTCTGGAGATTCCTCGAGCAGGAGTCTGGATCTTTTATATTCATGGTTCACATCCTTTCCTGTTGGACGCCATGTGTCAATATTCAGAGGTGCCCTTTAGCAATTATATGCCGGAACCATTATGATTTCAAGAGGTGGGATTAAAAGCCTGACGAGGTCCAAGACATGGTATTCGGTTGAAATCTGCACATTTCCAAAATAACAACAAGAATGCCCTCGGGAAGGATATTGTGAAAGTCGAATCTGCCGAGAAATAGCAGCCCCTCCATCAGCCTACACACCCATTCTTATCATTGTTTCTTACAATCCAAGGTTTTAAAAATGCCGTTTCATGATAGCTTGTCTAGTTTGGGTTTATGTGTTTAAGGGGGAAGAAGAACATATGATTCAAAATGTTTTGACAAATCCTGATTCATTCCTCAAGCCGGAGGAACAGAAAAGGGCCCGTGAACTTCTGAAAACAGGGGCGCTCGTCTTCTGTTCCATGGACAAGGATGGAAAACTGCGTTCAATCCTAAAGGACGGCTCGAAATCCTTTATCAGCGTCGAGCTTACACGGAAAGACTCCGAATTGATTTCCAAGTGCACCTGTGGGAACCATGAAGGAATCTGCATCCATTGCGCCGCAACCATCCTCCATTACGTGAAGCACTCCCATATCCCTCCGAAAAGCAGGGAAGTTGAACGCAAGCCGGTCTTTTCAGGGCTTATCCAGAAGGAAATCGGCGATTTCCTTGAAACGAGCACCGACGAATTCAAGGCGAGGGTATTCCTTGAACTTGAAAGCGCGATGCCGCACAGCCCGAGCAGATGGGCGAACTGTGTCTTTGAAGTCAACATCATGTTTGAAAAACGCGAATACAAGGGTTCACTGGGCAATCTGCGGCAGATACATTTCAAGGATGTCCTGGGCGGAAGCATGCGGATCTCGCATTTCCCGCCGCAGGACAGGCAGATAATCAGGTTCCTGGCTATAAATGCCGAGGCTGACGGCTTCAAGCTGAGCTTAAGTTCTGAGACGGCCGCCGAATTCTTCCACAGCCTTTCCGGATTCGACAATTTCCGCTGCGGAAAAGAGAAGATAACGGTCCACAGGAATCCGGTACTGCCGGTCCTTTCGACAATTCCCAGCGGTGACGGGTATTTCCTAAGGCCAGGAATAGAAACAGAAAAAGGCCATATTCCCCTGAAGGATCCACGAATAATCATGGGCAAATCAGGCTGCTGGATCGGGCTGTCGGGCGACTACTGGTGGATTCCGGCGACAATGGATCTTGTCTGGCTCAGGAACTTCCTGCACGCCAAGGAGCAGCTTTGCGACAGTGAAAAGGCCCGCCAGATAATCTCGAATTTCTCCAGGCATTCAGTGAAAACCGCAGGAATACACGGTCAGGATCTGCGTTACCGCGACTTCATCCCCGTCTACCATGCGAAGTTCGCAAAGGACAAATCACTGCAGCTGAAACTCTGTTTTGACTATGCCGGATCAATCGTCTATCCTGCCGATAAGAGACTTGCCGAATCGTCCGGCAAATACTGGAAAAGAAACCTTGAGAAGGAACGCGAATATGAAAACGAGGTGCTTCTTATCGGATTCAGGAAGAAAAACGGTGGAGAAGGTCTTTATACGATAAGCGACACTGAAGCCTATGGTCTTTTCTTCGAGAAGATCATGTCCAGGTGGATCGATGAAAAGCGGGAGATCTACATATCCCCGGAATGTTCATCTTTCTTCAAGAAGGGGGATCTGGAGGAGTTCGTGTTCAGGTTCAGGAACGTCGTGGAGGAAAACGGTTTTTTCAAGATAAAATACCAGATCTCCACATTCCGGGGCGAGATAAGCTGGAAACAGCTCACCGACGCTGTCAGGAACGGCAGGACATTCATTGAAACCAGCAACAATAATTTTGGAAGGATAAGCGACAGGCTCGGTAAATTTGTGAAAACCGTATCCGATTTTGTCCAGATCGATCCCGAGGACGACGGGATCATAATTATCTCCAGGGCATCTGCCCTTTTCTGGATCGATACAGCAAAGGAACTGCTCGGGGATACGCCTTCGGAATTCCTCGCCCTTAAAAACAGACTGGAAAAGACATCCGACGACGAATCCGGACTGTCAGACTTCCATGGAATCCTGAGAACCTACCAGAATGACGGATTCAAATGGATCCGGAAGATGGCTGAGAACGGGCTAAACACGATTCTCGCCGATGAGATGGGTCTTGGAAAGACAATCCAGGCACTTGTCGTAATCGCATGCTACAGGAGAAAAACTGATTGCCGGTCTCTGCCGGCGCTTATTCTCTGCCCGAGCAGCCTTGTCGAAAACTGGGAGATGGAGGCCGAGAAGTTCGTACCTTCGCTGAAGACGCTGGTCCTGAAAGGTCCGGATCGAGCGGAACATGTAGACAAGATAAACGGTTCTGACATCGTGATAAGTTCATACGCCCTGGCAAAAAGGGATATCGAGACCTATGGCAAGTTCAACTTCAGCTATCTTATTCTCGACGAGGCGCAGCACATAAAGAATCCCGGGACGGCAAACGCCAAGGCATGCAAATCGATCACAGCCGAACACAGGCTCGTCCTTACAGGCACCCCGCTTGAAAACTCGGCCGAAGAATTATGGTCGATATTTGATTTCCTGCACCCGGGGATGCTGGGGTCGTACAGGAGTTTCCGTTTCAGATATGCCGGGATCAGGGACAGCGTGGACAAGCAGCTGGAGCTTGCCTCCAGGGTCGCTCCGTTCATCCTGCGCAGGAAGAAGAAGGATGTCGCCGCGGAACTGCCTGAAAAGATCGAACAGGTCATCTACTGCGAGATGGAGGATGAACAGCGGAAATTCTACTCTGAGCTTCTTGAGAAGGGCCGGGACGAGTGTTCAAATTTCCTGAATGGAAAAATCACCAAGTTCGATATTCTGACAAGTCTCCTGAGGCTGAGGCAGTTCTGCTGCCATCCCACCCTGCTCCCTGAAAACTTCGGGGTGAAAACTGCGAAATCCGCAAAGACCGAACTCATGCAGGAGCTTCTTCTGGAATCAATAGACAGCGGGCACCGCCTCCTCGTCTTCAGCCAGTTTGTCTCCCTGCTGAAAATAGTCAGGTCATGGCTCGACGAGCAGTCCATAAAGTATGAATATCTGGACGGCAGCACCGAAAACCGCATGGAACGCGTCATTAATTTCAATTCAAGTCCGGACATTCCAGTTTTTCTTTTGAGCCTCAAGGCAGGTGGAAGCGGCTTGAACCTGACTTCGGCCGACAGGGTGATCATCTACGATCCCTGGTGGAATCCGGCAGTTGAAATGCAGGCGACGGACAGGACGCACAGGATCGGACAGGAAAAAAGCGTATGCAGCATGAAGCTTGTCATAAAGGATTCCATCGAGGAAAAGATGCTCGTCCTGCAAAGGAAGAAGCAGACATTGTTCACGAACCTCGTCGACAGCGTGCCGTCCACGCTCGGACATCTCAGCAACGAGGATATCCAGTTCCTCCTCAGCCGTTGAATATAGACCAGGCGTCCTACTTTCATCGATAAAATGACAATCATTTGAAAAGGGGTTTTGGCGTTGTACTAAATTGGTCTATATTCACTAAAAAGAGATCTCAAGTGCTGAACAGCAAATCCAATATACTTGTCCACTTCCGAAGGCAGTACCTGCTGTTCCTCCTCGTAGTACTCGCATTCATGGGAGCCTTCATCTCACTGCTGCTTTACCAGAACCAGCAATACATTGATTATGACAACAAGATCCTCCTCAGGCATTTCCTCGAATACAAGACACTCATAGACAACAGGTTCAAGAGAATAAACGACGAGATGGAGGAACTGAGGATAGCCGCTGAAACAGATCTGTTCGACTCCAGCCATACCGAGAAAGCCATGCCCTTCGCATATTCTCTCGTGAAAGGTACGCCAGAAGGGAAGTTCCACCTCGACGACATTGACAATTCCTTTAAAAACTACATTGTCGTCAATCTTACCGGGATAGGAACTCTCAAGGACAGGAGCCCGGACCTCTACAGGATCCTGAGGATGCAGCTCAAGCTCATGAGCGACTTCAACGGTTTCAAAAAGGAGGTTCCTGAAGTCCGCTTCCTTTATTCCTACACCAAGGAGAAGACCTATGTGCAGCATCCATGGGAGCCGTCCTCATCCTTCTCATTCAATGAAGAACTCTATAATTATGAGATATGGAAATCCTCCCTCCCCGAAGCTAATCCCGAAAGAAAGGCCTTCTGGGCGAAACTTTATTTCGACAATGGCGGACAAGGGCTGATGACCACGTGCGCGGTGCCTGTGTATGACAATAACAAGTTTGTCGGGATAATAGGCGCCGACCTGACGGTGGATTTTCTGAATACGATAGCTGAGAAGTTCGAGCCTGAGCGAGGTGGGCGGATGATAATATATGACCAGGACAAGAACCTCCTAGCGTGTCCAGGGGTCATCACTTCAAAGGACAAATCGATAAGGAAGATCAACGATGGACTTCCTCCTGATCTTGTCAATGACATCGCAGCAACCCTCGCTCTTCCTCCAGACACCATCACCGAGATGGGAGGCTGGAAGGCAATGGCGTCCGACCTATCAAGCGGTCCATTTAAAATCATGTACGCGGCACCTTCAAAGACAATCCTGACAGTCCTCATGGACAGGCTTGGGTATGCGGCCATCGGCATCATAGCATGCATGTTCCTGATGATGATCTACTCGATAGCCAGCACTCACAGGAATTTCGTACAGCCTTCAAAGCTCTTCCTCACTTATGTGCTGGCGAGAAGCGCCAGCGACACTCCCCCCGCAACCGAAAAGATGCCTGGATTCTGGCAACCCTGGTTCAAGACAGCAGGAGAAATGTTCGACAAGAACGAGAAGCTCAACAGGGAAATAAAGGATAGGAATTCAGAACTGGAGAAGAAAAACCTCGAACTTTCCAAAAACATCAGGGCACGCGATGCCGCCGAGCAGGAAAACCTCAAACTCGGCGAACAGCTGAGGCAGTCGGAAAAAATGCGGGTCGTCGGGCAGCTTGCAGGTGGAATCGCCCACGACTTCAACAACCAGCTCTCCATAATACTCGGCTATTCTGAAATACTGCAGGGGGAGCTGCACAACAGCCCCACTCTGTACAAATATACTAAAAACATCTACATAGCCTCCAAGAGATCAGCAGATCTCACCAAGCAGCTTCTCGCCTTCTCCCGCCAGGGGAAATATCAGTCTGTACCGGTAAACATGCATGACATCATTTGGGAAATCATAACGCTCCTCGGGCGCAGCATTGACAAGAGAATCAAATTCATACAGAACCTGAACGCCGAACAGCATATTGCGCTCGGAGACCCTTCGCAACTGCACAATTCCATACTCAACATCACGATAAACGCCCGGGATGCGATGCCGCAGGGAGGGAAAATATTCTTCGAATCCCGGAACAGGATACTGGACGTGAACAATCCTCAGAACCTCCTTGCAGGAAATTATATTGAAATAAGCATCTCGGACACCGGCACCGGCATGGACGATGAAACACAGAAGCGCATATTTGAACCTTTCTTCACCACAAAGAAGAAAGGCGAAGGGACGGGCCTCGGCCTGGCGGCCGTCTACGGCACAATGAAAAACCATGGGGGCGCCATCGAAGCCAGCAGCGAACTCGGCAAAGGGGCGACATTCAGGATATTTCTGCCTGCGGCCGACATCAAGCTCCAGCAGGAGGATGACAGAGGCGGGCTCAAATCGATTGCGCAAGTCCAGCATAAGTTCCGCATACTCGTAATTGATGACGAGGATGTCTTCTGCCAGATGCTGACCGACATTCTCAGACCGGTCGGATATGAAGTGACAACCCTGGGCAACGGCATTGAGGCGTCGGAATACTACAGGAAAAACTGGGAGAACATAGATCTCGTAATCCTTGACATGCTGATGCCTGAAATGAATGGGCATGACACCTTTATGGACATGAAGGGTGTAAATCCCGGAATAAAGGTAATCATCACCACTGGCTTCAGCATCGACTCGGACGTACGCAAGCTTGTTGAGGCAGGGGTCCTGTATGTCATCCAGAAACCATTTGATCCAATGGAGCTCCTGCAGAAAATGCAGGGAATATTGAAGCCATAGAAAAGCTGAATGCACCCCTTCTTCGGAAAGCTACCCTGCCGTATTCTGCATCCTGCAGGCGAATCCATTAGGGCCCGCAAAAAAATAACTTGGGCATTTGACGGGAGATACAGGCATTTGGATTTCAGGCGCAAACCCTGAGCGTATCGGGCATACGCGAAGGGTGAAGCAACGAAGAAGACAAATGCATGGATTCCCGTCCCAAAGGGCTGGCGTTCTTC
>JBAQUG010000264.1:0-1503 GCA_049297395.1 Victivallales bacterium | reverse complement strand
TGGATCATAGACTTGCTGTAACTCATGTCATGTGATTTGATTTGAAAACTCATGTTTTCCCCTCTTTTATTTGTGGTAATTGCAAAAGTCGAATTTTAACGGAGCGCGGGTTTTCCAACCCGCGATTATGTCTTTGCTGGCGGGTAGGAAAACCCGCCCTCCGTTGCTTTTGAATTAAATTTTGCAATTGGCTCATTTCCCCTCCACTTTTCCGGATGCGGCGGGAGTCTTTCCTCCTGTCTGCACCAGACGGATATTGTCCAGGAACGCCTCGTAGGTGATGTCCTCGCGTCCGTTGTCGACGTAAAAGCTCAGCCGGAGCTGGAGCGAGCCGCCGTTCCATTCCGCCGGCGCCTGTACAGGCCCCGAATCCCAATGCACCCACTCGTCCAATGGCGGCTTTGGCGGACTTCCAGCAATCTTGCCGGTCCCCACGAATTGGCGTTTGTCATTCATGAAAACGAACTCCATGGCGAATCCATGGAGCGGATGCTCGCTGGCATCGCCCAGGTCAAGAGACAGGGCAAAAGATTTTCCGTCTTCAGGGGTCGGCAGGGGGATATCCATCCACAGCCTCTCCGTCTTCCGTCCCTTGCCGCCGTTGAGCCTGGCATGGAAAAAGAATTCCCCGTCCTTTGCCAGCTTCTTGTCCTGCACGATTTCGTGGCTGGGCGGATCGTCCTGGATGCCCCAGTTCCTTATGCCTTGCTCGAAACTGCCGTTGCGCGTGTCCTTGTCGATCAGGATTTTACCGTCGTCGGCCAATGTGCTGCTGCAAAGACATGCGACACTAAGCGCGGCCATCGCCGCCAGTTTCTTTGCGCTTGGCAGATCCGGCAGGTGATGCGTCATCACGCCCCGACTTGCGTCGCGCATCCAGTCTGTATTTGCGCGCTTCCATTTTCCAGGATTAATTTCCATGATCTACTTCTCCTTACTGAGCCATTGGCTCATCTGCCTATGTATTTTTGCATTCAGCTTATTCTCCCGACGCCCAGGGCCTATTCCTTCCAGGTTGATATAATTTACCACCTGCCCAGGCGTGTCCCCCGTCCCAGTTGCCTATGGGGAGCCATTTTGCATGCCCATCGCAGAACAAGCCATTGCCGCCATCAACTATCGGGAACTGGTTGGCGGCTCTCGGCGTGCGGTCTTGTGGATGTGGGTGAAATACCCAGCTTGAATTCGGGGTCTCGCTAATAACATCATATGCCAGCAGGACTCGGTCCGGTTTTCCTCCGCCGGGATCATAAGTGCCATAGCCAGCGGGACCTTTTTTGTCGGGACCTATCATTGAGCCGTTGCCAATGTATGCCGGTGCGTAAGGTGTGACAAAGTCATTCAACGCGAAAGGATTGCCGTTGTACATGTAGCCGGCGAAACCAGCCTTGGCAAAATCGGTACGGTCGCGTTTGTTCGACAAGGCATTTGGCAGATTGAACATGGGGCATACGATTCCGGCAGGGCTGATGTAGTCAGGGGTCAGGAATCCCAGCCCGTTTC
>JBAQUG010000263.1:0-2741 GCA_049297395.1 Victivallales bacterium | reverse complement strand
ATATCTGATACTGACGTTGTGAATGGCAAGACCTATCTGGCAATAAAAGATGGGAATTTCAATATTGTCGGTTACGTGGATGCGGCTACAGGAATCCTTGTGGCAAGCTATGAATACGATTCTTTCGGAAGGATAGTCTGCAGGTCGGGAATTAAAGCCGATGATTTCAATTTCAGATTCGCTTCATACCAGTTCGATGCTGAGACAGGGCTTGTGTATTACGGCTACAGATATTACAATCCTGAAACGGGAAGGTGGTTAAGCAGGGACCCCATTACAGAGGCTGGTGGGAAGAACCTTTATGCTTTTGTCGGGAATGAGCCGACAAACTACATTGACAAACTTGGACTTGCCCTATACGCCTTTGATGGAACAGGAAATGACATGACACAAGTTGGAGACCCGAATTCCCCACTTGATTCTGGCCTATCAAATATTGCCATTCTGTTTAATGCTTATAACGGAAAGGGTTGGTATCTTCCAGGAGTTGGAACCCAAGGGAAAGCTGATATTACCTGGGGAGGTATAACTGGTTGGGGAGGAGATTATAGGGTCAACGAGATGTATAACAAGTTTCTTGAATTTTATCGAGCTGGCGATACTGATATTGACATTATTGGATTTAGCCGGGGAGCTGCCTTGGCACGTGCATTTGCAAATAAAATAGCAAAAGATGGCGTTCCTTACACATATCAAAGCTCAACGACAGAGATAGGTCCATTTGAAATTGACCTGCCATCTAAAAAGACTGGAAAGGCTTGCCCGCGTATCCGTTTCCTTGGACTATTTGATACGGTTGCTTCGTTTGGACTACCTGGCAACAACATTAATCTTGGTAAAGACATTGGAATTCCCGACATAGTCGATTATACAGCACATGCTACGGCAATGGATGAACTAAGGCGGAAATTCCCTCTGTCTTCAATAACATCTCCTGAAGAAAAAATAGACCTTTCAAGAAAAATTGAAATGAGTTTCAGAGGCGCTCATGCAGATATTGGCGGAGGATATACTGATTTTCCTGAAGCATCATATAAACCACTTGAATGGATGAGGCAACAAGGCATATCACATGGGGTTCCATTTGGTTCATTGCCCTCAAGTATACGAGATTTTCTCAATAGTCCACGTGGTAAGGCAGATCGTGTATATATCCATGATTCACGAGCCAAAGGGCTGTATTATGAGGACAACTATATAAATGCTGTTCTTGGAGAAAGGCAAATATTTTGGAATAAATAAAAAGGAGTCCCCATGTTTAAACGTCTAGTATTGCTTGGTTCAGTCCTGTTTTTAGGAATTCTCGCTTCGTGCGGGAAACCTCCATCCTATGACATTGTTGTTAAAAATACAGGCAAGGACAAACTGACAAATGTTGATGTCAGATTCGACAAGTTTTATTTTAATTTTGGAAATCTCATATTGGATGGTGAAAAAGGGCATGGCTTTGTAAATGAGAAGCATCCTTTGCCTGAAAAGGCAACCATTACTTGGATGACAAGTGATGAGAAGAAACATACTGCTACAGTTGATGTAAAGAGCAAAATGCCAAACAAGTACAAACATCTCGAAATATACTTTAGCATTGATGACACTGGCAATGTTTCTGTTACTTACAAAGATAAAGAATAATCCCCCCCAGTTCCAGGGTATCGGGGTGAGTATCGGGGTCAAATTTGAGGCGGAAGACGGGGTCACACTCTTGCGGAAGACGGGGTCACACTGAATGCCACCCAACTTAAGCGATTTTCTCCCTTTTAGGAGAAATCATTCCGTAGGCTATTCCGAGCAAAATCATGTCTTCCTTCACCGCTTCGCATCTTCTGAATTCCTCCTCCCTCTGAGTCGATTTGCACCGGGTGAAAACCGATGACGGAAACTGGCAGATTTTCGGCCTTATCCGCCATGGTTCATACAGGAACCAACAATTGCGCATGGCTTTCACGCATCGTTGCAGGTGCAGTTTTTGTCCCCATTGGGGGAATATTGCCGCAGACAGGAAATGCTTGGACATATCGAGTATAAATGAGAAGCAGAATATTTTTATTTTTTCCTTTTCGGGAAAGAGTTTTGGCCGTTTCAGGCTGTTGCGGATAGTTGCGGCCAGATTATAAAAAATGATGGCCGCCCAGAGAAGCTGCTGGATACGCAGCAGGGAGGTTTTTTTAATGTGCTCAATTCGAACCTGGCTTTTCAAATGTCAGCAAGATGGCCGTGTTCCGGATAGTTCAATAAATGCTCCCTGGTCAATGTCACTTCAATTATCGCTGAGCGTTTCCGGCTTTTCCTGAAGTCGTCGACCAGTTTCCCCATCTTCAGTTCCATCAGCATGTTGTGCCCTGTCCCGCCGAGCATGAACACATGGGCCATTCCATTGAAGCCGGCATCGGAAACATAAAGAGTTGATTCAGTGTTTTTCTCCGCATGCTTAATCATCAGCTGGCGTTCACGGGGAGCGCCGCTGTCGAAATCCATATCCGCAAATGTCCCGGACACAAGATCCAGGAACCCCTCAAGATGTATCTGTGGATAATAGGCGTCTCCTGTGGTGCCGCTCCCAAGCCCGTAGGCTTCAATAGTTTCTTTCGTCCTGGGAATAATGCATCTGCTTCCGTTGTAAAAACGCACATATATTTGACCCTTTAGCAGGAAGATATATTTGACCCTCTTCCGGAAGATTTGGATTTATTGGATCCGTATTGGATTTGGGAGGGGAAAGCATGCGCAGCGCATGCGCGCGC
>JBAQUG010000262.1:0-12065 GCA_049297395.1 Victivallales bacterium | reverse complement strand
GGGTGAAAATGAAATGGGGACTGGCCAACCCTGACCAGGCAGAGGTTTTCTAGGTGCTTCTTCCAGATGTGAAAGATCCTGTGGAACGCCGCCTGATCGCTTTCGACCACCTGAAAAAGTGCCTGCAGCGGGCAAAAAGATTCAAGGAGGCAATGAGCATACCGGCAACACCTCCTGAGCACGTCAAGCTCTATCTTGTCCTTGGCAATGCTGTGAAGACGACCAGGAAGGCGACTGTAAATGAAAAGACCGGGGAGCTGAAGGTGCTCGAATACGGCCCCGGAGATGGCAAGGTGCTGGAGTCCAGCGCCATGTATGATGAAAGAGAAGGACAGAAGACCTGGGTCCCGTTTTTCTACGGCCCGGTTGCCTGGAGCAGTATCATTCAGCTCCGTGCCGCCCACATGGGTATTACCACCGACCCGGCGTTCAAGGATAATATCCTTTTTCTCTTAAACTGCATCCCGACGGACCGCTACAAGGGGCTTATTGAAGAGTACCGCAGGAAAGACCTAAAATAAAAGGACGAATGGATTTCCTGATGGACAATCCCTTCTCTAAAATCTTAGGGCTCGTTAAAAAATAACTTGGGCATTTGACGGGAAATACAGGCGTTTGTATTTTAGGCGCTTCGGCCTGACTTTGGATTGCGGCACCCCTGTGCCGCTTTGTTTTTACAGCGAAGCTGTTTTATTTATTTGATGACCATATCAATCATAATCTTTTTCATTGTCAAAGGTGGGAGGCCCAGTCCGCTTTTTAAACCTAATGCCTGAATAAAGGAGAACCTGACGATGCCCTTCAAGAGTAAAGCACAATTGAGAAAGTTCGCAGTCCTGGTGGAGCAGGGAAAGATGAAGCCCAAAGTGTTCAAGGAATGGCTGGAAGCAACGCCCAGCGTCAAGAAACTGCCGGAAAAGGTCAAGCCGGCCAAACGATAGAAGGTTGCGCCTCCCTGACGGTCATGGCATTATCTCGACTTTCCCTGTAGTATGTGGAATCAGGAATAATATCCTCCTCTTGTCATGGTGGTACTTTACCCCATGGGAAGGTAGGTTTTAACCCCATTGTGGACATGCGTGTCGCGGGCTATACTGTTTTCAGAGAAAGAAAGAGAAGTATAGAGTTTAAACAAGTAAAAGAGGAGAACTACCATGTTATACACAATTGCAGTTGTTCTGCTTGTGCTTTGGCTGGCGGGACTGGTTTCATCATACACGGTGAGCGGATTTATCCATGTTCTTCTTGTCGTCGCAATCATCATGATTCTTGTGAGTGCCATAGGCGGAGGCCGTAGGACGGCTTGAACCGTGACCGAAAGCGGAAATGTGGTTATGAACTTTCCCGTGCAGGCTCCGGAGCTGGAAAGGGTCTGACCCTTTTTGCCAGCCGATGAGCAAGGCGGATCTTTAGACCGCGGCATCCCTGTGCCGCACTACAAAGAGCGTATACACGCTCATAAATCTTCAACAGGTTTGGAACAAGGAATAATGTGTCGCCCTGTGAAGTATGGCGGTTTCGCCGACGTGAGTCGCGTTGCGACAACGCCGATCACGCGAAACCACCTCGGGATGCATGGAGAGCCAGTTTCGGCGAAACTGGCATACTTGGCTTAAGCAAAGCTGCCCTGTACTGAGCATAGTCAAGGATTCTGAAGGGGCATGCTGAAGGCCGACGACTATATAGAATTAATACCAGCCGATTAAGGGCTGTAGAGTCCAATATTGAAGCAGCCGGTGGGAAATCAGAGGAGTTGTAACCTTCAAGAGGTAAATACCGTATTGACGGGTAGAACATTCAATCAAAAGGAAATATTAAAATGAAAATCAGCATACTGCTCGCCGCAGCAGCCGTCTCCATCGCCACATTCATCTCCAGCCAGGCTGAAGAACCGTCCAGGAAGAAACTCGCCCAGAGCATCCCCGCAGAAGTCGTGTTCTGCGCGCGTATGGATCTTGTCGCCGCCCGGAAAAACGAAGAGGCGAATGCAATTCTTGATGCCGCTGGAAAAAAGTTCAAGGAGAAACTCGACCAGATTGGACAGGTCAGCAACCTGGATCTTGATAACGTCGACCGCATATGGGTCTGTGTCGTAAAGGACAAGGAGGCACTCGTCATACTCGAAGGCAAATTTGATGCTCAGCTCATCATGGATTCCCCGGTCGTGGAAAATGCAAGAAAACTGCCAAGGCTCGGAGCGCTTGTTGCCATCGAAATGAAGGATGAACGTAAAGGTGAACTGAGCCAGGGCGTCCTCATCAATGAAAACATCGTTGCCTTCGGACTGCCGCGGCTCGTTGATAAATTCATCGAAAACTATGTCGACGGAAAATCCGGATGGGACAAGGACGGTCTTGCTGTCATTGACAGCCTTGCCGCCTCCGATGCCATGTTCAATATCTCGGTAATGCGCCTTCCTAGGCAGGAGATCACGCAGAAGCCGTTCCTGGCCAATCTTGTCAATGCCAGCCTTGGAATGAACATAGTGGGGAAGAAGATCTCCGCAACAGCGGAGATCACCATGCAGGATGAAGAGAAGGCCAAGGCCCTCAAGGATCTGGTCAGCGGTGTTGTCGTGCTTGGCATCACAAGCGAGATCAAGGGGGAACATCCTGAAATCATCAAGGCCATTGTTGACGGACTGAAGCTGGGCAACGACGGCAGGACAGCCACGCTGTCATCCGGAATGGACATCTCACATTTGCGGAATTTTCTCAGGACTAAAGGGCTTGAGTTGGACTAGAGGGTCGATACGGGGCTGACCTAGAGCAGGTGCAAGGCGGAGATAATAGAGAGATGTACGACATGGTGCTTGAAAAACCCGCCTTGCTTATGAGGCAGAGACACCCAGCTTAACGCTTACGAAAACCATGCCGGAAAAACGCGTTTAAGACCGAATGCCCCCGTGCAGTTCTCGGAGTTCTGTTATGAAAGTTTCAAGTCTCAATCTTCAGCTGTGAGCTGATAGCAAGCACCAGAGCCAAGCAGTGCAGGCTTCGATGAAGCCTGCTTCAGGAGTGCCAGTTTCATCGAGACTTGGGCTACTTCTTATCTAACTTTCGAACTCCCGAACTTACGAACTTTGTTTCTACAATGCCGCCAGGATTGCACAGCAGGCAAGCCCGATGCAGGCATTTTCGAGGGTTCCAGCAACCGACAGCCATTTCATCGTCTCCTTCTTTACAAAGCCAGCAATTCCACAGATTATTCCTGTGCATGCCTCCGCAGTCATCACTACCAGCAGGGAACCGACCGTCAAAGCCATGTCAGGATTGATGCCATAGAGGAACTTGTCGAGAAAAGCGGATACGAGCAGTACCATGGGCATGCATAATGAAACGGTACTGTAATATGTGTCGGCGCCTTTCATAAGAAGCTCCTTTCCTGTTCCAGGATCATCTGCATGTCTCCTGGATGCACATTTTCACCGGCTGAAATATCTTGCTATTTTTGATATAGCAGGTATTATGCCAGAGAAAGTATTTTTGTTTTGCAACAGTCTTTAACGGATGAAGATTAACCGCAAAGACAAAAAATCTCTACCCGCGAATCACACGGAAAATCAATTGATGAATAGATTTACGTCCGAGTCAACAATCATGCTAAATGAAAAGGTGAACACAATGCTTATCAAGGAACAGACCTACGGATTCTTCATCCCCTGCGTGTCGCTCATGGGAATCGGCTGCCACAAGGAGCTTGGAGCAAGGATCATGTCCCTGGGAGGAAGAAAGCCGCTGCTCGTCACGGACGGCGGCATGACGAAGGTTGGAATGACCGCCCGGATCGCGGATCTCATCAAGAAGGAGATAGGCATTGAAGTGCTTGTCTTTGACAAGACCGTTCCCAACCCTACCGACAAGAACGTTGAAGAGGGGCTTGAAGTCTACAAGAAGAACTCCTGCGACATGATCATCACCCTCGGCGGCGGAAGCGCCCACGACTGCGGCAAGGGGATCGGCATCGTCGCCTCCAACGGCGGCAGAATCCACGATTATGAGGGAGTTGACAAGTCCACGAAGCCGATGCCGCCGTTCATCGCGGTCAACACCACCGCCGGCACTGCCAGCGAGATGACCCGCTTCTGCATCATAACCGACACCTCACGCCACGTCAAGATGGCGATCGTCGACTGGCGGACAACCCCGGCCATTGCGGTCAACGATCCCTGCCTGATGAGCGGAATGCCGCCATTCCTGACAGCCTGCACCGGCATGGACGCCCTGACTCATGCCGTCGAAGCGTATGTGTCCACATGCGCGACGCCTGTCACCGATGCATGCGCCTTGAAGGCGATAGGGCTGGTATCGGAGTATCTCCGTCCGGCGGTCGCCAACGGGGACGACATGGAGGCGCGTGACAGGATGGCGTATGCTGAATATCTGGCCGGGATGGCGTTCAACAATGCAAGCCTGGGCTATGTGCATGCGATGGCGCACCAGCTTGGCGGCTTCTACGATCTGGCGCACGGCATGTGCAATGCTATCCTCCTGCCGCATGTCAGCAGGTTCAATCTCGTGTCGAGTGTTGACAGGTTCAGAGATGTCGCCGTCGCCCTGGGCGAGAATATCAGCGGTCTTTCCAAAAGGGTTGCCGCCGAAAAGGCCCTTGATGCGATCATGGTGCTTTCAAAGGATGTAGGAATACCTTCCGGACTTGCAGTGCTTGACGTCAAGGAGAAGGATTTCGAGGTCATGGCGAAGAATGCGATGAAGGATGCATGCGGCCTGACGAATCCAAGGATTCCGAAGCTTTCCGACATCATCGACATATACAAGTCCGCGATGTAAGTCTCGGGTGGCTTCGGGGTAAAATCGTCGGGCGCGTGTGCTGATCTTGTCGAAGGACAGGCAAACTCCCGTGATCCGTACTCGGTAATCCGTAATCTGATTGCCGACCTCTGCCTTCCGTCCTTGGCGGCGCTTGATATCCGGGATTCGGATGTTCTATTTTACGATGCTTGTCCTTCGGACTTATGATAAGGAGTCAGCCAACAAAGGAGAAAAGATATGGGATGTATATTTGCAGCTATCGCCTTGGCCGTGCCGAGGGTGATGATGTTCTTCGCCTTTCTGTTCACAGGTTGGTTCGGACGTTCGTTCGATACCCGGCTGTGGCCGCTCTTGGGATTTGTGTTCATGCCATATACGACACTCGCCTACATGGCGGCCATGCTGAACAACGATCATGTGCTGTCAGGTGGCTGGCTGGCACTTTTCATTGTCGCCGTCATCGTTGATGCCGGTCATTGGGGCGGGGGCGGAATTACCTACAGCAAAAAAAAGAAGAATCCATGAAATCATACAGAGGGGAACTTTGGATCATGCCGTGTGGATATTTGAACCTGCCTGCAGCACGCCTGACGCGGGCATTCATAGTGGCTGGGACTGTTCTATCATTGGTCCTGTGCGGCCTCGGATGCGAGCGCAAGGCGAAGCAGAATACGGCATCCGGACAGCGCGTATATAAGATCGCATTTGCCTCATTCGGTCCGGACATAGCTGCCGACAAGGCCATTGAAGGCTACCTTGAAGGACTGGGGTCCGAAGGGTTCGCGGAGGGGCGCAACCTCGAGGTGATCCGGAAACATTCGGCCGGCGACATATCCATGCTGCCTCAGATGATGCAGTCGCTGGATGCCGATGGACTGGATCTGATCGTGCCGATGACCACGCCGGGGGTGGCGGCAGCCTGCGCGAAGGTGAAGGACACCCCGGCAGTTTTTGTCTACACCTATGATCCGATTTCAGCCGGTGCGGGCAAGGACTTTGAACACCATCTCCCGAATATGACAGGGGTCGCGTCGTTCCCGTCAATTGACAAGACGATGAAAGTCCTGCGCGAACTGGTTCCCGGTGTCAAGACCGTGGGGACCGTCTACAACGCGTCCGAGGCGAATTCGATCCGGGCAGTGGCCGAAGCGCGCAAGATCCTGGAAGCTTCAGGCATCAGGCTCGAGGAAGCGACGATCTCGACCACGGCAGACATCACGATGGCCACGCAGTCGCTCCTGGTGCGAAATCCGCAGGCGATATGGCTGACAGGAGACAACACCGTGCTGCAGGCGCTCGACGGTGTGCTGGCACCGGCAGGCCGGGCCAAAGTCCCTGTTGTGCTCAACGATCCTGAGTTCATTGACCGTGGGGCCATAGCGGCAGTAGGCATTGGCTGGACGGAAAGCGGGCGTGTGGCCGGGCGCATGGCGGCACGTGTATTGCGCGGTGAGAGCCCGGCGGGAATTCCCATCGTGAACATCGCTGAACCTGTAGTGCTGATCAATCGCAAGCAGACCACGCAACTTGGTATTGCCATCCCTTCTTCATTGGAGGCAACGCCAGTTCCGACAGGGACTGAAAAGTAAGCCGGACAGACGAATGATGAAGTGAAGTTAAGTTAAGAGAAACAAGGCATGAAATGAAGGGATGAATAGTTTATGAAATGGTTGTCCATTATTCTTCTGCTGGCCGGGGGATGCGCGACGACGGAGGTGTCCCAGAATTTTTCGGTCGACGATCTCGACCCTGAAACTATGGAGAGCATGCCCTGTGATCCTGTGCTGGCCGGTTCGCCGCCGGCCACCGGGATCCGCTATTGGAAAACGCCTTTTATCCCCCTGGGCGCAACCGGATGTTACGTCTCGCCAATCAAAGCGTTGGATGGTCAGATGGAGTTATGGAGCTGCGTCGACCGCAGGAGGGGCCCGGGTCTCACACAGCTTGGGCCGGAGGAGAGAATGGCCGGGCGTGAGATGCTCACCGATGTCTATGATATCAAGGAGCCGGCAAAACTCGCCGGGAAACGCGCCTTCGAGCGCGGTGACATGCGCTACGACGAGAAGGAGGGATACGTCTTTTTCGGCTGTGTATGCCCCGACTACCTTCCCGGTACCGTCTCGATGTTTCCTGCCATCATGGTCTCGAAAACAGGTGAAAAAGGCACATGGAGGTATCTCGGAAAGCTCAAGGGCGACCCGGCCGACGAAGGCGTGAAGCGGAAGATATGGAGCGACGGGGGAAGCATATTCCGGCTGGCTGACGGTCGCTGGCGGATCTACCTGAATGGTTTCGGTCCCGTCCTCGCCGCCATGGAGTCCAACACGCTTGACGGCGAATGGCGGTTCCTCCGCGACGACAAAGGCGCGATCCGCGAAATGCTCCCCGGATTTCCCAGGGACAAGGAACACGGTGGCTGTCTGCCGCACCTGCTGCGGATCGACGATGCGAACTGGCATTGCTGGATCTCCGACAAATGGCCGCCGCAAAGCATCTTCCACTTCCAGTCGGCCGACGGACTGGACTGGAAACCGTTCGGTGAACAGCCGGAGATCACCCGCAAGGTGTTCAACTCGGTACCGATCAAATGCTTCCGCGGCTACTACGACCCTGACACAAGGCAGATTATCGGACTCATCTCGGTCTGGGGCAAGATGCCATATCAAGAATTGGATTTCTGGTCAGCCATTAAGACGCGACTCGGCCTTCTCGACGAAGAGGAGTGGTGGAACCTCTACATGACCACCATGCCGGCAAGCCGTCTGCCCTCAAATTGAGATTCCGCACTCTGCTTGTCCGGCGCTCCGCTGCGGTGGGCGAAGGCGGATGCCTGACCTCTGTCAGGTCTCAATCATTGTCGGTGGATTCGTCGTCGGGGCGTCTTGGGAATAGGAAGCCGAAGGTAAGCGTCGTCAGGAATATGCCGATGTATTTTCCGGCATGTGTGATGTTCAGCTTCTCGAGTCTGGCTATGGCCAGGAACCCAATGGATAGTATGACGAGTATGGCGATGAAGTAGTGTTTGTATAGGAGCAGGGGGTCAGCCGTTCCGGAGAGCGCCTTCAGTATTCCCGCACCCAGTACCGAGCCGGACAGTCCCGCCAGAAGGCCTACTGTTGAGAGGACCATCATCGACAGCCCGAGACGGTGGTTTTCCGGAGCAGCATTGAGGAAGTAGTGCGTCAGCGCGAGTTCCGCACCGGTTCCACAGATGCCGATGACTGCGAAGATCAGCAGGCAGTACAGGGGGGCGAGAGACGGAGGCGCGGCGATCCAGAGGATGACAGGAATGAAGAATCCGCAGAAGAATATGACGATCAGGTTCCTGGGCTCGGTTCTTCCGGAGGAGCGTCCCACCGCCAGCGAACCCAGAAGCGAGCCGAACGCCAGTGTGACCGCGTAGAGCATCGCCTGCGAGTCAGGCGTGTGGTAGCCTTTTTTCAGCGCGAGCATTGAGAACGGTCCGATCAGGGCACCTGCGCTGGAGCAGGCGATCCACGCGAACGTTATGCGGCGGATCACCGGGGACTTGACGATCATCGTCGCGTGCATCTTCAGCGGGTAGGTCGCCATGCGCCTGGCGGCATCGGTCTCGGGGATCTTCCCTGCGTTGACGGCTGCCATGATCCCGACGACGAAGCCGGCGCATATCATGGCCTGGAACACCCAGAGCGGCGCATCCGTCGCATGGAAGAGCCAGATCACCAGGAGCGTGGTGAGCAGGTAGGATGTGCAGAAGCAGGTGAAGTTCATGGAGTTGAAGCGGCCGCGGTCCTCCTTGGTGGTTATCTCCCCTATGATGGGATACAGGACCACCATGCCCACGCTCCTGGAGGACCAGAATCCGAATGCGGAGATCATCAGCACTACGGTGGCCGCCTCGATTGAAATGTTGTGCGCCAGCCATGGCACAGGGATGAGCCCGAGCGCGAAACAGTTCCGGGAGACCCAGGCGTGGAAGATTGTCCGCGCCGTGCCATGCCTTCCAGCCAGATGCCTTCCCAGCAGCATGAATGGCAGCGTGAGGAAGATGAACGAGGAAGTGGAGGCCACCACCCATGTCGCGATGCCGATCTTCAGCGCGTACAGGATGACAATGCTGTCGGAGAGGAAGGCGAACGACACACCGTTGCACGTCGAGAAGATCTTGTAGAGGGATTGCCCCGTGTTCCTCTGCTTCTCTGTCAGTTTCTGCGGTGTGTAAACCTGCGTATTTGTCTGGTAGCATTCACGATCTGCATCCATAATCCTTCAACCTGTCATTCAAAGGAGGCATGTTTAGATGCCAGCCTGAGCGTTCTTTCATCAAGTGTCATATGATAGTTCATGACGGCTGGAATGCAACAAGCATTTGAACAGCCGAATGACGGGCAATCGAACTGCCATCCGTCGTCTGCTTTCTGCCATCTTGAATTCCTACCATACCGGATTATTTTCTTCATCGCTATGAAAATCAAACTGTCTGTCATCACAAGGAGTACTGTTATGAGTCACGAGTCCGTGCTGAAGCCGGTCCGCGTGTCATGCGGATTTTTATTTAAGAAAATGATCACGGTGTGTTTTCTTGGCGCTCTGCTTGGCGTGCCGCTTGTGTCCGCGCTGGCCGCCGACCAGGAGTCTGCGCCCGTGAAGGCCGTTGCGGCACCGGAGAAGAACCTGACGGTGGATCTCGGAAACGGGGTCAAGCTGGAGCTTGTGCTGATCCGGCCGGGTACATTCATGATGGGGGCGGAAAATATTACGGATAACGAGAAACCGGTACACAAGGTTACGCTGACGAAGCCGTTCTACATGGGCAAGTATGAGGTGACGCAGGAGCAGTGGCAGCTGGTGGCGGGCGACAATCCGAGCCAGTTCAAGGAAGGCGCGGATGCTGGCAGACGGCCGGTGGAACAGGTTTCCTGGGATGATATAAACACGAAGTTCCTGCCGAAGCTGGCGGAGCGCATGCCCAAGGGGTTAAAGGCCCGTCTGCCGACCGAGGCGGAATGGGAGTATAGCTGCCGTGCAGGGACGACCGGGGACTATGCAGGCGAACTGGACGATATGGGATGGTATTCGGAGAATTCCGAAGACAAGTCCCACCCCGTGGGCAAGAAGAAGCCGAACGCATGGGGTTTGTACGACATGCACGGCAACGTATGGGAATGGTGTGCGGATCTGAAAGCCGACTACACGGCGGATGCTGTGACGGATCCCAGAGGGGCGACATCAAGCAAGTTCCGCATGGGACGCGGCGGCGCCTGGTGCGTCGGCGACAACTACAGCAAGTCGGCATTCCGCGACTGGGGCACTCAGGATTTCAGAAGTATCCGTCTTGGCTTCCGCCTGGCGGTGGATGTAGCTGATAAGAAATAAAACGGTAAAACAGTATTACAGTAAAACTGTTGAATGGTTGAACTGTTGAATTATATTTAAGTTCCAAGTGTTAAGTTTTAAATCGTCTGCCGTATGGGAACTTCCGCACTTTAGAACTTCTTCCTGACTCTCGAAAACTCTGTGCCTATGTACCTTTGTGCCTCTTGAAGTGTTTCCTGTTTAAGGTAAGTTTCCTTATCTGGAAATACAACAATCAAACAGAAGACGAAAATATGAATAAGGCGATGTTTACGGCGATGATGCTCATGGCGATGTTCTGCTGCGCGGCAGCCCTGCAGGCGATTGATATCCTGTCCGATGAAGGCGTCAAATGCTCCTACAGCCACCGTGACAGGTGGAAGGGGAGGACAGATGCTGAAGGGATCCTGTTCCTGGCGATGAACGGGGGGGATGAGAGGATCTATATTATCTGGGGCAAGAGCAGGGACGAACTGCTGCAGAAGGAAGGATTCTCCACAAGGAAGGAAAATACTGAAAAGAATGAAAAGGCCATTGCCGCGCCTCCGGTGTACCAGGAATTCACCGACATTCTCAAGAAGGCGGTTGAATGGGAGGCGACTGCGGATGCCAATGATTTAGAGGATGTCCAGAAGCCTATGGCCCTGGGCTGGATATACAGCAAGCTCAAGAAGGGCACCCCCGGCTGGATCAGCAGGACCTGGGGCAATGATATCACTTATGAACTTGTCGAGATTAAGATCAGCGAGATTCCAAGGCTGCTGAAACTCTTCGAAGGGGTTCCTGGCATGGAGAAGAAAATGCAGGAGGAGAATAAGCAGTTGAAGGAGGAATCCGACAGGAAGAAGGCCGAGGAAAAAGAGAAGCAGGACAAAGTGGACAGTCTCCTGAAGTAGGCGGTTTAGCGCCGCTGGCGGGTTTTCCGTTTGAATGTCTTATGTTCTAAGTCTAGATTCCCTATAGCAGTCAGCTAATGAAATTGCGGAATAATATAACATGGCAGGCAAAAACATATGAACCTCACCGACGAACTGCGCAAGCTTGCAGAACTCCACGAAGAGGGCCGTCTCAGCGATCAGGAATTCACCGATGCCAAACGGAAGCTGATTGACGGAAGCAATGCGCCTCAGGCAGACCCGGACAATGAAGATGAAGTTCCGGAAAGAATGGACGATATTGATGAAAAGACTTATCAGTCGAGCCGCTGGTCGTCGGGAAATTTCTTTTTTCCAGACAGGCTGACGTTGTCGGGCGATGGCATGTTATTCCAAAAGCGCGCACTGTTCGGCTCCACTGAAGAGCATATAAATTACCGGGCAGTTGCATCTGTCGGCATCCAAAACGGTATTTTCCTGGCCGATGTCAGTATTGAAACATCCGGGGGCAGCCAGTCGATCTTCCTGAACGGCCTATGGAAATCCGAAGCCAAGGACATCCAGGAAACGATCCGCGCATATCAGAGGGAAGACGGGCAGAATAAAGATTGAACAATAGAATGCTGTCGTCGTTGTTCGATGAATATGATTTACCTGTCGGGCTGGTTCCACTTGATTTTTTTCGGGAAAAACTTTTCCACAGCGGAATCATAAACTACTTCGCCCAGGAAATTCCCATCCTCATCCCAGCCTATTATTGTGCCTTCATCAAATATCCTGGAGGAATCCTGCAGCTTTTGATTTAAACAGATAATTTGTATCCTGCCGTTCTTATGGAACCAGATGTCTCCCTTAATCTTCAGTTTTCCAAGGGGGGTGTCGGTAAATTGAGGTCCTGAAAGATGAGCTATCTTTATCTTGCCGTTTTCGTTGAACTCAACATCGCCTTTTATTTTCAGATTTCCTGCTGAAGTGTCAACGGCGTGGGTATCTGCGAGGGAGCCTGAACGGATCCTGCCGCTTTCATGGGTCGCGATATTGCCTTTCAGCATCAGCATCCTGGTTGGAGTCTCAATAACCT
>JBAQUG010000261.1:0-14320 GCA_049297395.1 Victivallales bacterium | reverse complement strand
CGACTTGTCCGCCATAGCATCTTAGCGACGGCGGATTGTTCGATATTCGGCTGTTCCTTTGCTCTCACTCCTCCTCCGGTATCGGCTCTTCCTTCTTGGTAAGCCCATGGATGGTCTTTTCCCAGTAGAAAGGCTTGGTGAACAGCTGGATAAGCCCTTTCCAGGCGCCTATCGAGATCAGGATCCAGTAGATGGGCATTAGGAGCGCATAGGGTAGGAGAGAGTAGTTTTTCCTTTTAAGGCAGGCCAGGCAATGGCATAGGACGAAGAAGAAGTTTGCAAATACGAGGGCTATTCCTATGGTGAAGAAACATATGGACAGGACTGACCAGAAGCGATCCTGGTCGATTCCCGTGTAAAGGAGGGGCCAGGCCTTGAATGTCCTGCCGAAAATCACGACGCCCTCGTAGTTTTCCACGACCGAGTTCCTTATCATGCCCCAGAGAGTCTGCCCCTTCGCCAGGCCATGGGCGAGAAGCAGGAGATAGAACGAGCCGGCGAGCCAGTACAGGACGTTGACAACCATCATGAACGAGCTGGCGCCGACACACATGTAGAAGCCGAAAAGACCCCAGGGGCCGAGATCCTTCAATGTCCTGAACGGGTATCTCATATGGGTCAGATGCGTCTGGAAGAATCCCTTGATCCATCTTGAGCGCTGCCGTATCCAGTTCCAGAGCTTTGAGTTCGCCTCCTCCCAGGTGGTCGAGTCGAACATGCAGGTCCTGTATCCCTTCGTGTAGATCCTTATGCCGAGGTCGCAGTCCTCTGTCACGTTGAAAGGATCCCATCCTCCGATCCTTCTCAGGATATCGGTCCTGAAATGGTTGGAGGTGCCTCCAAGCGGGATTGGAATGTTGAGCATCTCCATGCCCGGGAGCAGCAGGTCGAAGGTCGTGCTGTATTCGATCGTGAACCAGCGGGTCAGGATGTTCTGACGCGGATTGTAATAATTGAGCTTGGCCTGAATGCATGCGTAGTTTCCTGGAAGCTGGCGGAAAATCACCACTGCCTTTTTCAGCTGGTCCGGTTCAGGCCTGTCCTCGGCATCGAAAATGACGCAGTATTCGCCCATGGCCCTCTTCAAGCCGAAATTGCATGCCCGGGGCTTTGTCTTGGGAAGGAAATCAGGCACGACGATGACTTCGTAATATGACGGGAGGGATGACTGGTGGATCGCTGAAAGGGTATCCTTGTCGTCCTGTTCAAGCAGGAGCTTGACATCGAGCTTGTCCTTCGGGTAGTGGAGGCGGTCCACATGGGTTATGATCTTGTCGGCTATGCTCGCCTCCCTGTAGAGGGGTATGAGTATCGTGTATATGGGGAGATCCTCGTCCGCGAGGGCCTTTGTCTGCTCGTGTGAAATCTTCCTTTCGCCGCGTCCTGCCAGCGAGATGAAGACGGCGAGGCTCCTGAAGAAGGCCGCGCTGAAATACCAGAAGGAAACATATAGTGTGACGAGGCAGACTGCGACATCCCAGCGGTAGGCGAGAAGGAACAGGAGTACCGCCGCGATCAGGAAATAGCACGCCGTCTGCCACCATTTGAAGGTGACTACGGAGCAATATCTTCCGTGTTCAGCTATGAATTCCTTCGTTACATCATCAAGATTCATTGTATGTCTTCCATATCTAAGTCCGTCGACGGATTCAGGTACACTATTCTTAATCGGCACAATATTCCATCCAATCTTGCGTTATTAAACCCGTAAAGTTATATTTAGCGTTTAAAATATTCTGTTTATTGTGCCGGCTTTAATTATTCCTGGAAAAATATGGCAACAGCTAAAAACGGATCCCTTGCATTTTTCACCGCGGTCCTTGTCCTGTTTGGAATCACAGGCAGTGTCTTTTCCATTGAGGAGGAAGTCAGGGAGATAAGGAATTTCGAGGGGTCATGGTACATCCAGAAAAATTCCAATCTCCCTGAGGAAGTCGATGGCGATGACGACGGTACGGTATCTTCCTCGTTCAGGCTTAAGGACAACGCGATGATCTACTTCGAGAGGAAGAGGGAGACTTTCCGCCCCCGGCCCGAGGCGTTCCAGAAGGAAAAACTCTCGATGGAGGTGAAGATAGAATGCACCGAAGGAAAGACCGTGTCCGGCAACATCTTCGTAAAGGACAAGGACGGGCTGTGGTTTCAGAGCCGCAGGACATATTGCCTCTCTCCCGGCACATGGCAGAAGGTTGAAGTGGATCTCAAGGCCTCGTCCCATGACCTCGTCCCCGAAGGCCATTCAGCCGCCTGGAACAGTCTGAATGCGGTAATGCTGCATACGATTGGGTTCAAGGTCTTTGGCCCGGAGAACAGGCAGATCAGGATGTCCTGCCGCGACCTCAGGCTTTCAGGCGAGAGGGCGGAAACTGAGCTCCATGTCATCAATCCCGAGTACCCCGGCAAGTCCTGCATAAACAAGATGGTCGAAGGGCATTTCGAACTTTCCAGGGAATATTTCAATCCGTTCAATGCCGAGGAGATCAAGGTCGACGTGCAGTTCCTGACGCCGGATTCAAAGGAGGTAACCGTCCCTGCATATTTCACGATGGACTATGTCAGGCAGCTCCATTTCAACCGCGAAATGCGGGCTCCGGCAGGCAAGGCGCACTGGGCCTTCCGCTTCACGCCATCGGATTCCGGCACCTATAAGTTCCGCATTGTCGCCACCGACTCTTCCGACGCCGTCAAGAACGTGATCACTACTCCATACTTTAATATCGATGTCGAACCGGCGGAGAACCCCGGCTTTGTACGTGTGTGCCAGAATGATAAACGCTATTTCGAACTCAGCACCGGTGAATTCTTCTACCCGATAGGATTCAACATCCATTCAGTCAGGGATCTCAGAAGCGAGACGGAGCTGAAGCTTGGATACCGTCCGGACAGAGGCACCTACTCGTACGAGGAGTATTTTTCAGCAATGTCTGAAAACGGGATCAATGCCGTGGAAATATGGATGGCCGCCTGGTCGTTCGCGCTCGAATGGACAAGCTCCAGGTCGGACTACTATGGTCTTGGACGCTACAATCTGTTCAACGCCTGGCGCCTCGACCATGTCCTTGACGACGCCAGGCAGAAGGGGCTTTATGTGCACCTCGTCCTCGACAACCACGGGAAGCTCTCAAGCAATGTCGATGCCGAATGGGACAACTCCCCCCACAATAAGAAGACTCCGTTCGCGGTGGCCGACGGCGCCATGCTTGATCAGCCCAAGGATTTCTTCACGGACAAGGATGCGGAAAGATATTATCTGAACCGGAACCGCTACATCGCTGCGCGGTGGGGCGCCTATGCGAATATCTTCGGATTCGAGTTCTGGAGCGAGATTGATCTGGTAACCAGCCATGGAGACGTCTACAAGAACGACAAGAGCGTAGAATGGCACAGGATGGCCGCAGATCATTTCATATCCCTCGATTCCGGGAAACACATCCTCACCACCCATACATGCGGGGACTACAACAATCCGTTCAACCACCGGAAATTCTATGAGCTTCCGGAGTTATCCTACGTTGTCGGCGATGCATACCGCGACAAAACTCCATTCGTCGAACACATGATCAAGCATACTGAAAAGCTCAGGGAACTGAAGAAGCCGCTCCTCATAACGGAATACGGAGGAAATCCCCATGGCGGCAGTTTCAGCGGGCTCGAGGCCGACCTGCACGCCGGATTGTGGTCCTCCTTCTTCTGCGAACAGGCCGGCACTCCCTTCCTCTGGTGGCACGACTTCATCCACGACAAGGGCAAATATCAGCATTTCAAGGGATTCTCCATGTTCATGAAGGGCATAGATCCCAGGAACAAGAACTTTACATTCCCCGAACTTCCTGTGGTTTCAAAGGATGGGGCCGTCAACAGCGAATACCGCTGCCTCTCGGCCGGAAACCAGAAGGAATATTATGCGTGGGTCTTCAGGAAAACCTACATGGAAACATATCCGGACGACGATGCGGCAATTGAACCGTTCAAGGATCTTGTGATTGTATTGAAAGGATTCCCGCGGAATGACGGTTTCAAGATAGATTTCCTCGATACGATGACAGGTGGGATTGTCCGGACGGACCTTGTCGATGCGTCTGACAATGGAAACCTGAGAATAGAGCTGCCTCCGTTCAAGATTGATATCGCATTGAAGGTAAGGCCGGAAACACAATGAGAAGAGCCGATTGCAAAACTCAAAATTCAAAGGAGCGCGGGTTTTCCTACCCGCGAGTTGACGGACAGGAAAGTCCGCCCTCCGTTATTTTGAAACTCCATTCTATTGTGAGACCTTTAGTGTCTTTGTTTCGAATTTCGATATTCGGATTTCGAGTTTGGATTGCGGGCGAAGCCCGCCTTAATATTTGTCTCCTGCTGTTCCTGTCCGGACTTCCGCTTCTGGCCGAATGGAACGATCCAAATGCTAAATTCCGTCTGGAAGTGAAACCGGAAAAACCGGATGTCGTCCTCTACATCGACCTGCATGGCATGATTTTCCCTTCCACGCTGGAGAAAGGCGTCACCGCCTATACCGACGGCGGCAGGAAGATCCCTCTTTACCTCGACAAGGAGAGCCTTGTGCTTTTCACCGGCGGAGTGTCAACGGATGAAAAGCTCTTTATATATTTCGGATTCGACGAACTGCATCCTTTTGACTGCTGGAACGTGTCCGAGCTTGGAAAAGTTCCGGAAACCCAGAAGCTCAGGCTCCGCATAGTGGCTGACAGGATATCCCCCCAACCCGAATCCGACATGCTCGCAAACAGCAACTACCAGAAATATCTGGAGATGAAGAAGCTCGGGAAGGAAGTCTTCAGCCGGGAGCAGAAGCTTGCAATTCTCAAGAAAAAACCGGATTCCCCTCAGGAACAAAAAGAAAAGGCCGATGCGGAGATGGCTTCTATTGAGGAAATGAAGGCAGAGCTCAAGAACATGGAGAAGGCCATACCTGCCGCTGAACTCAAGAAATTCAAGGACAGGGAGAGGGAGGTCGAAAAATTCTTCAAGCCCGAGGCGAAGGCGCCTGAAAGCACGACCGTGAAAAAAGTTTTCATCGACCAGAATCCAACCACGAAAAACAAGAATTATTCAGCGCAGTTCACCGGCCGGCTCCTGATAACCGATCCCGGCATATATGTCTTCGCGGTCAATTCTCGCGGACCAAGCCATCTGGTGATAGACGACAATCCCGTTGCCGACTGGCCATACAGGCACGACAAGGCCGATGGATGGTATAAGACAGGGGAGGTCTATCTCGAATCCGGCCTGCATCCGCTGTCATTTTATTTCCAGAAGGGGAAGGGCGGTCCATATGCGTCCGCAGCCTGGAAAAAGCCCGGGGAACAGGATTTCAAGATCCTTGAAGAGAAGGATTTCTCCCCTGCATATCGCGCGTCGATCATAAACTGCTCCGACAAGGAAGGAGCAATGAGTCCCATTGTCAGATACAAGGTGAACGGGTATTTCTTCATTGACCGCGAGCACAAGGCCGACTGGCTGGAATGCGAAGTGGAGAAGGCCGGCAGCAATTTCACTCCTCTCTGGAAGGTTGACGGAGATATTGTTTCAGAGAACACCCGGGTTTCATTTGCGCCGGAGAGGAACTCCGACTCCCGGATATTCCTTTCTTCCAAGGAGAAGGCGTTCCCGGACATAAAAATCGAGATACCTGCGGATCTGCTGAAGGAGAGCGATAATAATAATATCGAACCTGATATTTTCATGAGGTCCAACTTACCTCTGTTCATCTTCGACGACGAGATTTTGGAAATGACAATGGAGATTATCTCGAACCTGCCGGTGGAAAACCGTGCGCTTCTCAGGATCAGGCCGGACCACGGGAACCAGATCCTCCGGCAGAGCTCGACATGGATCGATCTTGAACCACGGAAAAAACTTGATACGGATCCGTTCGCCCAGCCTTTTGTCTTCAAGAAACAGATTGAACTAAATGGGGAATCGATTGCCAGGGATCCGCTCAGGCTGAAGTTCACGCTCAGCGTGCCTCCACTCCAGATTTCCGACGAGACAATACGGTTTGTCCCTCTCGCCGACTGCCCTGAACTGAAATATGATGCAGTCAGCGCGTCTTTCCTGGACACGCATGGGAAAAAAGTGGTGCCGGTCCTTCATCGCCTCACCCTGTCCGAGAAACGGACATGGTCATTCGCACAGTCCCTCTTGAAGGAGATTGCAAAGACCAGGAAAATGCTGGTGATAGCCGATGATTTCAGTGAAAATGAAAGTGCGTTCAGCGGCCAGCTCGGAAAGCTGCTCAAGAGCAATAAGACGGATCTCGAATTCGTCGCCTGGGGGAAAAAGGATGAGACTTCCACGATGACCGCGAATTTCGGAAGCGTTATCCGAGCCATCTCCAGTTCGAATGCGGATGAAGTGCTCATCATCCCGTCCGTCTGGGACTCCGACATGGGGATTCCCGCCAGACTGCAGATGCGGACCTTGTCGGCGATCATTCAGGCCGCGCAGTCGAACAAGAGCGTCAGGACAGTCATTCTCGCGACCCCCTATCCTTCACTCGAGGACAACCCTGATGAAAACGAGCTTGTGAGGGGGATCCGGAATGACTTGAAGCGCGACTACGGCATCGAGAAGATCATAGACTTAAATTCCTTCCTCAGGGAAAAGGACAAATGGAAATCGCTATACCGTAATGACACCTCTTCGTCAGCCTTGTATTTACCGTTCCCCGTCCAGTACATCACCGAGATCTGCCAGAAGATATTGGATGCCGACTGAGAGTAAATATTCACTGGAACATGTCCTTCAGTGAATATTTACTTTGAAAGGAATTTTATGGCTTCGTCCTCGGAGCCGAAATCCTGGTCCCACAGGAATGATGCGGATAAAAGGGCCTGTTCCCTGACTTCCTTGTCCTTGTCTGACAGGGCTTTCATCACCAGTGCCCTGGAGTCCTCCCTGGGAATATCAGGATCAATGAATTTCGACACGGCATTTAGCCTGGCATCAGGGAACTTCGAATTCATCGCAGGTTCAATCAGGCTTAAGACATCGCTCTTGTCGTCAAGTGAGTCCATGAGCTTATAGGATTCGTCACGGATCTGCCCTGATTCATCATTCATTGCCAGTGTGATGAATGGCAGGATGTTTTTCTGGTCCGTGTCAAGAAAGGCCAGGCTTTTTACTGCTGCGAGCCTGACATCCACGGACTTGTCTGAAAATGCAAGATCCAGCAGTTCAGGCTGGAAATACTCGAGATTTATTACCAGGTTTATCTTGGCATCATTGTCCATGGAGGAGAATTCCTTTAAGAGTTCTTCTATGGATTTGCCATCTCCGATCCCAGGGACTTTCCTTGAAGTACTGGAGGTGCTTCTCTTATCGGGAACAGCGGTCTTGTTGTTTTTCTTAATTATTGGCACTGACATTCCATCCGTGATATTTTTTCCGTCATCGGAAAAAATGGGGGTCGGGGTCGAATCCTTCTTGCCATTGAAGATGGATGATTTGCCTATGAATAAAAAAATGAGGGTAGTCAGCAGCGTAATGGAAATAGCTGACGCCAGAATCTTCATCGATTTTGAAACATTTGTATTGATGATGGCTCCTTTCCTCAAGAGAAAAATTTACAGGGTTGGACGTTACGCGCATAATATGACAACAACCCTTGGTCTTCAAGACTGACGCGCTAGGAGTACCGGCTTCAGCCGGGGAATCTTTAATCCTGATACTTCCGCCTAAAGGCGGTACTCCACAGCGCCTTTATCTTGACTACAAACCTTGATCCGTATGGTTTATACCCGTATTGGAGTACCGATTTCAACTGATTCTAGTACATGCAACAGCTTCTAAATATGACAACGACCCTTAGTCCGCAAGACTGACGCGCTAGGAGTACCGGCTTTAGCCGGAATCTTGGAATATCTCCACTTCTGCCCCTCACCCCATCACGGAGCTATACTGAATGGGAATGTCGCAAGCCCCTGTCCGTTGTCGATGACGATGTTGTTATCGCCCTTGATAAGCGTAGCAGGAAGAGTGGCTGGGATCAAAAACTTAACCTCGCTTTCACCGGTTTCCAGATCCATGCAACTCTTTGCTGGAACATTTTTTTCATCGGCGTATTTGAGGGGAAGAACAGTCTTCAAAAGAAGTTTTAATACACCGGGTTTACCGGTCACCTTGTACTCCAGCCATGCAATCGGAGCCTTCTTTCCAAAATAATTGCCTTTGATTAAAATAGTGTCTCCAGCTCCAGCCGATGTTATGTCCGGATCCGTATCGCCGCTGTTCCTGATCTTAGATATTTCGGGAGGTCTCAAGGTGAAGAACCTGCTGAGATACTGTGCGGTACCAGTGGCTGTCTGTATCACAATGTAGGTATCCTTGTCATACTGAGGATACAATGCTAGGAAATCCGCGCAATAGAATCCCGAAGCATAACAGCTTGTTAGTTTCAATTTATTATATAGCAGCACTGCAGTAGGCCATACACAGCTGAGAGTTTCTTTCGGAAGCAATAGTGTAGGCGCAGTTAGAAGTGTCAGGACATAAGTTTTGGTTACTCCTGCCACCGGCTGGACGAGTTCGCCCTTGAGGAGTTTAGGCTTTGCCGTGAAGTCTCCTGTGATGTTTGCCACCTCGAAATTGTAGATGGAGAAGCGGGATCCGGGCGCGAGATATGTGGTCGATGTCCAGAAATCGGAGATTCCGGCATCAAGAACATATACTCTTACGGTGGCACTGTCCACTGATGGATTTACCCCATCGCTTACCACGCATTTGTAAAGACCCTGATCTCCGGATGCGAGTCCGTTGAGCGTCAAGGCAGGATCATCGATGCCTACGTTTGTCCATGTTGCACCGCCGTCATTGCTGAATTTCCACTGATAGGAGAGAGTATTGATGCCGTCGCCAGTTGCGGAGATCGCGAGGGTTATACTGTCACCGGCTTCGACCGGAGTATAACCCGGCTGCGTATTTACTACAATTGGAACCGATGCCACGCCAGAATATGACACATTCGTCAAATTCCCATTGTTGTCATAGGTGAAATTGATGGTTCGATCATTTGAATAGACGACCTTTGTCAGGCAGTTGTTTGCGTCATAGACATATTTTGCTCCCCCAGTGTCGGCGTTAACGGTGAAGGACAGCAAGAAACTTGCAGCTATGGCGAAAATCAAAGATATCAATTTTATGTTCTTCATGGCACAATCTCCTGTTTATATTACCGGCAAATACGTATTTTTATTTATCGCTTTTTTTACATTACTACTTTTCTTGCGCTTCATATGCTTCTTTTTCCATAGGATCCCAGTGATCATCCTCGCCAATCAGGTCGACACCTTCAACAGCGTTTGCGGCTATATTTGAGACCATATTTGCCGGGGTTTCGACAAATCTCCGCAATACGTTCCAGCCGGTAGTGAACACGGAACCGTACTGCTTGTCGTGTTCGGCTTCATGTTTAAGCGTATCCACCAGATCTTCCTGACTGGTCTGGCAGAATGGGTTGATGCGCATCTTGTTGTCGCCAAAAAGATTAAATTCAATTTTTCCGGATTCAGTAAAGGAAGTATCCACAATCACCTTTTTCTTCAGATCGGCCGCAAGGTTTGGATTCGTTTTCGCAATTGTTTCAATAGCAGTCTCCATCTCCTTATTGGCATTTGGGACGACAGTTTTGGGCTTCATTCCGGTCGGATCCGCATAAAGTATTGGGTTGGCTTTTCCGAATGCGTAAAGGTTCGGACCAGCATCAAAACCAAGGGGATCACGGCTGAGGAAGCGGGCAGAAGCAGCCTCATAGAAGCGTTTCCCCATGCAGAAGATGCCGTTGCCCTCGTCCTGGACACCAAGGAGGCCGTTCATTGTAAAAGGATTCTTGTCGATCAGGGGATTGTTCACAGCGAGTTTTTTAGTGTTGACCTGTCCGTATGGCAGATAGTCGTATTGCACAAGAGGGATGCCGGTGTCATCGGCTATGAACCTTACGTTGCCCTGCATGTCGCCGTAGTAGAAGATCAGTTTTGCTTCGGTTTCCTTATAGGTGGCAAGAAGCGTGGCGCCTGCGAAAACGTGGGTGTCTAACACCGCTCCTGATCCGTCCGTGGTGAACAGGAGGATTCCCGATGGCAGATAGTGATAGACTACAGTGTCGCCTCCGGCAACGGCCTTCTTCACGCGGAGTCCATTGGCATTGTAGGTGTTGTCAGTCGTCGTGAGAGTGGTACCGGATTTTCTGACCATTTTGGTAAGCCTGTTTTCAAAGTCATATGTGCATTTCACGGTCCCGGCGCCGAGATCGGTTAGATTGCCGTCCGCGTCGCTTATGCAGGCCTGCGCTCCTTTTTTCGTGAGCCCTCCTGCGACATTGTAGAGCAGAGCCGTGGTTGCAGGCGTCAGCGTCTGGGCAGACGAGTAATATGTGGCTCCAGAGAAGGATTCAGAGGAGAGGTTGCCTACTGCATCAGGGGTGCATTCAACAGTGAAATCCACTGCTCCCCCATGTACGATCTTGGTTATCCTTCCTGCATCATCATAGGTATAGTCCGATGTTGTTGTGCTGTTCGGACGGGTCACTTTGGTAATCTTGCCGCGATCGTTATAGTCAAGAGTGAAAGTGCCCGTGGCGGTTACGGAAAGAGTGACAGTTTTAACGGCATTTGTGGAACGGCTTTCTCCGGCAATCTCAGTCCCGGGATTGTTCTTGAGTATGGACGGGACAGTCTGGCGGTTGAAGGTGTCGTAGGTATAGGTTGCGACAAGACCGTTGGGGTAGGCGATAGTGGCGATATTCCCGCCATTATTATAGGTCAGATCCACGTGTCCATCGGGGTAAGTAATTTTTTCTATACGGTTATTTGCGTCGTACACGTATTCGGTGGTTCCCCAAGGATCTGTCTGGGTCTGGATGTTCCCGTTTTTGTCGATGAGGGTGTTTTCGATGAGAGTAGTCGGAGTTCCCGTCGCGGTAAGTTTACCTGTCTTCTTTTTTAGGCGGCCGTCGGCATCGTATTCATAGCTTATGGTCTGGAGTCTTGCGTTCTTGAGAGAGGAGACTTTCCCTATCTCATCGCGTGTGATGGTGATAATCTTCTTAAGAGGATCGGTTGTTGTAAGTAGACGGTTGTTTTTGTCATAGGCATATTTCGTCTCCGCACCATTCTTGTCCTTAAAGGATACAAGATTGCCGGTGCTGTCATATTCCTGAACGATCTTGAACCCTCTTGCATCGGTGAAAAGGATGGGGCGTCCGGCATTGTCATAGGAGCTCGATGTCGCTCTGCCCAGGGGATCAATTGTCTTTGACGGGCGCGAATCGGCATCGTATTCCGTCTGGGTCACATGCCCGAGGGGATCCGTCAACGAAGTGATGAACCCGAGCTCGTCGCGGGTGACGGTGCTTGATTTTCCAAGCTCGTTTATGAAACTATCCTGGCCGAAAGCATTGTATGTATTTGTGTAGGATACGCCTCCCGCCGTATTATAGATGATGGACGTGAGGCGGTCGTTGGCATCCCATGCAAGTGTTTTTGTATTTCCGTTTGGATCGGTCATGGAAGTACATCTGAACCCCTGTCCATCATATGCGAGCGTTGTCACTCCGCCGCCGGCTGGGCGTGCCGTAGTCAAGAGATTGCCGCATTTGTTGGTGTCGTATGCGAAGGATGTTATATTGTCGCGTGCATCTTTCATGGTCGCCATGCGTCCATTGTTGGTTCCACCGCTGAAATAGGTCAAGGTTGTCACATTGCCGAGCGGTGTGGTGGTGGTCAACGGCTGGTATTTGGGTTGGTTGTAAGTGTAGGTCCATGTCTTGCCTGATGCATTTGTTATTGACGTGATGTTGTTGTAAGAATCATATGTGTAGGTTGTTGCCTTGCCCAGTGCGTCCGTCTGCTTGGTCATGTTGCCGGAAGGGTCATATTCGTAGGTGTAAACTCCGCCTTTTTCATCGGTGACAGAAGAAGGGAGCTTTGCGTCATTGAACGTTGTGGTAGATACGTTGCCAAGAGGATCCTTGACGGAAGTTGTCTGTCCGTCCTTGTTGGAAATTAGGGTGATCTCTCCTGAAGGGGATGTTCTCTTTATGGTGTTGCCTTCATCCATCAGCTCATATTTAGTCTTGCCTCCGGCTGGCCGGGTGAGAGACGAGAGATATTGGTCACCCTCATTTTCACAGCCAGCGTCTTCGTAGCCGGGTCTGGGCTCATAACCGAAAGTCGTGGTCTTCGTTCCGTTCGTGGACATTGACAAGAGGAACCCTTTCGTGTCATAAGCATATGTGCCTTCATATAGCATCATGTCCTTGATCTTCGTGAGGTTCTTATTTGCGTCATAGGTGAAGCTGACTGAACGCCCGTCCGGCATCGATATTCCGTCGCAGAGACCGCTGGTATAAGCGAAAGTGAAAGTCCTGAGAGCCGGATCCTTGATCGTGCTGATCTGCCCGCTTCCGGCGGGTAAGTATGTCAGGGCCGTTGTATTCCCGAACTGGTCCTTGATTTCAGAGAGATAGAAAAGACCGGCTTTGTCTCCAGTACCGGCTTCGCCATAGATATAGGTTAAGTGCGAGGATTTCAGGGTGAGTTCAAAACTGGGGCCTCCACCGTGATACACAAGAGTGTCATAGATGCCGTCTGGGGGGGTGAGTGTCAGGTCTCCGCCTTCACTGTCGAGCTCTTCGCCGTTCGGGGTGGTGAAAGCGAAACTTCTGCCTCCGCCGTTGACGAGCTGGGCGTCCTGTCCGAAGCGTCCTACGATTGATTCGTAGCGGAAGCGCCAGTTCTTGCCGAACGGTCCTATGGTCGAATCGCCGTCTGCTGTCGGCTTGGAGTTGTAGATCAGCTTCAAGTTGATGGGTGTGCCCAAGGTCTTGGCGTAGAATAAAGTGCCCTCAAGGACAAGGTTCAATGACGCGGTGTTGACTCTGTACTGTGGGAGTCCTATGCGGTTCGGCGGTCCGTCCTCGGCGTCGAAAAGAGTGAATGGGTAGTCGGTGCTGCAGCCGAGCCTCGCCTTGAACCAGGGCGGTGACTTTGAAATTTTGCTGTCGGCGCCTGCACACCAGAATGTTTTTTTCCCATAGCAGAGAGTGTATGTGTCGCTTGCCGTGGGAAGAGTCCATCTCTTCCAGGTCTGGCCGGTTTCGGAGGTCCAGATATCGCCGCCAGCAGTAATTGAAAGAACGAATATGCCGTCTTCATAGATTACGCTTGAGCCCGAAGATGTCAGGGTGGAAACCCCCTCAAAGCCCTTTGCCTGAGTTCCGAGATGCCAAGTCGCTCCTTCATCCTTCGACCATTTGGGACCTGCTGATGATGCGACAACCACTGTTGTCTTGCTTGAAGCAACCTTGGAGCCGAGTCCTGTTGTGTCAACTCCGTCCAGCGATGGGTACGAAGGCCAGGAAGTGTTAAGGGCTCCTCCATCTGAAGATTTATATGTGACTAACGAATTGAATGCATACCAATTGCCTTTTCCATATCCAATCCCGTATAACTTATTTGTCGTATACCATGCGTCGCCATTGGTGGACCACCGGACAATTCTCCACGTGCTCCCGTTGTCGTTAGAAATAGTCATCCATCCATAGCTCCCAGTTTTGGTTCCTCCCACGGCCACAAGTTTTCCATTTCCATCGCTTGCGACTGCATGAAGTCCGCCTTCGACAATCATGCCGGCATTATCGGAGCTCTTAGTTACCCAAGTGGCACCATTGGTGTCCGAGATCCAGATACGGGCATTTCCCGTGTCCGGCTGTTTGCACACGGCAATGAAACGGCCTTTCGAGAAAATCACAGAGTTGAATTCAGAGGATGTGCTGCCTGTGTTTCTCACAGTCCAGTTTATGGCATCAAACGAAGTTGCAACAAAATTATTTTTGCAGCACTTGCTAGAGTCGTATCCGACTATGACGTATGTGTTGTTTCCAAAAGCCATGCCGTTGATTTTATAAGTGCTTGAACTAGGATTTTGCGCCTTCCAGGCTCCGAGAGTGTCTGCCGCCTGCGCGGAGGTGAAGGACAGGAATAAAAGAAGACCGATCAGCGCCGAAGTGAATCGGGAAGAAAGCGGAGTAAGCATGGTTGCCCCCTTTGATGATGTTTTTGGAGTAATAAAAGCAATCTATAGCATGGCATAATTAAGTCAAGTTTAATCGGTTACACATGTTACTAAATAGTAGGTACGCCTTTTAAGGTGTATCATTCTTTGAATTCCAAGAAATTGTAAAAACGCACATATATTTGACCCTTTAGCAGGAAGATATATTTGACCCTCTTCCGGAAGATTTGGATTTATTGGATCCGTATTGGATTTGGGAGGGGAAAGCATGCGCAGCGCATGCGCGCGC
>JBAQUG010000260.1:0-8222 GCA_049297395.1 Victivallales bacterium | reverse complement strand
CCTTATGCTGCGGTGCCTGACTGTATCAGTCGTTCAATTGAGGGCAGGGAATAACGTACCAAGCGTTTTCCCGCGATCCTGACACCTTGAAGAAGTCCCTGCCGTTCATAATTTATGAGGGAACGCGGGCTAACCTGTAGGAGCTTCGCAGCCTCCGGCCTCGTGATAAGATCTGGACGCTTAGCCTTTCCATCGTCGCTGGTTAGTTTGTCCTCAAGTTCCTTCCATGCCTCTGCCGGAATTAAACCGTTCTCGACGAATGGCCGGAGGGCGGATTTGATGGTCTTCTGTGCTGTCATTGCAATCATAACACTTTCCTTTCAATAATTGGTTATTGGTTTCTAGGGAATACTAGACCGCATCTAGAAGAGGTTAGCAAGTAGCAACATTAACAACATTAGCTACTTGTGATGCAACATGCTTGCAATGGTCAGCATTTTGCATTTTTGAATATGGGCATAAAAAAGCCTCTCGATTAAGAGAGGCAAGTTTATAGAGTTTAGTATGTGCTTATCGGTTTAATTAAGTTCGTTTACTTGTCCGCTTTGCTTTTCCCTCGTCTTTAAGTTTATCTTCATATTTCCACTTAGGAAAAATTTTATTCATTGTCCTATATCCAGTTCCTTTATTTTTCGCATCTACTTTTATCTTATGTTTTTCCTTAAGTTCTTCCTGTGCTAAATCTAAAATATATTTATGAACCCATTTCTGTGTATGGTATTTACTTTGTTCTTTTAATATTTCCCGTCTGATGAATTCATCTATGACAGGGATAAGCTCGGAAGGAACAATAGTTTGATCTCTCCTATTGGGAAAGCTCTTTTTCTTCCATTCATTTAACAGGTTTTCAATTCCCCGACAATCATTCTTTGCAATTTTTATAGAATCATCAGCTGCAATTGCATTATCATTATGAACTTTTTTATCAACTCCCTCAGCCTTCTGATAATAACTTTCTGCCTTTTTAACCAAACCTTCAGCCTTCTCTAATCTTAGGATAAGACTACCCTTTCTTTTTACAACTTTAGCAAGAAGATTTTTGTCTTCCTCTGATTTTATACGCGGATCTGAATATGCAATAATAGAACGTCCCCACTTTTCATGGAATATTCCTATTCCTGATTCCATAGCTCTAATCTTGTTTCTAAGGCTATTAATCTCCTCTATCAATTGCAAATAATACTCATGCATACTTGCCTCCCAATATGCTAATCAGTTTGCTTTTCAGTTCTGCCGGAATATCGCCCGATTGAATCAAGGCAATGGCCTCTTTTACGCGATTTTCCAAGTCTGACGGGTCAGAGTCCGCCTTAACGTCAATTACAGGCTTTACGCCTGCGGTAAGCAATAATGAAGGCATGGAATTAACAGCCTTGTTTAATGCTCCTTGGTCTCCATGCGTATATATCCTGTGTATCTGTGGCGATCCATGGCCTACAAGCTCCATTGTCAAGGCTTGAGCGGTTCCGCTATTCGCAAGGGTCGAAACAAGGCTGTGACGAAGTGAGTGATACCCCGCAACACAAATTGCTTTTTTCCCCTCTGTCTTCTGCTGTGTCTCAATTCCGCAAGTCTTGAAATGAGCCTGAATCATATTTGTAACCCGTGTAGGGTCTTTTAAATAGTTGGCTGATATTTCCGGCAAGACATAACCCGTCTTGTCTGTGGTGTAGGTTTCAAGAAGTATTGCTTTCAAGTCATAGTGCAGGGGGATTTTTGCTATCTTGTTTTTCCTTGAAGTCTTTGCCGGAATAACTGTTATCCTATCCTGAGCGAAGGAAATATTTTGCCATTGGAGCAGGGCGGCATCTTTCAAGCGTAATCCAGTATAAGCACCAATGGCAAGCAAAACCCTAAGTTCCCCTTCAGCCTTTCCGCATACGTCCTTTAATTCTGTCAAGGTTAATTCCCTGTGCGATGTTGGAATATCTGTTCTTGACTTGAAAGTATAGAAGGGGTTTTCATTCTGCGGTCGGTCGATCCATAGGACTTTAAATACACCGCGCAATGTCCGTATGATTTTATTATAGGTGTTAGGAGTGAGGTTTGTCAGGGTTTGCAGATACTTCTCTGCATCCTCTTTGGTGATGTCATCAAGATACAGTCTATTCGGCGCGATGTCCTTGATATGCTTGTAAAAGCCGTCCCATTGAAAGCGGTATTGCTTGAAGGTTGATTCTTTCGGCCTCTCTCGGTCAAGTGAAACAGAGTACTTATCCCATACATCGGCAAGACTGATTTTGTTTGTCTCTCTTTTCTTTATTGCCTGTATCTTTTCTATCTTCTCTGAATCGGTCTTTATCTTATCAAGTATCTCTTCTCTGAACTGGTTTCTGTCCTTTATCTGATATTCCCTTAACCTGTCATCTCTTCTCTTTATGGCTTCGTTAAGGTTTTTTGTTTTAAGGCTTTCTTGAATCAATACCTTTTGCTTGTTGCCGGTTTCATCCGTAAAGGTTCGCTCATACTTGAGCCAGTATATTCCGGTTTTCTTTTTCGGACGCTGGTATAAATGGTGGTCATCCTTCCTCGGCTGCCGTTTGCCGTCCTCTTTACGTTCCATGTCTTGTTCCGCCTGGACTTGCTCTTTAGTGTTTTTCATAATGCCCCGCGTCGTTAATGTCCGTTAATGTTCGTTGATATAATATAATAACGGGGCAAGTTGCAATTGCAAGTACAAATCGCTACATTTATAGTATTAGTGAGGCTAGGACGACAGATTTTAAGTCTGTTGCGTCTGCCATTCCGCCACCAGGGCATTACTCTAAAACAAGCATGTAAAATACATTGAAACAATCAATTTTCCATGCTGTTTCAAGCATTAAATTTTCATATAATTTTTGACTCAATAAAACCCTCTGAAATGCGTAATAATACCAAATATATTTAAAATAAGCAGCATTGTTGTAAAGTAAAGTTTTTAATAATGAAGAATTTTGATGAAAATTAAAGGATTTCCGTCAATGGTTCGATTTATGCTTTAAAAAAGTGTTTTTTAACTTATTAAGAAAAAAGGGGATTGGCCATGAAAAGGACACCTTTCACCTTAATCGAACTTATGGTCGTAATGGCGATTATGGCAATACTGGCATCGCTTCTTTTCCCGATTATAGCCAAAGTTAGGTTGAACGCTAGAATAACTGAGGCCAAGGCGCAGATGATACTAATAGAAAATGCGATTCAAGGCTATGAGGCCGCCTATTTTGCCATGCCTTGGACGGACGGCAATACTGATTCCCCGTCAGGTACGTTCAATGATGCAGTCTGGAATGACTGGACATCTGCTGACCAGTGCAGGTTTTACGACAAGTTGATGGAATTACTCTCCTGCTCAAATACTCCTAATGCGTATGGGTTGAAGAATGCCCGTGGAATGAGACTCCTCCCGCCGCCACGGAAATTTTCTGAAACAGGCATGATTGATTTCTGGGGAAACCGCTTTGGAATTGCCATGGATCTCAATTCAGATGGCAGGATTTCCGGCACGGGAACTCCGCTTGACGGCCAGGCAGGAAAAGTTTTCATCTGGTCTTTCGGACCGAACAAGATGAACGAATGGGGGGATAGGATTTCGCCTAAGGACGACATCCCGTCTTGGAAATAAAGTGGAACTCGAAAATTATTCATGAAATTATATCACTCTGAAAAGCTCAGCTGCCAGATAATCGCTATGTCTTGAAAATTATGTATCTATGAATATTGTAGAGGCAGCTTTAATAAATTTGTCAAAACAGGGTTTGAATAATGCCTCTCAACTGGACGGAAATTAAACAACGGGCTATACTTTTCTCCAGGGAATGGGCAACTGAGACCCGTGAGGAAGCCGAGGCCCAGTCTTTTTGGAATGAGTTTTTTGAAGTCTTCGGAGTAAGAAGGAGGACAGTTGCTACCTTTGAGGAACCCGTCCATAATCTTGGTGGACAGTATGGTTATATCGATCTTTTCTGGCGCGGAAAGCTTCTTGTTGAACACAAATCCTTAGGGAAAAATCTAGGCGCGGCGGAATCCCAGGCTTTCCAATATATTCAAAACTTGGCTTCCGAAGGCCGCCACGATGAAATTCCAAGGTATGTGATCGTGTCTGATTTTGCTAATATTGCACTCCATGACTTGGAACCCGAAGAACAACTGAATCTGCCATTGTTCAGCGGGCGCAGGATCTCTACTATTTCCTTTCCTTTATCCGAACTTCACAAGCATGTCCGTAATTTTTCTTTTATCGCGGGTTATACCCAGCATCGCCTTGATCCTGACGATCCGGCCAATATACGTGCCGCTGAAATTATGGGTTCACTGCATGACGCGCTCTTGGCAGGTGGCTATTCCGGGCACGCGCTTGAACGCTTGCTTGTTAGGATTCTATTCTGCCTTTTTGCTGAGGACACAGGTATTTTCGCCCCCAATGCATTTTCTGGGTATATCGATAAAAATACTCGTCCTGACGGGACTGATCTAGGTGTTCATCTTGCAAGAATTTTCCAGGTACTTGACACACCAAATGACAAAAGGCAGGCAAGTCTTGACGAGGATCTTGCCAACTTGTCCTATGTGAATGGAGCCCTCTTTGCAGAATCGCTTCCATTTGCCGAATTCAACAGGAATATGAGGGATGCCCTTATTGCATGCACTCGTTTCGACTGGTCGCGTATTTCTCCGGCAATCTTCGGATCCCTGTTTCAATCAGTAATGGATCCTGACAGAAGAAGGAATATCGGGGCGCACTACACGTCCGAAAAGAATATTATGAAGCTTATAAAGCCCCTTTTTCTTGATGAACTGCAGGGCGAGTTTGAAGAAATCAAGAATGTCAAAACAAGGCTAAGGGCGTTTCACGAAAAGATTGCTTCGCTTAAATTCTTCGACCCAGCCTGTGGTTGCGGCAACTTCCTTGTCATAACATATCGGGAAATGCGGCTGCTGGAGATAAAAATACTCAAGATTCTTAATAAGGACGGCACTTTCCTTGATGTCGCCAGCTTGTCGAAAATCGATGTCGATTCATTCTATGGAATCGAGATAGAAGAGTTTCCTGCGAGGATTGCGGAAGTCGCCATGTGGCTGATGGATCATCAGATGAATATAAAGCTCTCGGAGGAGTTTGGAATGTATTATGTCAGACTGCCTCTCCGCAAATCCGCAAATATTACAAATGCAAACGCCCTTTATGTTGATTGGAACCACCTTATCCATGGATCTTATTTCGATGTTTCAGCCGACGTTGTGAATGTCGGGATTGCCAGGGAGCCTTTGGCGCACTACAAGACAATCAATGTTGTGGCTAAAAAGCTGAATGTCGTGGATGAAAAGGAAATCCAGAGGCAGCAGGACAGGCATGGGAGCAAGTTTGATTATATTTTTGGGAACCCTCCCTTTATCGGAAAGCAGCACAGGAATGAATCGCAAAACTCCGACATGGAGATGATTTTCAATTCTGAAAAAGGGTATGGCGTATTGGATTATGTTACATGCTGGCACGTCAAAGCCGCCCAATATATCCAGGGCACAAAAACAAAAGTGGCCTTTGTCTCAACCAATTCGATTTCACAGGGCGAACAGGTCGGAATCCTTTGGAACATGCTCTTCAAAAATTATAACATTAAAATCCACTTCGCACACAGGGCTTTCAGTTGGAACAACGAAGCAAGAGGCATGGCCCATGTTTATGTGGTGATCGTGGGTTTTTCAAATCATGAAACTCAAGTGAAGAGGCTCTTTGAGTATGACAGTCCGAAATCTGAGCCTCACGAAGTGAGAGTTAGAAATATCAATCCGTATCTTGTCGAAGGAGATGATGTTGTCATCCTCAAGAAAAACAGGCCGCTCTGTAGCGTTCCTGAAATCAACTTTGGAAACATGCCCAATGATGGGGGAAATCTTCTGCTGGATGATAATGAAAAAAAGGAACTCCTGAAAAATGAGCCGGGTGCAAAGGAGTTTGTCAAGCCTCTTTTGAGTGCAAAGGAATGGTTGAACGGCGGGAAGAAATGGTGCCTTTGGCTGAAGGACATCGCCCCATCCCAGTTGAAGGCTATGCCGGAAGTTTCCAGTAGAGTCGAGAAAGTCCGGCAACACAGAGAAGCGAGCGATAGAAAAACAACCAGGGAACTCGCTGATTACCCGACTCTTTTCGGAGAAATAAGACAGCCTAAGGCAAAATATGTCCTGGTATTGCGGCACACCTCCGAGAACAGGAAGTATGTCCCTTTTGGTTTCTTTTCCTCTGATTATATTGTCCATGACAGCTGTGCGTGCATTCCCGATGCAACACTTTATCATTTTGGTGTTCTAAGCTCTGAAATGCATATGACCTGGATGCGATATGTCTGTGGAAGAATTAAAGGTGACTTCAGGTATTCAAATGACATTGTCTATAATAACTTTCCCTGGCCTGAGAACCCTCCCGACAACAATAAAAAGGCCGTAGAGGGAGCGGTTCAGAATATCTTGGATGTCAGAAAAGAGTTTTCATCAAGCTCTCTTGCGGATTTATACGATCCTCTTTCAATGCCCCCGTACCTGGTAAAGGCGCACAAAGACCTGGACAAGGCCGTTGACCTTTGCTACCGTCCACAGGCATTCGTTGACGAGATGAAGAGAATGGAATATCTTTTCATCCTCTACAGGAATTATACCGACCCCCTTATGAAGAAGAAGAAATAAATTTTTCCGCAGAGAAATTTATTCCCTCGTTGTAAACGATGAAGGAATTAATATATGAGCGAATATGATCTGAAGCCTCTTGGAAATGCGGATATCTCCCATCTGCGTCCTGCAAAAGTCGACCGTTTCTGGTTCGGTGCGCCGTATTATCCCGAGCACTGGGACAAGGAAACCCGCGAAAAGGATCCTGAACGCATGGCCGCCGCCGGATTCAATATTGTAAGGCTTGCGGAATTCGCATGGGACATCATGGAGCCAAAGGAAGAGGAATTCGATTTCTCCTTTTTCGACGAGATGATTGAACGCCTCGGTAAAAAGGGCATCATGACCATACTCTGCACGCCCACCGCCGCTCCGCCGCGCTGGCTTACTGTTGGTTATCCGGACGTTGTGCGTGTCAACGACAACGGAGTTCCTATGTGCCATGGTTCGCGCCAGCACTGCTGCCACAGCAGCGCCACGTTCAGGAAATTCTCCTGGATAATCACGCAGAAGATGGCGGAGCACTTCAAAGACAACCCTTACGTGGTTGGCTGGCAGACGGACAACGAGATCAACTGCCATTTCTCGGAGTGCCACTGCAAAAGCTGCCAGAAGGAGTTCCAGAAATTCCTGAACTGGAAATACAAGGGCGACATCGCCCTGCTCAACAAGGCATGGGGCACGGCATTCTGGGCGCTGACGTATACCGCGTTCGAAGACATTGAAACTCCGAAGCGGAACAGGCCTGCCTATGCGAATCCGGCTTGCGAACTCGACTACTGCAGATACGTGGCTTTCTCAGTTGCGCGCTTCCAGCATGAACAAGTCGAAATATTGCGGAATTCGCAGCCGAAATGGTTCATCACGCACAATGGGATAATGAGGCTTGTCGACTACCGTGGACTTTTCACCAAGGATCTGGATTTCCTCGGATATGACAGGTATCCGATGTTCGACTATGACCACGAGAACCGTGATGCCGGAGGTGCATATCATATTGACCAGGTCAGGTCGTTTTCCGGCAACTTCATGATTCCTGAACATCAGGCCGGACCAGGCGGGCAGATGCCGTATTTCCATGATAATCCGGAGCCGGGAGAGGTCAGGAACATGACTTACAGCGCGGTTGCACGAGGATGCGACAGCATCCTTTATTTCCGCTGGCGCACCTGCCGTTTCGGGGCTGAGGAGTACTGGTGTGGAATTCTCGACCATGACAACGTTCCTCGCCGCAGATACAGGGAATTTGTCCAGATCGGGAATGAGATGAAGAAGGTCGGAAAGGAAATCCTCGGCACGAGCGTATTCGTGGATTGCGCGGTCGCGAGCGGGGATTTCGATTCAGCTAATGCGCATTCTACATATCCTCTCGGGCTTCCAGATGCCGGCGGTATGGGCGGAATTGCGCACAAGATGTTGTACAAGTCCGGATATGCCGTCGGATGCGTGCATCCTGAAGACAATCTTTCAGGACTTAAGCTGTATATCATTACGAACTGGGAGCTCTTTGATCCCAAATGGGTTCCTAATCTTGAAAAATTCGTAGAGGCCGGCGGCACTCTTGTGATCAGTGCGCGTAC
>JBAQUG010000259.1:0-12384 GCA_049297395.1 Victivallales bacterium | reverse complement strand
TGATCTGGTCGCCCGAATCTTCCGACATGCCGCCTGTAAGGCCGAAAATCTGGGAGTTCAGTGTTTTGTCAAAGGGGTCAAACGGAGTCGAGGCGAGTTTTTCATTGTTAGGCTGGACTTCCATCCTCAGGAATCCGGCCGGCCTCCCGTAATCGGCCGACTGGGAATAGGCGCTGGCTGCCGACAGGAAAAATGACAATGTAAAAAGGATGGATATAGACAAGCGAATAAACACGGCGCCCCCCACATGTTTGATTGTACAATTGCGTATTTAATTTAAAATAAAGCCGGGATAGTAATACCTCTATACCAGCATGTCAATGTACTTTATTTATAATTACTGCATTTTCCACAGGATTATTCCTCACATCCGCGTCAGGAATTATGTATTTCATCCGCCAGGATTCAAGCATCCAATTTTTGAAGATTCATGCAAGTTCGTAATTCGTCATTCAAACTTCCGCCTGCGCTTGTGTCTCCGTCTCCCTGTGTTAGATTACTGTTTCATTGTTCTTAAATCGGCAATCGAAAATCATAAATTGGAAATATCCTATGTCTGACAAAATCAAGGTGGGCGTGATCGGAGTCGGTGTCCTTGGAAAGCACCATACTCGTCTCTATAAGCAGAACAAGGATGCGGAGCTCGTCGGCATCTACGACGCCAACAAGGATGCCGCAAAGGCTGTTGCCGCTGAATTCGGCGTCAAGGCATATCCAACCATAAAGGAACTGTCTGCGGCCTGTGACGGGCTCAGTATCGCAGTTCCTGCCGACCTGCATTATGAAATAGCCCTGGATCTTCTCAAGGATAAAAAACACCTGCTGATAGAAAAGCCCATAACCGCAAAGGTTGAACACGCAGAGGAACTGGTCCAGCTCGCGGAAAAGAACAACATTGTCCTGAGCGTCGGACATGTCGAAAGATTCAATCCGGTGATGAGTTTCCTTGAGAAACAGGCCGGCAAGACACGTTTCATCGAAGCTCACAGGCTTGCCCCCTACCCCCCACCGCGCCCCGGCATGCACAGGCGCGGCACGGAAGTCGGCGTAGTGCTTGATTTGATGATCCATGACCTCGATATAATCCTGCACATGGTTGACAGCGAGGTTGAGCGTGTCGACGCCGTAGGGATTCCCGTACTCAGCCACGGAGAGGACATTGCAAACGCCAGGATCAAGTTCAAGAACGGCTGCGTGGCGAATGTCACCGCAAGCCGTGTCAGCCCCGAACCGATGCGGAAATTCAGGGTCTTCCTAACGGACTCATATATCTCCCTGGATTACGCCGAACGTTCAGGCGTCATGTATACACGAGGACTTATTGGGATTAAGAAAATAGCGGTTCCGGTTGACGACCACAATGCACTTGAGAAGGAGCTTGAAGACTTCGTAAAATGTGTCCAGGTGGCTGTCGATACGGGAAAAGCACCCGATCCGAAGGTTTCGGGAAGACATGGGCTTGAAGCCCTGAAACTCGCCGTCCTCATAACCGACACCCTGCATGCCTATAACAAGCAGTACAAGGTATTCGAGAAATAAATTTTCCTGAGAAAATTTTATATTATGAAAACAAAGGCACCTGCAAAGACAAACCTTTTCCTCCGCGTTGTCCGCAAGCGCGGCGATGGATATCATGAGATTGAAACAATCTTCGTTCCGCTTGAAAATCCCAGCGACACTGTCGAATTGACCGATTCGAAGGATGGCAAGCTTTCAGTTACATGCTCCACCCCTGCCCTTTCAGGTCCTGGAAACCTCTGCCACAAGGCGGCGGGAACTTTTGCGAAATTCGCAGGAATCAGGCCTGCCTGGAAGATTCATGTGACAAAAAGAATCCCGGTGTCCGCCGGCCTCGGCGGCGGGAGCAGCGATGCAGCAGGGGTACTGCGCCTATTACAGCAAAAGTACGCCCATAAAATCTCCGAAGCGGATATTTTATACATGGCATCAAAGCTCGGGGCCGATGTTCCGTTCTTCCTGAATCCTATACCATCGTTGGCGACAGGGATTGGCGAAAGGCTGAAACCACTTGATGTGAAATGTAAAATCCCGGTTGTCGTTGCATTCCCCAGGTTTCCCGTCAGCGCAAAATGGGCGTATCAGAACAGGATTAAAAATGGAGCACGTCAACAGAGTGACGAGGCTACAACAGATTCCAAACTGTGGCCGCGTCACTCTGCTGACGCGTCTTTATTTAAATCGGAGTCAGCGGTTGAAGAAATAACAGCCGCCATGAGGGAGAATGACATGAAGAAGATATCTTCTCTTATCCGGAACGATCTTGCGCCTGCACTGTGGAAAAAGTTCCCTTTATTGAGTATCTTAAAAGATCAAATGCTTGAGAATGGAGCGCTAAGGGTTGAAGTCAGCGGAAGCGGCTCATCGCTTTTCGCAGTTGCGAAATCCGCAAAATCCGCGGATAGGATTGTGAAAGAGATGAATAAGCATTTCAAAGACAATGTTGAATGTTTTGTATCGTGAGTGCGGCGGGCTTTCAAGCCTGCCTACTATACGCATATTGGGATACTGGAAGTTGATGTGTGTTGCCTGTCCCGGCTGGGATAGGGGAATTGGGCATATTTTGTTGAAGTTTGCCACTTTCGCCGAAAGTGGCTCGAGGCTCTTTCGGCGAAAGAGCCATACTTGATTGCGTAAATGAGGCTGACACACCCAGCTTAACGCTTGCTCAAAACATGCGTATAGTAGGCGGGCTTTCAAGCCTGTCTTTGAATCAACGGGCTGGAAAGCCCGCCTTACAAGAAGGAAAGACAAATTATGCGATCTGGAATAACCGCAGGCGGAAACTGGATAATCGACCTTATAAAATTTGTCGACAGCTACCCTGAAGAAGGGAACCTGTCGAGCATCCTGAAAACAGAGCCTCCTGCTAACGGAGGATGCCCGTACAGCGTCCTTCTTGACCTTGCCAAACTTGGGACTGACATGCCCTTGCAGGCGGTCGGAGCCATAGGCGACGACGAGCACGGCGATTTCATCCTGGCAGACTGCGAGAAACACAATATCTGCACGGATCTTCTAACGAAAAGGACAGGACAGACTACATCATATACCGACGTAATAACAGTAAAATCCAATGGCCACCGAACATTCTTCCATGCAAGAGGCGCAAACGCCACACTGGACATCGACGATTTCGAGATCGGCAAGATCAGGGGCAAGGTCTGCCTTGTCGGTTATCTGCTGCTGCTCGACAAGCTCGACGAACCCGACAAGGAATTTGGAACGCGTGCGGCAAAGCTGCTTTCCATGCTCAAGGAAGCCGGAATTGAAACGGCAATTGATGTGGTCAGCGAAAACAGCGAACGGTTCAACAGGATCGTCACCCCTTCACTCAAGTTCACCGATTATCTGATATTCAATGAGATAGAAGCCGGAAAAGTGCTCGAAAAGAAAATCAGGCAGAAGGATGGGGGCATAGACTTCAAGGATGCCGCAGAAGCTGCTGACTCGTTACTCAAGATGGGTGTCGGCAAGATGGTTGTCATTCATTTCCCCGAAGGCGCTGTGGCGACAGTAAAGGAGAAAAACAAGATTGTCCGCGAATCTGTAAAGTCATTGAAACTTCCCTCGGGATACATCAAGGGGACAGTCGGTGCCGGCGATGCTTTCTGCGCAGGCTGCCTCTACATGCTCAACAAGGGCGAACCCATCAGGGATGTCTTGAAATTCGGGAACGGAGTCGCTGCCGCCTCCCTGAGCCATCCTACCGCCTCACAGGGAATCAAGTCAATTGATCAGGTAAAGGAACTGATAAACAAATTTTCATGAGATGAAAATTTATAACCGGAGAAAATTTATGAAAAGATCCGAGCTGAACAATTATCTGCGTGAAGCCAAGGCTTTTTTCAAGAAGCACAAGTTCGAGCTGCCTCCATGGGCCTCCTGGTCACCGGAGCAATGGAAGAGAAAAGGCAGGGAGTGCGATGAGATCAGGAAAAACAAGCTAGGCTGGGACATAACCGATTTCGGCGGCGGCGACTATAAAAAGCTCGGCCTCCTCCTTTTCACAATCCGCAATGGCTGCTATGGCGAAAAAAACGGAAAGCCATACGCCGAAAAAATAATGATCTCAAGGGTGAATCAGGTGACCCCTACACATTTCCATTGGAACAAAATGGAGGACATCATCAACCGGGGCGGCGGGGATCTTGTCATGAGGCTCTGGAAGGCTGACAAGAAGGAAGGCCTTTCAAAGGAGAGTTTCACAGTACAGGTCGACGGCGTAACCCGCAAGATGAAATCCGGAGGACTGCTGAGGCTGAAAACTGGTGAAAGCATAACCTTGGAACCATACATATACCATCGGTTCTGGGCTGAAAAGTCAATGTGCCTCATAGGCGAGGTTTCAATGGTGAACGATGATGCCAACGACAACAGATTCTATGACAAGGTCGGACGCTTCCCGGAAATAGAGGAGGACGAGAAGCCGCTGCACCTGCTGTGCAATGAGTACCCATGAAGAACGAATCGGAGAATCGGCGATTTAAGAAGCAAGGCAGTGTTTTAAATGCACTTCTGTTTTATTGATCAGATGTAAATATTTAATCATCTGCATGATTAAATATTTTTCTTAATACATATAACCGTCAACGAAAGAAAAAGACATGTCGACATTTCTTGGAATAGGATTCGGACCGATACAGACGGGGATATTCCTGCTCGGGGCTTCAAGGGGGGGGTTCGACAGGATAGTCGTTGCCGATGTCGACAAATCCCTTGTAGAAGCGCTTCGCGCCGACAAGGGATTTACAACCATCAATATTGCCGCAAAGGACAGGATATATACTGAAAACATTCCTGGTGTCGAGATATACAATCCTATGGACGGCGAAGACTTGGGAAAATTGGTCGGCATCGCCGCCGAGGCCGATGAAATAGCCACCGCGCTTCCAGGAGTAAAATTCTTTGCGAACATCGCACCCTGGTTGAAAAATGGTTTTGCAATGGATCCCTCTCGCCGGAGGTTCATATACACGGCCGAGAACCACAATCACGCTGCCGAACTCCTGAACGAGGCCATAGGTTCCAAATTTCCAAACACACATTATTTGAATACCGTTGTCGGAAAAATGAGCGGAATCATTCCGTCTTCAGAATGCGCCAGAAGAAATCTGAAATCCCTCACGCCGTCTGCAGACCGCGGGCATCTCGTGGAGGAGTTCAACAAGATACTCATAAGCAGATGCCTGGGAATTGATGAGAGAAAAACACAGGGGCTGCATGTCAAAAAGGATCTTCTTCCTTTCGAGGAGGCCAAGCTTTACGGTCACAATGCCATCCACATGCTTCTCGGGCTTCATGCATCTGAAAACAAGATTGCATTCATGCACGAGCTTGCCAGTCATCCAGAACTGATTGAACTGGGAAGACGTGCTTTTATAGATGAATCCGGTCTTGCCCTGTGCAAAAAATGGAATGGTGCAGATGAGCTTTTCACTGAAAAAGGCTATAGGGGATATGCAGAGGATCTGCTTGTCAGGATGGTCAATCCGTTCCTGACGGACTCCGTTGACCGCGTATGCCGGGATCTTGAACGCAAGCTCGGCTGGGATGACAGGATAATCGGGACGATGAGGGTCGTAGTCTCTCAGGGGTTCAAGCCCGTCGAACTTTCCAGAGGCGCTGCAATCGCCACGAAAAAGCTTTTTGGCTCTGATATCTGCGAAATCCGCAAGGGATTCGAGAAGCTGTGGCCTACACCATGGACAGAAGAACATGAAAATATTCTCGACAGGATTCTTTCCTCAAAGTAAATATAGGAATTAGACAGGATAACAGGATTTACAGGATATGATTCCAACCATTATAAATATTTAGCAAAAGGACTTTTGCTAAATATTTATATCTATTCATTATCCATTCATTAATTACTTGAACTATTTCTTTATTAGATTATAGTGCAATGTATTATATATATTTAATGGCATAACTTATCTATTCATTATTGTGGATTATCATGGACCGGCAAGAGACAACAATCGAATTCGAATTCAGGCGCAAAGGAGTTCTGACGGCGAGAGAGCTGGCTGCGGCGTTGGATGCAAGTCAGCCAACAGTGTCACGACTTCTTGCCCGTTTCAAAGGACGGAGGATTCAGCGCATAGGGAACGCAAGATCCACCCGCTACGCACTTTCACGCAATATCCCGGTGCTTGGCTCGGACTGGCCTATTTATGAAATAGACTTGGAAGGAAAAGCGCATCTCATAGGGAATCTCCATGCCTTGGAGGCGAAACAGTGGTTTCTCGAACAGGAGAGTCCATGGACTACTTTGCTGGGAGAAGAATTTCCAGACGGACTTTACCCCGACTTTCCCTGGTTCCTTGACGATCTCCGGCCACGAGGATTCCTTGGAAGGACGTTTGCACGGAAATATGGAAAACTCCTAGGATTATCCGCAGACCCATGCGACTGGATGGCAGACGATGTCGTTACCGCCCTTCTCCGATATGGCCAGAATCTACAGGGCTCCTTCATTATCGGACAGGAAATGCTGTCCGCAGTTCAGGAAAGCATGCTTGGCAAACAGGATATGCTGACTCCTGCTTCCCGCAACAGGTCTTATCCCTCGCTGGCAGACGCGATGCTTGCCGGAGAATGGCCGGGTTCCTCTGCCGCAGGCGAACAGCCTAAATTCACCACCTGCATAAATGATAAAGGTTCCATACGCCATGTCATCGTAAAGTTCAATGGAAACAGCGGCAGATCTGAAGACAAGCGCTGGGCGGATTTGCTTGTATCCGAACATCTGGCCGCAAGAATTCTTGCAGATGCGGGAATCGCCTCCGCAAAAACTCAGCTGATCGAAGCCGGGGGACGCCATTTTCTGGAATCCACGAGATTCGACCGCGAGGGAGCTTATGGCAGGAAAGGTCTCGTTTCACTTGCCGCATTAGATTCGGCTTTCTTTGGCTATCCGGATACTCCCTGGACTGCGGCTGCAGAAAGACTGCAGCGAACTGGATGGCTCAGTTCAGAGGATGCGGACAGGCTGTCAGTACTTTGGTGGTTCGGCACACTTATCGGGAATACAGACATGCACTATGGAAATGTCAGCCTTTGCATGGGCAGGAACCGTCCACTTGCGCTGGCTCCGTCCTACGACATGCTCCCCATGTTCTACCGTCCGAACATTGAGGGCAGTCTTCCGGAGCGTCCAATTGCACCTCCGGCTCCACCGCCTGAATCCGCCAGATACTGGACACGCGCCAGCGCTCTTGCAACAACTTTCTGGGCAAACCTCTCTAACTCTTCAGATGCTTCATCCGCATTTAGGAAAATATCCAAACTGAATCTTGATGTCATCGCCAAATATCGCCGTCAGTTTGTCTGATGCTGGCTGATAGGAAATTGATAGGAATTTTGATTTCATGATGCGGGCAAGATGGCAAACATAATCCCGAACTTATATTTTCGCCAGAAGATGAAAAAGAAATAGATGGAAGCCAGCAGTACCAATAAATGATACCCCACCCAGACTGGGTCATTAAAATCAGCATCGGGGCGGACGGCCTTCAGGCAGTTGTACAGTCCTCTGACACATTCCCTTTTGAAGCACGGAGTGCAGCTCTGCTTCTCCTGGAATGCCTTCCATTTCCTGGAAAGAGGGCCTGTCAGGAATGGATCCGTGGAGCCGAATATCGCGACGCCCTGCGTTCCCGCTGCGGCGGCGAGGTGCATTATGCCGCAAACTGTCCTCCGTTTGCAAATTTCGATGTAATGGCGTATTATATGATGTTTTTCGATATGCGTGAAGATTTTTCGATATATGGAGGATTATCATGGCGGACAGTATGTTCCAGGATGAACGCATTCCGGAAGGAGCCTCTCTTGCAGGATATTCCCGCCTAGTCAGCAAATATTCCGTCCAGAGTCATGTCAGATCCCCTGCCTGCGTGTCCGAAAGGCATATACTGGGAAACGTTGCCGTGGAGGATGGCTTCATAATTTTTGACAAAAGGTACTGGCCTGGAGATGAGGATTTTGACCATCTTGTCTTCGCTCTTAAGCATGAAAACTTCGACATGCTGGGCCTGAAACGGATTCTGGATGTCCTGCCACAAAAAACGATAGGGAATTACATACGGTCGAGCCATACGGGAATCTACGCCAGAAAAATCTGGTTCCTGTATGAATGGCTCAACGAGACGGAATTGAAGATGCCGGACTGTCCAAAGTGCCAGACGCTCCCCCTCCTGGATCCGGAAAAGTATTTTACCGGCCAGGGCATTTATTCGAAGCGTCATCGCATCAGTAACAATCTACTGGGCTCCAGGCTCTTTTCCCCGACTATCCGTAGGACGCCATCGCTGGAGGACTTTGTCCAATCCGGTCTCAGTGACAAGGTTGATTCCGTAATCGGAAAAGTCAGCAGAAGCCTTATTGCCAGGGCTGCGAGTTTCATGCTTCTGGCGGACAGCAAGGCGAGCTTCGCCATAGAGGGGGAGCGTGCATCGGCGAACAGGATAGAGCGCTGGGGAAAGGCTGTTTTGCAGGCTGGAAAATTTCCGATCACAAAGGAGGAGATAGTCAGGCTGCAGAAAATCATCATTGAAGACACCCGCTTCACGCATATAGGGCTTAGGAAGGATGGGGTTTTCCTCGGGGAACGAGATGCTGAAAACAATCCCCTCCCTGAGTTCATTGGGGCCAGTCCCGATGATCTGACGATGCTGGTTGACGCACTGGTTGCGGCTGACGGTGCAATGGCCGCAGGTGGGCTTGACCCGGTGCTTCATGCTGCCGCAATAGCTTTCGGATTTGTCTACGTCCATCCTCTGGAAGACGGGAATGGAAGACTGCACCGATATCTGATTCATCATGTTCTTGCGGAGAGGAAATTTTCTCCGACCGGTCTTGTTTTCCCTGTTTCCTCTTCAATGCTGAAATCCATAGACCGGTACCGTGAGGTGTTGAGGAACCATTCGCTGCCCCTCATGGATTTCATCAAATGGGAAACTACTGGGAAAAAGAACGTCAGGCTGCTGAACAGCACGCTTGACCTCTACACTAGTTTCGACTGTACCGAAGCATGTGAATTTCTTTATTCCCGCATCAGCGAGACCATTGAAAAGGATCTTCCCGAAGAGTTGCATTATCTGAGATGCCACGACAAGGCCATGGCTGAAATCAGCAAGATTGTGGACATTCCTGACAATATGGCGAAAAGCCTTGTCATATTTGTCAGACAGAACAATGGAGTCCTGCCGAAAAAACGCAGACGGAAGGAATTTGCGGAGCTGACAAAAACCGAACTTGCCAGGATTGAACGCGGCATCAAGGAAGCTTTTTCCGACTGATGATATTTAAGAGCAAAATCCACGCCTTCTTGAGGCGTGGATTTTTACTGGAGAATCAAGATTGGCGGGGCTTATTCAAGCTGTTTGATGCTTTCGATGTAATCAATCACGTCTTCGGGGCGGACGGCCTTCAGGCAGTTGTACAGCCCCTTGACACATTCCCTTTTGAAGCACGGAGTGCAGCTCTGCTTCTCCTGGAAGACCTTCCATTTTTTGGAAAGGGGGCCTGTCAGGAATGGATCCGTGGAGCCGAATATCGCGACACCTTGAGTGCCTGCGGCGGCGGCAAGATGCATTATGCCGCTGTCGTTGGCGACACAGAGGCTGGCCTTTTGAAGGATAAAGAGAAGCTCTGAAATATCCGTCTTGCCGGCCATGTTGAAAACCTTATCCTCCGGGAAGCCCTTTGCGACGAGCTGTGCTATGTCGGCCTCCTTGCCCGAGCCTGCAATGACAACGCACCCACCCTTATCCAGCCAGTAGGCGCAGACTTCCCTGTAATTTTCCGATGGCCATCTCTTCGCCTCTCCATAAGCGGCGCCCGGAGCCAGGACAAGAATCCTGTTTTTTTCGGCGAGTGCAGACACTTCCTTCCTCATGTGTTCAGTTTTTTTAGAAACTTTGAATTCAGGAAAATCGCCTTTCCACTCTTCAGCACCGAGTGAATATGCCAGGGCAAGGTAAAGTCCTGCCTGGTGGAAATCATTGAATTCCGCAGTTTTTATTTTGGGAAAAGTGAACGCCTTGCTCAGAAGAAATTTTCTTCCGCGTGCTGAAGCGCCGTATACTTTCGGAATCCCAGCAATCTTCATCAGGAGCGCATTCTTGAAGGAATTATTGAAGAGGATACCGACTCCGGCATGTTTCTGTCTCATATTGGAAACATCTTTTCTGCTTTTCAAAAATGATCTGTTGTCGGTTTCAATGACTTCATCTATGAATGGCAGCGACTTGAAAATGTCTGATATTCCCTTGGGTGTGACTACTGCAAGACTGGTTTCTGCAGGCAGTGATTTTTTAAGCTGGAAAAGGGCCGGAATCCCCATGACGGCATCTCCCAGCCAGTTCGGGGTACGGACAATGACGCCGTTTTTCCAGTGAGAAGGCTTCATTTCTATTTTAGGGAAAACCGGAATATTCCCCAACGATCCGGCAACGTTTTCACCAGACCCCAGGGATTCCTGCTTTTCACTGACGGGAATTTTTTCTTTCATAATCGGTCAAAGATAATTCAGGGCGTAGAATAATCAAGAATATAATCCAGATATTGCATTCTTACTTAGGAAGTGCCGGATCTTTCTCCGGCATATTCAGGACTGTAACTGGAAAGGTTTCAACTGAACCGCAGTTCGGACACTTGCATGAATCTACTACAGCCTGCCGGCGGGCTTCTTCATTTTCATGTGAAACTTCTGCCGGACGGCGATATTCAAACTCATAGCTGCACTTCATGCACTTCCATAAAGCCCCCGTTTCCCTAGCACATTTAGGGCAGCTTAAGCTTCCCGCAGCATGGAGTTGTTTGCGATAAGCGCAATCATCGCAAATCCTTATTTCCGGGGAATCATATGGTGCGGGAGAAGAACAGCAGTTCAGCACAATGGCGATGACGCCACCTAATACCAAAAGCAGAACAAGGGCGATTTTACGTCTTTTCGGTGAATTGAAAAAAATCACGATATCATGTACAAAAACCATATTATTGCTTTCTTTATTAACTCTTTTGATATACAATAACAGCAGGGGCTGTCAAGAACAACCGGGGAATAAATAGAAATCTTAATTTGTGCTGTCTCTTTGAAGTGTAGACTTCCTTAAGGTTTCGAGCTGCTCAGCCTCATATAACAGGAGTTTGGATATGCCAGCAGGACACATGCGTTTTCCAGGCCGGAGGCATGCAAGATTCACATTTATAGAAATGCTGCTTGTTGTTGGAATTCTCGGCATTTTGTTTGCAATGCTGATGCCGTCTTTGAGAAGAGCCAGGATTTATGCCCAGGACACACTGTGCATCAGCAATTTGCGCCAGATCGGCGTAGGGATTAAATCCTACCTGCATGACTATGACAACAACTGGCCTTTGACGACCTATTGGCTTGATGATTTCGGCCCATTTGTCCCATATATTAAAAATACTGAAGTTTTCAGATGTCCCGGACGCAATACCCCCGCAGCCATGTATGATTCAGCAAACGTATTCCGGATGACAGATTATATTCGCAATGGAACTATGGCCGATAATGAACTACATAACAACTATAACAACGGAATGGGTAACAATCCCTATCATTTCGACCCCAGCAACAGAGGTAATCCCGTCAGGGCCGTTGTTGCAGCCAAGACAAATGATTGCCAGATCTTTTTTGAACGCCAGCACTCCAACCACTTCAAAAGACGTTTCAACGTGATGTACCTGGATCCATTCCATTATGAACAGAACACTAAAGGCATGCAGCAATACTGGACGCTCGATGGCAGGGGATGGATTGATACCAGCCTGAACCCGTGGCCGGTAAATTGATACCGGCACCCCTCATTACAAGAAGCATGGCATTAAAATACTTGCGAGAATAAATAGGATTATCAGTATTATCACCGCCCTCATTAAAATAATCTGGGTGAGCGTCCTGTCAGTCAATTTATAACTCATTTCCACCCATTTGCCGTCCTGTCTCTGATACATCTTGCCAACACCCAACCCAATACCCACTCCATGCTTTATATAACTATTCTCGGTCATCAACGCCCAATTACCCTTAATGGTTTTACCTTCGATAATGATATTTTTTATTTTACTACCGAAGTCATCCCTTCCATCTTTTAGCCTATTATCCACCTCATAATCCATTTCCACCCATTTACCGTGTCGTCTCTGATACATCCTGCCAACACCCAACCCAATACCCACTCCATACTTTATATAACTATCCTCAGTCATCAACGCCCAATTACCCTTAGTGGTTTTACCGTCGATAATGATATTTTTTACTTTACTGCCAAAGGCATCCTTCCCATCTTTCAGCCTATTATCCATTAGTTTCCTCTTCTATGAAAACATGTGGTC
>JBAQUG010000258.1:0-19751 GCA_049297395.1 Victivallales bacterium | reverse complement strand
CGATATGACATCATCACCAAGACGAAGAAGCCGGAATACGTCCAGCTTTTCACGGAAAGGTATCCAGAGGATTTCATAATGCTTACGAAGCTTGTCCAGACAGTCGAGAGGGCGAGGATACATAGCGTCTTTCTCCCGAACTGCTCAAGTTTCTTCTGCAATGGATGCCAGTTCTCGAAGGCCTGCAAAAAATGGCAGTCCGGCGAAAATTTCGAGGTGAAAGCCACTAAACCCGCATAAATAATGAAAGGAGGGTAGTTTGCGAATATCGCAGGTCTCCGGATCTGCGAATTCGCTTTTTTCTATGATTCTTCATTATCTGAAATATTCGGCAATATTTGTCCTTGGCCTCTTCCTTCACAGAAAGATGGGACGTGGCGCAAGGGCTGTTATCATAACGGAAAGAGGAGATTTCTACTGCAAAATCCTTTACAATGGCTCATATTCCGTTGTAAAGATCATTGATTCAAGGTTCTATTCCGGAACTGTCATTGCTGTAAATTCCCAGGTCATCTGCCGTGACAAATGGCATTACAGGTTCCTTATGCGTGTAAAAATCTGGATTTATCTCCACATCCCGGATTATTGACTACCCATCTTCATTTTACTTACGACCGTCTACTGTCGACTAACGACTTCTTTACCCTCCAACAGGAGGGAGCCCCCCTCCTAACCTCCCCCCTCTGTGGACTTTTTAGATTTACATGAAAACCAAGAAAAGGAACAGGTCTATTGGCATCCTGACGTCCTTCCCGACAGTCCCCGCGCGCCGATTGCTAACGCAATTGAGAACTCCGCATGAGGGGAGCTTGCTCCCCAGAGCATTTCGCTCAGCGATAGCCGCGCCTATCACATCGCTCATACTCTTCTGCGCTTGGCGACATCCGCAGGATGTCACGCGCGCAGCATGCTCCATCTCTGGCCGCTGACGCAGCCCGGCGCGCTCTGTCTTGTGTGTGTTTTGCGAACTTCGCAAAAACGGGTACGAGGATCATAAATGAGGCTGAGTTTCAATATTTGCCTTGTTTCAATAATATTGAAATGGCAATAATATTGAAATTTTACCGGTCTATGCTATAGTATTTTCATGGCAAACAATTATGGAGACATTAGCTTGAAAGCTACAAGAGAAATCATTGCGGAAGACGATCTGCTGAAAAAGGCGGTTGGAGCCTTTTCATGTCCTGACGGCATGACTCTTTCGATTGACTCGAAAAGAAAATCCACTAAAGATGTAGATGCATTCGTAACCTTTAAGCAAAGAGAAGGGAGTGCCATAACTTACAGAGTTGAAATCAAATCAAGCCTCCACTCTGCAGTGCTTCTTCCTTTAAGGGATAAATTTCAGGATACTCAAATCCCACGTATCCTGATTACTTCTTACATTTCCCCAGGCGTAGCCGAGTCACTGAAAAAGATGAAAGTCCAATTCATGGATACCTTAGGGAATGCCTATGTGGAAGCCCCAGGAATATATGTTTATGTGAACAGGCACACAAAACCGGCATGGATGGTTAAGGAAAAATCTCTCTCTCTTTTCCATTCATCCGGCGTGAAAGTCATCTTTGTCTGCTTGGGAGAAACCGTAAATAAGGCTTATGCAGGGAATTCTGAAGGCATTACAGGCAACTTGAAGTTTCTTGCGAATATCGCAGGAGTGTCCCTTGGAAGAGCCAGCCACATCAGAAATGAGCTTATAGCACAAGGATACCTTGTCGCCTCCTCCAAAACTGGATTTGAACTCCAAAACCGCGAAAAGCTTCTCGAAGGCTGGATTAAAGCCTATGCTGAACGTCTACGCCCAAAATTATTGATTGGGAAATATCAGCCTGTCAACCCTCAGTGGTGGAAGATGGCAAAACTCGATCCGAAAGCTTTTCTATGGGGCGGGGAAGTTGCAGCTGCGAAGCTTACAGGATATCTTTCTCCTGAAATTGTTACAGTATATACATCATCAGGTCCTAATATCCTGATCAATACCGAGGGACTGCAGCCAGATGAGAAAGGCACAGTGGAAATAAGGAGCATTTTCTGGAATTCAGAGGCATTTCCGAATGATGGGTGCGTGCATCCGTTGCTGGTATACGCCGATCTTCTTGCCAGTGATGACGATAGGAACATTGAAACGGCAAAGTTAATTTATAACCGGTATCTGTCCAATGCTTTCGAGTAATGTTGAACCTGAAAACCTGAAAATTCTGGAAGAAGTACTTAAGGCTTCAAAGGCTGAGAATATACCTCTTGCCCTTATCGGAGCATTTGCCAGAGACGTTTTCCTTGTTGGAATTCATAATATCAATCCAGTAAGGAAAACAATGGATGTTGACTGGGCTGTAAAGGTAAAAAACTGGGACGATTACAAACGTCTTCGCGAGTATCTAATCAAGAAGATGAAATTTAAAGAAGCCCCAGAGAAGGACCATCCCGAACGCCTGATAGCCTCATCCGGTAAATTGGTTGACATTCTTCCCTTTGGCGGCGTAGTAGATAAAAAGGATGGCAGTATCGTCTGGCCGGAGGACAATGTCAGAATGAGTATGATCGGATTTGATGAGGCATTCAAGTCAGCTGAAGAATTCAAAGTTACTGATGGAACCAACTCGCTTGTAATTCCTGTGGTATCTATTCCTGGCATAGTTCTCCTAAAGATAATAGCTTGGACTGATCGCGAAAGTAATCTTCTCGCTAGGCGCAAGCATATAAGGGATATTCACACGGTAATCTCCCACTACTCAAGAATAAACGCTGGAAGGCTGAAATCAGGCCCGGACACCGATCTCGCAGAAATGTATCCCAACGCACTGCTGACAGGCGCCCGTTTGCTTGGCCGTGATTTACGCCATCTTTGTCACAAAGAAGCAGAAGATATCATTGATAAACTTCTCAAAAGACAATCCGAAGGCAAAGGGGAATGCCTATTCAATCAAGACTTCCGCAAACACCTCGGAGGGAATTACGACAATGCAAAAATGATGGTTCAGGCACTCTATAATGGTTTTCAGGAAGGAAATAAGCAATATTAGCAAACTCATTTCTTTTGCATGTCAGAAAGATGGACAGTAAGCCGGAAAGTCATGTTTATTTGCGAATTTCGCAAAGGATACTCTTAGGAAAGAATAGGCTCAAATCGGACGATTCCCAGATAAAATCAGACGATTGTCGGACGATTAAAGCCAAGACTAATGCAATGAACTTTCGATAAAATTAGACATGGGGGGATTGGCTGTACCAGAAAATTATCTAATCATGCTTTTGAAACCGCTTTACATTCGTTCTTTGTCATCATGAATGCAGATTATTCCGATTTGTCGTATATATTATGCAAAATGATAAAAGGAATTATCTTGTATGAAATCAGACTGTCTTCCTAAGGAGCAAATCATAGAGCACCTTAAAACCGGATACCAAAATGCTCAAGAAATCATAAGATTTATTGACAACAAGACAGAAATTCTTTTAGGAATTGTTCTGGTCGTAACCGGCGGAATTATTGCTTACACAATCAACATGTTCGAAATGGAAAAAGCCATTTACAAGGAGATATTCTGTCTCTTGCAGACCAATTATTGCACTTTTATTTTATTTATCCTTATACTTCTTTCCGGTATTATATCTATAATTTTTCTAATGTTATGCCTGAGAGCAAGACGTTCAACGAGACCTTCAAAAAGGTTTGGCCCTCCTTATTTCATATTATTCCCTTGTGTAAGGCAAAAAGACTCAAACAAAGCAATTTCCTATTATGATACCACATTAGAATCAATGACTGCCTCCGATATCATTAAAGAGTATAAATTTCAACTTGTCATTGTTGGTATAATATTAGACAGAAAAATATTTTTCCTGGACTGGGCAATAAAGCTTTTTATTCTCCAGATAGCTCTTGCATGCTTAGCATCAACAATATTATTCATCACAGCCAAAAATGCTTTGAACAAAAGCCATAAGGACAAACCTCCTATTTCTTCAGTTCAAGATACTGCTTCAGCCCCTTCTCCCCGTGTGCCCAATAATCCCAGGATGGATCCCACCGAGAAATGATTCCTCTGGACTTGAGGAGGTGTCTGTATAAGACCGCCCTAGCACTATTCAACAACCATCCTGAAGCAAAGTTTATAAGAGAGTTGAAGTCCCTATTTGAATAAGCTTCAATTTCGTCTCTCCATCGAGCATTCAAATCAATGCAGATAAAACTTTCTTCGCTGATATGCCAATCTGGATCCCCTCTTGTAATCCATTTTTCATTGCATCTGACAGCAGGTATATTTTCTAGCCAATCATATCGGACTGTAAAAACACAATTGGCTGAAACCTTGGTGTTAACAGACGAATGAGATAGATTTAAGTTTCCAAACACCTCATACTCATCCCTTGTTGGACTTACGTTACAAGACTTTTTCTCTGCTAGTTCCTGAAATATTTTCATTGCCATGTTGGTGGCATATGATATCCTGTCAGTCTGTTCCATAAAAACTCCAATGAGGCCTCGGAGAAGGAACGAGGATACTTTTATTACTTACTTGAACTTGTGCTTTACTGCCGGTCGCGGCAATAGACGCGTCTCTTATTTTGTTTTTTGTGAGATTTCTTGATATCTTGAACCTAGAATCCAGTTCTCTAAAAAGATCTTGATATTCCGAATCCAGATACCCATAGTCTTCGTTTGCGATTACGGTATCATCCCCATTAACGCCATCTGCTTCCAATGCATCAAGGGATTTCCCCACACTCCATCCAGAAGCAACAAGAAAGTCTCGTTGCGATGTCTTTATTGTAGCAACAAGGATAACAGGCATGCCGTCGTCGGAATCCCCTCCTGAAAAACTGACAGCCCATTTGACATTGCCCATGGCTTTCGTCCAAGATTCATCAATGACTTTATAAGAAGTTGCCTGTCCATGCCATTCTGCAGGAAGCAATGTAGGCAGATAAGTTTGTGCCTGATGGAATCCTTCCCCTATTTTCGTAAATGGAATTAGATTCGCGCAGTCTCCAGCCCAAGGAAGTTCAATTATCCTCCTGCCACAGCCTTCGGAAAAACGTTTAGGATAATTCATAATATCAAGGAACTTCGCGATAAGCTTGTCTATAGCACCATTTTCAAAGGCATTTTCGACTTCCTTCGTAAATCCATCCAGATCTGCACGCATGAAGAATGCTGTCGTTTTATATGCAATTCCTGAAAAGTCAAAATTGAAATCTTCCGGCATTCTGGATGATTCAACAAATACTATTCTTCTTGTTCCACTGCTATCAATTAATCCTTCACGGAGCAAATTCGTGAACCTTTGTCCCATTTCCCTGTCTATATAATCGGGTGTTTTCTCAGAAATGTTTAGCAAATCAATATTTACCCATTCTTTTATCCTAGCGGGAGTTCCAATATTTTCCATATACTTACTCCTGATCGCCAAATGACCTGCTGGTGTTTTAACGCTACCATCTTGTTCCTTTCCAAGTCGTTTAGCCGGAGCGTTTGCAGATGGTCCCAGGGAAATTATTGAGCTATTTGCACCGTTGCCGTTATTTAATAGAATCGACCGTCCGTGATCTGTTGCCATTGCAAAGCCCTGATAATCTTTTCCAGCCAACTCCTTGATTTTGTCATAAACATGATTTACCAATGCAACGCTGAAGCGGATAATTTTAATTATATTGTCACGGTCTGCTGTAGGGCAAGGGAACAGAAGATGTATCCTTTCTCCTTGGACTTCAAGAAGAGACGCCCCTATATCTTTTGAGCAAATATCTGCGATATTTGCATACGTCTCTAGAATCTTCAAGTATTTCCGGGCATCTTCGACATCCTCTGCTGCAGTCAGCTTCATATTAAGGCGGAGTTCTCCGTAAATATGAAAACCTGTTTCTTCTGAATAACTGACGTCTCCGGTCTTTTGTTTATATGGGGAACGACAGGAATTCTCAATCAAAGTCTGTAAATTGGCTTTTCTTATCATTTTATTACTTCTCCCTTTATATATTATTATTGCCTATTATATTAATTATAGCATGTATAATTTAAAATGCAAGCATAATTTTTATTATGGTCATATATTTTATTATATCAAGGGAGGCAAGTTATGAAAATAAAACAAACAGTACAAGAGCGAATGGCATTCATTGAATCTCGATTGTTCTGGGAAAAGCAGATTGGTAGAAAGGAAATCATGGATGCTTTTTATGTTTCCAAGCCGCAGGCAACTTTGGAATTTAAAAAATACCGAGAATTAGCTCCAAACAACGTTGAATTTAATGTTAGTTTAAAATGTTATGTCCCTACAAAAATCTTTAAACCTAAATTTTATAAACCAGAAGCACTTTCCTATTTATCTAATTTAAGCCAGTACGAAGAAGGCGGGGAGATGTTTAATTCTGCATTTGGTAAACCACCTAATCATGAGACTGTCATGATCTTGAAAAATCGCATTGATGTTGAAATATTACGAGATATTACCTGGGCAATGAATAGAGGAAATAAAATCTTGGTAAAATATCAGGGAATGGAGCGACTCGATGCTGAAGATAGGTGGATTGCCCCTAAGAATTTATTTTTTGATGGAATAAGGTGGGATGTTCGAGCTTTTTGTTATTTAAGGAATGAATATCGAACTTTTACCCTCTCTCGGATTTTAAAAGTATTGAATTCAACAAGCATAACTGAAACCATCCCTGAAGATTCTGAATGGGCAGAGGAAATTGATGTCATAATTATACCAAATCCTAATCGTAATGAAGCACAACAAGCAATTATAGCTAATGAACATGAAATGGTCCAAAAAGAAAAACCAATCAAAATCAGAAAATCTTTTCTCCCTTACTTTTTGCTGGCTAATCGTCTTTATCCCTTAGATGATGGAGGAAATATAACAATCAAGAACAAAACAGAAATAATGGCTGCGATTAAAGGAAAGCCTATTGATAAGTTTAGATAAGTGTATTGCACGATTGCAGTGTAAGAAAAAGTCTACAAAACGGTCTGATCCTTTTAGAAACTGTGGCGGTGGTAGCTTCCTCGTAATTACTACGAAAACATACGGTTTTGCATTGGATCTTGCGAACTTCGCAAAGGCTGCGCTTGGGGAAGATTGCTGGAATTTCAATACTCTATTAGTCTTTTGTTCTTTTCCCGGAGGTGGTAATCAAATAGATCCTGCAGCTCCTCAACCATTCCATCAGTCAGTTCGACTGGCTGCTTCAGGCTTTTGATGACACTGTCAACGAGCATTTGCTCGTTGGTGACAATTACAGGAGCCTTGTTCCTTTGCGCTTCAGTATAGTCAATATGCCATCCGGGATAGACAACCACGCAAACGACTGGAACTGGATTCTTAATATTAAACTGACAAATTGGCTTTCTCTCATCGGCAATCAACTTATGTGCAAGTTCCTGAATCCACGTAGAATTTCGCTCAACCTGGTCAAGGGGATCGACTGTGTAGCTTTTGTCCGGAAAAATAATACTTTTACCGTCGTATTTAATCTCCGGAGAGCCTTTCTTAGGCTTTGACTTGGCTTTTGTCTCAACCACGACTATCCCGGCCTTGCCTATGGCAATATGGTCAACATTGAACTTCTTTTCATCGCTATATATGTCATGGAAGACGGTATATCCCATGCTTCTTGCTCTCTCAAGTTCTTGCCCAATCACCTGCTCCCCGATGAAACCTAATCGATATGTCCGTATATTCTTTATTTTTTTCTTTCCATAAATGTAAAAAAACAAAAAGAATGGAACTGTTGTAATGGAATGGACGAGAAAAGATAAATTATGAGATAGAGGGGCGCTGAAGATTGTCTTATAGATTACAAGCAGAATAAGGAAGATTGGAATTGATAGGGCAATTGCGAAGCCCATTACTTCATCTTCAAGTTTTTCCCGAACCCTTTCTCCCGGCAAAGCCAGAGGTGCCTTCAGAAAAGGCGGCCGAGAATCTTTGTTTCCAAAAAGCAGTTTTCGTATCATACTTTCATGCTTCCTTCCAATAAATGGGACTTGCAGCCATATTAGTAGGCTTATAACCGACACTGGCGTTCTCTAGACGTTCCTTAACTGAATAATGAATTAAATCCGTGGCAGGGATTGTCCGCTTGTTTTCCCCAAATAGAAGCCATTTGCCCTCATATGAATTATGTATGAATCCGGAAGCATCTGGGATAACATCCTGACTGACTCTGGCCTTGAATATAAGGCCATGCTCCATGGAGCGATCAATCATCCATTGCAATGCAATATCGGAGAGTCCCGATTGGGCATATCCACCGCCAATGTCGCTGTGTACACCTGCAAACCAGACTTGCAGCACTCGGACATCATCGTCCCATTTGAGCACAGGAAAGAACTTCCGTATCTCGTCTATTGCCATCGCATGATATCCTGAAGCAACGTTTTGACTTAGCTGGCTGTCATGATAGTCATCGTCATTTGTTGCCTTGACAGTATCCCACACACCGATCATCTCGACAGGAATGTCAAAGAATCGCCCTTCCTTCTTCAATTTATCAGAGCTGGCATTATCTTTTCCCTTGTAGAGTTCCCATCCGAGTTCTTCATCAGCAGATTTCACCGGTATCCCACTATGGGCGATCAGTCCAGCGAGTCTCCGTACCGTATAGGCACCCCTGCTGAACCCGAACAGAAATACTTTGTTTTCATCTCGATCCCAATCGCTGTCAGCAAACCGCTTTCGGAGAAAGCGGTAACAGGCGAGAATACGCTTGTCGAGACCATATCCATACATCCCGCCAGGCAAGGCCTCCCATGCCCTTGTCCCAACCCCTTCCTCATAGAACGGGATCTGCTTTCCTCTGTCTCCATGCAACAAATTAAGGAATTTCGTGACATTGGTCGGGGCAGGTTGTCCGTTGTCGAGTTGTTCTGGCTCGTTATTGGTACCGTCACAGCCTATTATAAGTTTACGAATTGCTGCCATTTCAGAGAGTTTCCCTTATTCTTTGGTCGGCTTAAATATCGGACCATCGTCATCATCCGGCTTTGGAGCCTGACACCACCATTCAACCGTCTGAGGGACATAAAGACCCAAAGAACATGTTGAAGCGAGAATAAACAGGATATTTGTATGGTACTCCACACGATAGAGTCCAAGATTATCGGAACTCTTTTCAATCTCTCTTGATGCCCACATGAAGCCATAAAGGGAACCATGCACTGTCTCGCTCCCATGCTGAGACTTAGGAGTCTTCAATCCATCGCCTTCAAGCTCAAAACTCATGCAGCCGGAAACATATATCAGAAGCCCAGCTATGAAGAAGATTCTAATCATTATACAGCATGGGATTTTCATAACCAGTCTCCTTCTAATTTGAATATAGGAATTAAGCTTTTGCCCATTTCTTAAAGTCTTCACCTGTAAAATGAATTAAACCTCGATCCTGAAGCCATAGTTCATATGGGGGGTGTAAAGAAGGATCGATCTGTTTCCAATCAAGCGCCATATATAGATGACCGATATATTTCCTCCACCGATCCCCGGAATTTAATATATAATTCGGATCTGACATGAATTTAAATGTGTCCGGATTGCTTAGGCAGCATACAACAGCATTGGCAAAATTCTGTAACTCATTCTTGTTTTCTACATTCTCACTATCCCTTACAAGCTTAACCAATGAGTGATTCATGTTAACTGTCTGTACCGCTCCCTCCACGCTTAGAGCATTTTTTAGTTGAAGGGCATAAGGAATACAATAATACCATGAAGAAAAATGCTTGCGTATTATGCGTTCCCAAGGTATATCTTCTGAATTGCAAGGCTCACGGAATTCTAATACTGGCTTGCCGTTTAATATATTTAAAGTTCCCATCGAAATGACAACGTTGTGCAAGAGATAATTAACAATTATATGTTTATTATTGTCTTTCCATCGCGTTAATTTCTCATATCCCTCTATTGTTGCATTTCCAGTAAGCATAAGTCTATCCTTCTCAACTTGACGATCAAAACAAAGTGCTCCAACATCCTTTAGCAACCTCCATTCGGATGATAGAGAGCACCCTAAAATCGGGAAAAAGAGATTAGCCCAAATCGTATGAGCTTTGAATTTTGCTGGTTGCACTCCATGCAAAGTTAACAGTTGCAATAAAGTCTCTGCATTATCAATACCGCTAACTTTTGCAAGTATTTTCTCCCATAATCTCCCTTGTGCCCTGTCTGCAAGACGTTGTATATATCTCCATGAGAAGTCTAATTCAAACCCTGAAAATTTTGGAGGATGACGAGCAGGCGTCAATCTTGGTTTGATTGCACCTCTAATGTCAAGAACAAACCTATCTCTACCAAGATGTATCTGGTTTGCATGCCATCCAAGTCTTGGCACTTCAGACCGGTCTCGCCCTGGCTCTCCGCACACAAGAATTCCATCTATACAACTTTTACTGTCATTATATCTGCTCTTCAAATCTATATTTTTATGGATTTTTATTTCAGGTCCCTGTTCTGTCTGAATCCATTCAGCCTCATCATTTGACAAAGAGACATTACCATTAGCATCAAGGAGCAGGCATGTTCGTATCGAACCCTGTAACTGCGGATCAATTTCTCCGAATGGTTGTTCATAAACATGAATTTTTGAAACTTTAGCTGCTTCTAATAGAGTAACAGGCACTGAAACTGAAGCAGGGATTTCGATATCTTCTGATATCTCGGGAATTGTGCATTTTGCTAGTATCGGAAACTCACATGCCAGAGCATAGCCTTTAAGAACATCAATGAGCAAAACCTTGTCATTCCATTCATCCATGTATATTGGTTTTGTCCTTCCTGTGATTTCCACAGTTGTTCCAATAGGTTGCTCCTCCTGACCACGACGAATAACAAAAAGTCCGCTGAGCCCATTGATCTCGACAACAAGGGGTATGCTGGAAGTTTTCTTAGAGCCATAGTAGCGGCGGGTCTTGATCTTGATGTTATCTCCAATCATAAAACAACTCATAAATCCAATGCCAAAACGAGCGCATGGGTCAAAATCCGCATTGGCTGATGTAAATGTTGCTCGTTCCTGCTCAAATTCTGGTGAGCGGTAATAGCTTCTCCCAACTCTCGCAAAAAAACGAGTAATTATAGCCTCATCCATACCTACGCCGTTATCACTGCATCTAAGGACTTCGCGCCCTGTATCATCTAGTGAATGTTCGAAATAAACCTTTCCTTCCGTCCATTCCACACCTTCATCTCTACGTAGTATCGCTTTTCTGTGGCGAATTGCATCCAAGGAGTTCTGCAACAATTCACGTATGCATAGATGAGGGGGATAAAGATTATCCGTCATAAGAAGTTTGATAATCTCATCCCGGGACAACGAAAACTCAAGATCATGGTAAACATAGGAATTGTGCTCCGGTTCAATTCGGTTCCTGTCCACTTTTCCTGGCAAAGGCAATACATATTTATCGACAGATTTCGGGAACAAATCTAAAGCTGAACGAATATTTGTTAACTCTATGTCGATATAATCCATAAAACGCAGGATCGCCCGCTGATAAGCAGGATGTTTGCATTTGGCTGTAAAACGGATTAAGTCGCATCTTATAATCCAACCTTCAATTGATCTGTGCTTACCCCACTCTTCCATGCTAATAACACTGGCAAAATGAATTGTACGAAAAAGTTCATCTGGAGTTCGTTCTCGATCAAAGTCAAGCAAGTCAGCTAATCGCAGGACTAAGGAAAGATAAACTATGTTAACTGAAAATGTACCAATAGATTCATCGTACCTAAAACCATTCGAAGGAGTAATGGCGCTAACAGGAAGCACATGGGATAAAGACAATTGCGCTGCCAAAGAGGAAATGTTTGTTCCTTGGACATTTAAGCGTTTATCATCCTTATATTGAGAGAGTACATATTCTCTCGACCTTTCACCATGCGTGCTTCTGATAAAATCGGTCAGACATGCTGCAAGCAACTCACCCTCAAGTTCCCGTGATCTCGCCTTTTCACTAGAGGAAAGCCTGGAATCCATGCTTCTTTGACTGAGTTCACGCAAATTCGGATGTTCGATTTCCCAGTTCTTCTTGAAAAGTTGAAACCTATCATCAGTATTGAGTTGATTCAATTCGGATTGTTCAAGAACCATTCCCTGATCGTGAAAGTAGGCCGACAATATAAGAAGAGAAATTTCAACTGGATTTAGAACATTGGCAATAATATTCTCTGGTATCAATTTAGCCATCAACTCGGTTATGCGAATCAAATGTATTTCATCATGAAGAGTAAATTGCGGATGGAGAGATGGAAATGCTTTCATGCGATTGGCAGCCTCATCACATACATTTAGTAGATTGCTTGAGAGAAAGCTTGCAACTTCATCGGTTTTCTCATCCCCAAAGCTTAACTTTAAACGCTTCCAGAGGCGCGTTTCTTTGATATTAGTTATACCAATTCCATTAGTCATAATCTTCCTTTAGCTTTTCATGTCTTTTCAATATCTTCCATTGTTTCAAAGATGCATTTACGAGCAACAATGATTATCTGTCAGTGGATGATCTTGCTTCAAGAAAGCTCCACCACATCCTTGTTTTATGGTTTTTTTGATAATTTCGATGTTTCGCCAGATTGCTGTTTGTGGGTGTGGCAAGATAACCCCTGCAAGCGCGTTCCGTTGCATTGCCATTCGTGTATTGATCGGCGACAGCGCTTAGATATTCCTGGTTTCCGTTCATGGGGGACTATCCTTGATTCAGATAATGTCTTAATCTACCACCTAACACCGCCAATGCAATATGTCCTAGCTCCTTGCACCTGATGTCCACCGCCCTGCCAGTTATGTAAATTTTGCGAACTTCGCAAGGGCTGCGCTTCATTAAGGATACCGCCCCTCTTGCCGGTAGACATCTGCACTACTGCGAATTTCGCAAAAACATTCAAATTCCCATATCACGGTCATTCCACCAGCACGTCTTTGGATTTCCATGAATAACATGTAATATAACGGCTTTCTGTGAAAGGCTGGCAGTGGAAATGCTATGCAATCCATCAGGAGGTCTTATGAGCAATGTTCTCATAGTGGATGATGATTCAGGAGTCAGAACGCTGATTTCCACCATTATTCGACATAAGGGAGGCTTTAACGTAACTGAAGCCGCCTCTGTTGCCGAAGCTGAAGCCTTTTGCACAGCCAACAAGTACGATCTTGTTTTCCTCGATCATCATCTGCACGACGGAATCGGCTGGGACATCGCCAAGATGATTTCACTCGATCCACAGAAATATGGAAACCCCAGGATTATTGCCATGTCTGGCAGCGTCATCATAAACAATAATGACGATAGCCGAAAATATTATTCGCAGTTCATGTCAAAGCCGTTTGACCTCTCCGAGCTCAATTCCATAATCGACGGGGCTCAAGCATAAGACTGACAACTCATTCCTCCTCACCTTTCGATGTAGCCGGAGGATGTCTTTTGTAATAGCAATCTATACATAAAACCTGGTCCGCCATCCGGAATCTGCCTTGCCCAATTTTCAGCACTCTCCCGCAGATGGAACACTTTTCCTCAAAATTATCATCTTCGCTCATCTGATTACTCATCCCCCATCAATCCCCTTTCAAGTCTGATTCTTCCCGGAGTGGAAACATTCTTCCAGAAGAATGTGCGCAAAGCGCAAGGAATTGTTTTTGAACACGAAACCAAGCCTATAGTTTGGATTTCGTGTATGAAAACATTCTGAATTCCAATCCTTAACCAACTCATTTTAAGTCCGTGTAAGTCTGTGGCAAATACTTCTTCTCTGCGCTCGCTGCGTCTCTGCGCGAAAAACCTTAATTATCCTTCCTGCCCTTCGTGGTAAATTCTTCATTTTCTTCCGACGACTGACGACCATCGACCGGCGACTGCAGGAGCGAAGAAGACTCCTCATCCAGGAACATCCAGCAGTTCCTATGCTTTTTCAGGATTGATGCCGGGACAAGCTCCGTTAACTCTCCTTCCACGACATCCTTCACAGCCAGGGCCTTCCGTTCATCTGGAACAGTACAAACAATAACTTTGCTCTTAATAATCTGTCGAATGCTCATCGTAATGGCCTGTCTCGGGACATCATCAATATTCTTGAACCAATCCTCCCCGAGCTGCTGTTTTCGGAAATCCTCGTCTACATCAACCATGATGAATGGCTTATCGGTCTCAAAGTCAGCAGGCGGTTCATTGAAACCAATATGACCGTTCTCCCCGATTCCAAGACAAGCTACATCGATTTCAACTCTGGAAATGATCTTGTTCAGCCTGCAGCATTCATGCTTGGGATTGAAGGCGTCACCATTGATGTAATGGATCTTCCTCAGTGCAACCTTGCTCTCGAAATATGACTTAAGGAACCGTCTGAAACTCGATGGATGGTCGGATGGTATTCCGACATACTCGTCTATATGGAATACGGTGACTTTCTGCCAATCGATGTCTGACTCCGCCAGTTCTGAAAGCATCTCATATTGGCTTGCGCCTGCAGACAGGATTATGTTTGCAACTCCCTGCCTGGAGATTGCATCCTTGATTAGACCAGCAACCTTCCAAGCGGCATATCTCCCGAGATTGTTACTGTTTCTGTAGGTTTTTATTTCCATAATTCAATGAAAAGGATGGAAAGAGCAGTCACAATGGGGAGATTTGTGATTTCTGTTCCTCCCAATCCTTATACTCCTTAATAGTTAATTTTTCGATGATATGGATACGGCATGCCTGATAAACTTCCCCTTGTTGGCACTGCTCATCCTTGAAAACAGTTCATATATCCTGACGAACTCGCCGCAGTTGTCCTCCTTCAAGCATTCATTAATCCGGCCAAGTCCGGGCTCCGTCTCATACCTTGAAATATCAAGACCGTTGTTCTCAGCCATCTCCAGCAGTCCCGGGATTATTCGAGCCCTGGGATTTCTGAAACCGGTCACCCAGTTCGAGACCGTCTGCTGGCTTACATTCAGATTCTCCGCCATTTCCCTCTGAGGCAGGAATGCCGTATCCATTATCTCCCTCACCATCAAAGGCCAGTTGTATTTTCGCCGGTTCATCTAAACAGTTCCACTTTCTATTGTAAAAACTGACAATATGCGTGCCGCTATAAATCCATGGACTTCATTCTGAATCGGACCGATCCCCATATCTTTTTCCGCAGGCAACCTTATAAGTAATTCATCTTCCCTGCTCTTGAGCATCCAGCTTATCCATTCTGCTATTTCTCTATCTTGGTTCCATGAACTTCCAGTATCAGGGGCAGTATCTCCCCGATATCAAACGGTTTCCTGATGAACCTTGAAAAGTTCCTCATTCTGTCTTAATAATTTCTGGCAAAGGAGCTATCGCATTTCAAAGTCAACTCGTTATCATGATCCATATCATGCCATGGAATTTCGCTGATCCAAACCATTGGCCTTACAGACTTCTGATCGTTCAGCTTCCTCCATGGGCGGGTCTTCCGCCATGGACTTCCCCGTGTCCAATTACGTACCCTATGGATTTGGACAGTGCGTCAAGGCTGAACGGCTTCCCGATGAATCCTCTGCCCCCCAGGTCAAGGAGGGATTGGATTTCGTCTTTCGTGCCATATCCCGAAATGAAAATCACGTCGACACCGGGATTGATCTCCTTCAGCCTGGAGAACACATCCCTGCCACTGATTCCCGGCATGTTAACATCAAGCATCACAAGCCTGATGTCCTTCCAGCAGTCCCTGTAGTTTTCAACGGCTTCGAATCCGTTGCCGGACACCATGGTACTGAACCCCATGGACCAAAGTATCGTCGAAAGCACTTCCGCGACCGGTTCGCTGTCGTCTACGAGCATTATCAATGAAGTTTCATCCCGTATTTTCTCTTCAATATGCATTGCAATCCTCCCTGACTTACTAATTTAGTTTTTTCAATTCTCCTCAACCCTGCCCTCATTCCCTTAAAAAACATATATTAATTTATTCTTCTGCGCTCTGCATGGCATCATCAGGCTTTAAATCCTCACTTACAGCCTCTGTGGCATATCCGACAGACACATCGATCTTTTTCCTGTTATCCCTGTATCTGAGGCACAGGTAGGCGAAGGCTCCTATGATGTTCAGCAGGACAATCAGCAACAGCCATATCGTCCTGTCCGCCCCCTTCGGCTCATGGAAATGCCAGTCCGTCAACATGAGCAACCAGAAAAATATCCCTCCAAGAAAAACAGCCATAATCAGTTCCAACATTTGTTAACTCCTTTTATCATATGAATTTATATCTTGTAATTATTTCCGAGGGGAAATATTTGAACTCGTCTCTGCTCCTGGTGCACTTGACACCTGAATATGGGATCTATGCTCCCGACGATGCACAGCAAGGTCGCTTACATCCATATTCTGTTCCCTTCAGCTGATCCTCCTTGCAATCCCTGTTCATGCCACCTCCTCAAAATTTATATTATTCCCTGTTGAAACGACATTCCTAACTTCTCACAAAGCGGCAGTTGAAAAGAAAAAGCGCAACTGGACAGGATGTCCGTATACTCGGACATCCCACCAAGTTGCGCCTTCCGCTTGTCCATCCTGTGCGGACCCGCCAAGTGCCCCCTGTCTATTTCTTTCTCTCGACTACCCTAGCCAACTCATCTTTAATCCTCATGATTTGTTTCGACTTGAAGCTGGTTTTAGTCATCTCCAGTTCCCCTATCGCCTTCCTTATAGCCTTTTCCAACTCAGTCTCGCGATTATGCCAGTCAATAGGTTCAGCAGGAAGAGATGCTGATGCTCCCCTTCTTAAAAGCAGGTTATATATCGAATCAACCTTCCTATTCAGATTTTCAATTTCCCTATTCATATCTCACCCTCATCTTGCCTTCATACTTGGGAGGAAGATGTCAAGCCAGACAGGCGTAATAAGCACCATTACGCAGGTCGCCATCTGGCAAATCATTTTCATGTTCTTTCCCTTTTAATGACCATCCCCCACCAGAACTTGCTGCAGAATTCGTCATAGCACCATAATCGGTTCTGAACAGAATTCTTTGTCTGCCGGAAGAATATGTTGCCTCCATGTCTCAGTCGAATTGGATCTTTCATATAACGTATATCAATGAAATCCAGTGAGTGGAACTTCTCAATTCCAGTCACCTGTGAAACTCCGGAAACGTTCCGGATAATTTCCGCAGATTCTTCCTTTGAATGCTCAAGATACACGCAGCTTCCCCAGGAGCTCTTCGTATCGGACCAGATGAACAAAGGCTTCCCAACCGAAATCTCGCATAACAGCCCGCCAGTTCCAAAATAATATTCCAGAATCGCATCGGCAAATCCCGGTATTTTTCCTGATAAGCAAAGCCTGTCAGCCTTTGAAAACATCTTCTGCACTTCAAACGGTACGCCGTCGAACTTCAGAAATCCGAGTGACACCTTCTTGCCGTCAATTGAAACTACTCTTCCGTTCCTCCCATCAATTTCCGCACGGTGGTCTTTTGATGAAATCACTCCGCCTCTTATTTTCGCCTTGACAGCTTTTGACGGCGCAGTGTCGCTGAACACCTTCGGATATTTTGCGGCATCGCGGATGCATCTGGCAATTCCCCTCGGTCCATCGTTGACGCACTGGTATCTCGGACCAGAGTAGTCTGTCAGTCCTCCGTCCATGAAATAGCCCGGAGCAAAATACGGGATTATATAGCAGTCGTGCGCCTCCTGTGTCAGAAGAAGCTTCAGCTCTTTCTCTGAAAGCCTGCCTTTTTTCTCGAGGGACTGAAGCCTTGCACCCTCCTTGAACATGAAAGAATGTTCGCTGGAATAACCTCCGGTCTGATGTCCGTGTATGGACTTTCCGGAAAGATCAAGATCGTAATGGTATTGGTCCAAGTCATAGCATGTCTTGACCGCCTGACATCCCTTTGTCCTTTCAAAAAAATCAGACGGAGTCACAAATTCGCCCCAGACAGAAGCGTAACGGTTAGCCCTCAGCAACTCCTCGTTGTAAATGTCGATGAACGTCTGGTCCATCAGGCTTGTGAAGGCTATGAACGTCAGATCCTTGTTCCTTTCACTTGTCAGCAGTATTGGGAAATGACGCAAAACCTCACCGCCACGGCGTTCAGTCCTGAGTGGATGTGACGGCAGGGATCGGATCGAGGTGCCAGACGGCGACTGCCAGTCTATGATCGGCGATTTGTCGATTGGCACGAGACCGAGGTTCTGCGAACGGTGGATTGCATGTTTGAACCCGTTCTTCACAAGGATGTCCGGAAGTGCAGGATGATGTGCTATCTCCTGTGCGGCATAAACTGTCGGACGTCTACCTAATATATCCATGAACGTCTTCAGTCCTATTTCAAACTGCTTCTCCTGATCCCATGCAGGCCAGAGCTGCATATAAGGCTGGGAATAGGTGCCATTGACAAATTCCGTAAGCCCATCACTCCACATTTTTTTCATGCGGTTCACGGTTTCCGGATGGACTTTCACAAACTCCTCAAGTGTTCCTGCGCCGATGTCTGGAGCAATCCTGTACCCGTATTTTTCCGTCCAGTCAAGAAGAAGATTCAATACTTTGGCGGCGGCATCCGGCCAGTCGTATTCGGCATAGCCCTCGTTCTCAATTATAATTCCGCCGTGCGGCATTGTCATGATGTATATCGGAACGTCTACAATCTCCCTGCGTCTTTTCTCAAGGAGACCGAAAAGTCCACTCAAGGTTTTCTCGGCTTTCGCATATTCCCCGCTCATATAATATTCAGCGGCCCTGTGGAGGTCCGGCAATATCTCCTTGACGTTCCATTTCTTTCCTGCCGCCCTGAATAACTGACATATTAGAAGACTGGAAATTCCAAAGGCATGGAAATCGCGCCGAAGATCATTGTCATCAAGATCCTTTTCGATACCGGAAGCGGAAAGGACGGACTTGACCATGAGATCTGTCAGATCACGGGTATTCGACGGATCCGCCATTATAAGATATCTGTGGATGACTTTGAGGGGATTGAATGCGAATATCGCAGATCCTTCCTTCACCAGCACGGCTGGAAGCTCTGCAATTGACGCGATTGGTTTCCAGTCCGGAGATGCTTTAATCCTCCGCCATTTGACTCCGCCCCACATCATAGGAAGATGAAATTGGGGCGACCGCGTCTTGTTGATCCTGAAAGAAATCTTCTCCTTCTGCGAACTTCGCAGCTCAACGCATTCAATTCCGGCGGGAGTCTTTTCAGGAAACTCCAGAAATATTTTCGACTTCTTCAGTTTTGCCGTAAGCACATTCGGATCAAAGAGCGCGGCTATGGCATAGCCCGGTCCGGCCCATTCCTCGACTGGAAGACCGTGGAATTCGACGAGATTGCCGTGGATTCCGACAATGTCCTTCAATGAATCTTCAAGCGTTTCAAGAAAATGTTCGAGTTCCTTTTTCGGTATTCTTTCTTCTTTCAAGGTAAATCTCCCCTTAATAAAATTCTCAAACACAGGCAAGATACCTGTGCTACATTCATTATTCATACTGTCCGTATTCAATTGCCGCATCGGTCATCGCTCTGACATTCTCAGGCGGTGTGTTCGCCATTACAAGACAGCCCGGACACAATACAAAACTGGCCTTGTGTTTTTTTGCCGTCAGAATCGCTTCGCGGCATTTTTCCCTGACCAGTTCCTTTGAACCGAGACACAGCACTGACGAAGGATCGATGTTGCCGAAGACGCAGCTCCGTTTTTTTATCAGAGAGAAAGAGGTGTCCAGGGAGTTGAAATGATCGAGTTCCAAGACTTCGGCTCCCGTATCCACCATACCTCCTACTATAT
>JBAQUG010000257.1:0-6107 GCA_049297395.1 Victivallales bacterium | reverse complement strand
ACTTGCTTTGAGTAGCTTGCGACATCCTTGGCGCAATCGGCCTCTTTGTCTTTTGCGCTCGGAGATCGCAAACTACTTAAGTTTCACACTGATAAAACTGCGGCCACCGCAGTAGGCCGCTGAATTCCAAACGTCCGGAAAAATTTGCATACGCTTAGGGCCCTTAAAGCAAGGAAGTGTGAAACAAAGACACTAACACTATCTTGATTTTATTATGTATAGTACTATTATACATTTTCGGGGAACCACTAAATCTGGAGAAAGACCATGAATGCAAGTGTAATTGACCTGAGATACAGAATGCGGGATGTCCTGAAGGCCCTGGACAATAATGAGAAGGTCCAGGTGCTCTGCCATGGAAAAGCCAAAGGCGTAATCATGCCTGCAGGAGGTTCGGCAAAGATGAACGTGAGGGACCATGAGTTCTTCGGAATGAATGCCGATGAAAAGGATACCGTGGATTCCGTCATGGATAAGCTCAGGGGCGGAAGACACACATGATCTTCGACACAGACATTCTCGTATGGATACAGAGAGGCCATCAGAAAGCCGCTAAGATTTTTTCTGAACAAGAAAAATGAAATCTTTCTATCCTGTCGTATATGGAACTAATCCAGTGCGCAAAGGACAAAAACCAGGTTAAGACTATTGGTAAACTCGTCCGTGATTATTCTGTCAACGTGCTTACCCTGACAGAAAACATTGGGCATAGGGCACTTATATATATCGAAGAATACGGGATATCTTCCGGATTAAGGGCCGGCGACGCCATAATTGCCGCGACCGCCGTAGAAAACAACCTGCCTCTATTATCAGGCAACTTAAAGCATTTCAAAAATATAAAGGAACTTGAACTGATGATTTTCAGGCCCTGAGATTGGAAAAGGCAACCTCTGAATGTTGAGGTTGTGGAATTTTCTTGTCGTTTCCGTTACAGTTTTGTATAGCGTGTTTTGCTTTTTCGTCACCCAGCAGATTTAAGAAAAAGCGTTCGATTACTGGAACACTGACAGCGTTGCCCAGTTGTTTATATGCCGCTGAGTCAGAAGGATGAAGTATATAGCTATCCGGATAACCCTGTAGCCTGGCGCATTCACGCGGAGTCAATCTTCTGACTCTGTTTCTGTGGAAAATTCCAAGTCTATTGGTGTCGGAAGCTGTCAGTGTTATTGAAATGCTTTCCGGATCAAGAAATTTAAACACTTCAAAAGACATGTTGCCGCAAACAGGATTATACTTCCCTTGATTAACACGCAGATAACCTTTACTTAAAAGACCCTCAATAATCAGATCAACATCTTTGCTCTTGTAGAATGACTTAATCTGTTCCATGGTCAATGCTTTTCCATCCTGATGAATACCGAAATCATGCCTGCGCCTATTGGCAATGAGTTGATCCATAAAGTTGATTTCATTAGGAGAGCATTCTCCTTTCAATCCAATATTCCAAGAGTGAATGGAATTACCGTTTCTGGTATCTATTAATCTTATGCCGTGAAGCTTTGAAAGGTCACCTTTGGATATTTTCTTTAATGCATTGATAAATTCAGTTGAACAGTCGTATCTGGATGGAGGATTATCCTCTAGAATTTCCTTTACAACCTTGTGCTCGTATTGTGTAAAGAAGTCTGGAGCCTGTGTCTTGAATCTGTGAGAATCGGAAGCGCCTGTATCCGATTCCATAGTAAGCCGTGGATGAAATCCTAAAGCGCAGATTATGTAAACGCGAACTCGGTTCTGCGGCACTCCGTAATTGCTTGAATTTAACAAGCGATATTCTACATTGTATCCAAGAGCTTTGATATGATCGATTATTGTTTGAAAAGTCCTCCCTCCATCATGGGTTGTCAGCCCTCGAACATTTTCCAAGAAACATAGCTTTGGTTTATACCTGGCAAGCAACCGTTCCACCTCAAAGAAAAGGGTTCCCCGTGTGTCTGCAAATCCAAGCTGTCTTCCTGCGTATGAAAAAGATTGACACGGGAATCCTGCCAACAGCACATCAAAGGGAGGAATATCGTCTAATTGTTTGATATCGCAATACGGATTTTTGCCGAAGTTCAATTCATATGTGGCACATGCGGCTTTGTCTATCTCGGCGCTGGTCACACAAGAATGGCTAATTCCAAGCTGTTTAAGTGCTTGTTCAAATCCCAGCCTTATGCCTCCAGTTCCAGAAAATAGATCTATGAATCTTAGCATGATGTTTTTATACGTTGTTCTTTATAAAATCAGATAGTTCCTGCATGCCGGAGTCGGAAAAGTTAACAGTGTAATCGCTGAACTTCAAAATGGTATTAATGGCGTTTTTCCGCTGGAAATTCCCGGCTCCGTCGATTATATAGGCCACCTTGTGCCCCTTGTCTTTTAACATTTTCCTCCTGGATTTTGCCAGGCCGGCCTTTCTCTCAATAACTGAATTGGTTGTCACTTGGAAGCTGATCTCTACCGCACAGCATTTGTCAGTCTGCTTGTTCCTGATCACGAGGTCGAAAGCGGTTAGGTTTTTATTGTTATGACTTATCCCTGGAATGTTGTGCCCTGAAAAAGCATAAGTGTCGGGAAGCAGTTTTAGGAGCCTCTCATGGATTATTCGTTCGCATACATGCCCTGAATCATTGGCGGTTGATCCGCCTGTTATTCTGCTTACGTAGATATATCTTTGCCGAACGAATGTTTCAAGGTCGGTTGGATTGCCAAGCATCTGGCCAATCACACATTTATTGACTAGCTCTTCCGGAAGTTTTTCGTTTTCAATAATTGACGATCCCCAAATGAGGAGAGTTGCGACATCTCTCATTGCCTTCGTTATTTTTGCGCTTTCACGCAAGCGGGACTTATCAATATTAAGTTCAGAATTAGTCCATTTCCCATTGGTAGCGTCAAACGCATATTCATAAGTGTTGCCTCGCCACTCAAATTTAAATTTGCCAAGCGGGAAGATTTTATTAATATCCGTTGCAAATCTCTGGAGTCTTTCCCCGCCTATGTCGGTTAATACGGTCAGGTGTTTTAGGAAAAGGCTGGCAGAAATGGCAGTAGAGTTATTTATAGTATCTTCCCATGCCCATGGAGATTTATCTGAACATTTAAGTATGCTCAAAAAAACGTCTTGGGTGGACAAAAGCAAAGGGATCGGATTAATCGTGGCTACTTCTTCGGCTAGGTCTTTCGGCCAATATTTACAAGCTGTTTCCTCTAACTGCTCTATTGATTTTGTCATGATCTATAACCTGAAATATGCATGTTTTTCATTTGAGGGAATTGCAAGCTATAATATGCTTGTCCTATAAGATGTCAAGGGTGGATACAGACAGATATTCAAAATCAGTTTATTGATGCTGACAAACGCTCCTGTTAGGGCTTGCGTGGAATTTTTTAGGACAGAGGACAAAATATATACGTTGAGGAAACTAAATCCCCATCAGTTTGACAGTTTCCAAATTCCGGACTATGTTCAGAAATTATGAAAAATATCACAAGCAAGGAAATATTGAATGCATACAAGGTCCTCGACGGGGAGGAATTGGACTCCGACGAGGCGCTCGGGCTCATACAGACGAAACAGCCATATCTCATGGATTTATACTCGCTTGCCGACAAGACCAGGATGAAATTCTTCAAGTCCAAGATCGACACCTGCGAGATAACGAACGCGAAATCTGGCGCATGTTCAGAGGACTGCTCGTTCTGCGCGCAGTCTGCGCACCACAAAACAAACGCTTCTGTCTTTTCGTTGAAGAGCAAGGAAGAACTTCTCAAGGCTGCGAAACTCGCAAAGGAGCACGGTGCGGAAAGTTTCTGCATCGTTGTCAGCGGAAGAGGCTATCCGAAGGCGAACGACGAATTCAACAGCATCATCGAAAGCATAAGGCTGATCCGGAAGGAAACCGGACTCGAACTCCACTGTTCGCCGGGGATTCTGACCAAGGAAACGGCAATGATGCTCAAGGATGCTGGAGCGGTCATGATAAACCACAACATTGAGACCGCTCCTTCGAACTTCAAGCACATATGCACGTCCCATAAGATACAGGACAGGATAAATACTGTGAAAGCCGCAAAAGCGGTCGGACTGAAAGTCTGCTGCGGCGGAATCGTCGGTCTTGGTGAAACCTTGTTGCAGAGGGTAGAGTTCGCGTTCGCGTTGAAGGAACTCGACGTCGACGCCATTCCTGTGAACATCCACCAGAAGATCGCAGGTACAAAACTCCCGGAATCAAATATCACATTGACCGAAATCCTGAATTTCGTCGCCGTCCTCCGCCTGGTCAATCCTACCAAGGGTATCAAGATAGCTGCTGGCCGAAACACGGTACTTGCGGACTATCAGGGCCTAGTATTCCACGCAGGCGCCAACGGAATGCTCATCGGAGGATATCTAACCATCCCCGGCCGAGATATTGAGAAGGACAAGAAACTTATCAATTCCCTGAAATAAGTATGTTGGGCTTTAGCCCGACGATTCGATATTCTATTTTAAATTTTCCGCCGCGGAAAATTTATCCTCGTAGTCGAACGCACTCACCAGATGCCAGTGCATGCAGGCAGGACATTTTTCGTAACACTTGTGAAATAGGTTGAACTTGAAGATCGGTCTCTGATAAATGCTGCCGCATTCCGGACATTTCATGGTTCCCTTAAATATTTTCTGGAGCCATCTGTCACCGTATTCCATGTAGAAGAGGATGCACATCATTGCCAGAAAATCTATCGGAACCCAGATCCTCAGAATAATCATCCAGGCTGTTCCAAGTCCGAGAAGATTATTTCCGGCAAGGTAGAGGGGGAAGTTCCCGATGAAGTGCAGGGTCATGCAGATCAGCAGTCCCTTGATGATGGACTTTTTTATGACAATGAAATAAAGGGCGGTCACTGTGAATGCCGCATGCATGACACACACCATTGCACGTTCGCCGACATATCCACCGAGCATATACCATGGATATTTTGCAATTTCAGGAATCTTCGAGAACATATAGGCAACGTCCCAGGCCTCGCCGATCCCGAATCCGAGTCCGATGGCGATTGCCACCATCACCAGGTTCTTCCTGTTGATCCTGAGGAAAATCCAAGGGATCAGGAGCGGCCAGAGCTTGGCTGGCTCCTCAGTAAAAGGTGCATAAAGTACCCTGATGAAATGGTATAGCCCCTGGTTCTGCAAGAGGATTCCCGACAAGAAGGAATCAAGAGGCATCCGAACAACATGGAATGCAATGGCGTTCATTGGAAGCATGACGACTATCAACATCCCAAGAAGAAAGCGATCCTCCTTTGGAGCACGGTGGAAAAGGAGTCCGCCGATCACCGACAATGCCAGCAATGTGGTGATCATCGCAGCAATATAAATATCAGGAAATGGAATCATAAGGGTTATACTCTAATCCCAAAGTGGCAAGCCGCAATCAAAAAGCAACTGCATTAATGAAGGGACTGGCTTAGTCAAGCCTGCAAGGGCTGTTCTTGAATAAGTAGGTACGTGCTTTAGCATCCATCTTGAAATTTAAGAATGGGACAGGCTTCCTTCGACAAGCTCAGGACATGGAAAGCCCGTCCCTACTTTTAGAACATGCCTTGCGGCACTTGCCTCGCCATAGCTTCCTGGCGAAGGCGGATTGACTACAAATAAACGCCAAAACACTCATTTTAAATCTTTTTTTATAAGATTATCAGCTTTGTGATAAGCTTATTACAACTATTTTAAATATTTCTTTGCTTTAATTGTTTACATTGTCGATATACTATATATAGTATTATAAAATAAGGACAGAATTCTATCATGGTAGACAAACACTGGCGAAGCGTCACAAAGGCGATATCATGGCGGACAGTCGGGACGGTTGACACCATCATCATCTCCTGGCTGATCACGGGAAAGCTGACTTTTGCAATATCAATTGGAGCCGTTGAACTTTTCACCAAGATGTTCCTCTATTATGGCCATGAAAGGATATGGAACAAAATCAAGTTCGGCAGGATTGTACCAAAGGGAGTCGATTACAGCATTTAAACATGAAGCATGAACTGATTTCAAAAGTGCAGGAATTTGGGGCGAGAGCAAAAACTTTTTGAAAAAAGTTTCTTTCCCTCGCCCCAATCCCCACTCC
>JBAQUG010000256.1:0-9812 GCA_049297395.1 Victivallales bacterium | reverse complement strand
GGGCGGGAATGTCCAGAAAAACCATGTAGGTACAGTACCGCTAATATGCGTATAGTGGACAGGCTGAAGCCCGTCCTTACTTTTAAGGCAGGTTTCAAAGGAGGATTCAGAATAAAACCGATGGGTAGTATTTGATTTTCTTCTGTTATAAAGAATCTCCGACCCGCCGTGAGACGAGGGGAGGGCGTCCGTAATACCCCGTTGCCTGCGTCGGGGATAGGGTGGCCGTCAGGAGATTCTTTATTTCCGGTGCAGTGGTTTGTCAATCAGCGGCCGGTGTCTCTATCTTCCCTTTCGGATCAATCAGCGTGTCTGCGATATCTGTTCCGGCGATTTTGATCGCCGCCCAGCCGCCGCCTTTGACAATGATCGCTTTTCCATGAATATTGATCTGCTCGTCCAGTTCCTGTTCCATTCTTGCGGCCAGCAGGAGGACATGTTTTTTCCCATCCCTGGAGCTCAGCATCCTCTTGTGCGCACCGCCAGAATGCTCCAGCGCAATGCCGGCTGAGTGGAAACCTCCCAGATATCCTGACAGCAGTGACCGCGGATCTGGTCCGGGAATATAAACCACATTGTCCGAACTGTTTTCCACAGACGCCACCGACCCTTCCATATCCCGCTTCATGACCGTTCCTTCCAGATGGGAGAGCGGATAGGAGAAGTCCACCAGTGGCGGCTCCCAGGCGTCGAACGATGGCTTCGGTTTCCGGCTCAGGAAATATGCCGTGTACTCCTCAAGTGTGAACGGAGCCACGCCGGCCATTGCGCAGAATTCCGGCGACAGGTCTTCCCCGGTGTCGAGATTCCAGCGCGGCGGCGGGCCCACGAAAACTATTCGGACTTTGTTTTCAATGCATCGCCTCAGCGATTTCCACATCGCGCCGCTGACGGCCACTGCATATGGGACGATAAGACGCCTGTATGTTCTTCCATTTATTTTCACGGTTCCATCAGAGGGTGTCGCCGCTTCGATCGCCTTCGAGCTCACATAATCGAAGAACTGTCCGCTCTCCAGGGCGATCTGTGAAAGATTGAAGCTGAAGGTCTGGAGCAGACGGATGTTGAAGTTCATCGAAGCGGGAAGCGCCGACACGCCTTCCCATCCGTGCCAGACAGCAGTCTCGGAGACGGCTTCATACTCGTCATCCAGAAACTTGTTCACACTATTTAAAGCCTGGGCGTTCCGCGTGACATCCACCCAGTATTTGTCGTCGGGGAATGTGGAGTGGCGTTCGCACCAGAGTCCGACAAAGATTGCGAACCAGTCGATCCGGTAGAGCATTTTGACTCTTGTGAAATAGTCGTACCACTTGACGCGCGGTGTGCGGCTCCAGTCGTTGCAGTATGCGCCCGGCATGCCGAGTTCCTTGCGGAGACCTTCGGCGAGCGCGAAGTTGTATATGGTTTCGCTGAAAGGACCCTGTTCCCAGCCGGTGTCGGTGAAGGCGTGCGAGAGCACCTTCCCCTGGCGGAAATAATCGGAACAGCCGCAGCGGATGTCGACCGCCAGCCCGGCAAAGGTGTGGTGGGAGCCGCGGTGTATGTTTTTCCCAAAGAGTTCAATCGCGAGCGAATTGAATTCGGCCTGTGCCTGATGATTCATCTCGTTGAGCGTGTCATAGTAGTCACGGCGGGTGGCCAGCGTCCCGGGGGAACTTCCCTCGTCGAGGGAGATCAGGCGGCTGCGCAGATCATAGCCGTGCCTCTTTTCAAAGAAGGAGAGGAACCCGGCGCCAGCCTTGTAGCCCCGTGTGCTTCCTCCCTTTCCCGGTTCGTCCCAGTTTACGCCGTCCAGCGGGATATCCTTGTAGGAAAGGAGCAGGTTCCGCTGTACTTCCAGATATGCGGGATGCGCGACATCGGCATATTTGTACCCCATGAACGCCACGTAGAAGACAACCCGTGTGAAACGGCGGGTGGTGGCGCCGGAAAGCTTGAGCGTATAGTGGCCCCCCATTCCGGGCCGGTAATAATCGTATGCGCGGTCATCGTCGAAGCTCGGGAAAGGGTATTGGGAATTGAACGAGTCCCGGCGGCATGCATATTCCTCCGGTGTAAGCAGGGTGGTGTTCCCTTTTGCATCCACGCCGTAGGCGGCGGAGATCTCGGCAAACTCCTCTATTCCCTGTCCGGTATATGGAATATCAACCACGAATGCGCCGTCCATGCAGACAGCTTCGCCGCGGCGGATGCTCCACATGGCCATCTCAGGCCGACGTTCGACGAACTCGTCCACCCAGTGCGCCCAGTCCATGTCAACGGCGAACCGGAGCCCGAGGCTGTGACAATGATCGGTGGTTTGCGCCACCGCATTCCTCACTGTTTCAGACGCGACGGTCTGCTTCATGTGACGGATAAACCCGATCACGAGGCCGAAGCCCCCGTTCTTCACTTCCCGCAGCGCGGGAATCGCAAGCTCGGGATTGAGCAGCCACCTGGGCGTATACGACAATCCCATTATCTGTTTTTCATTCGATGTTTTCATGTCAATTCCTTTTAGCTGAGCTGATTTCAAAACTCAGAATGCTGGGAGGTGAAAACCTTTTAAGGAAAGGTTCTTCCCTTGTAAATATTCACTGAACTCTGTTCGTTCAGTGAATATTTACATCTAATAAAATGCGAAATCAACAGCTTGTACGGATTAAGTAAACGACATAGTTTACTGAATACGTACGGAGATTCTTTATTTTGTTCTCGACCCAAATTCCTGTACTTTTGAAATTACCTCAGCTGATATCTATGATCTACGAGCTATGAGCTTTTACGCTCCGGTTCGCCGTATTCGCGTACCGTCTCGACAAACGCCATGATGTTCGCCCATGGGATGTCCTGTCCAAGACAGTGCGACGAGCTGCAGAGATAGCCTCCGCCGTCGGCCATGATTTCGATGGTCTTTCGCACCATGTCGCGCACCTGTGCCGGTGTGCCGTTTGGCAGCACGCTCTGGACTCCGATTCCTCCGTGGAATGTCAGGACTTTTCCATAACGCCGCTTCAGCGCGAATATGTCCATGGCCTCGGGCTGGCATGGATCCAGTATGTCAATCCCCGCCTCCAGGAAGCCGTCGATCATGTCCGTTACGTTTCCACATGAGTGGTATATCACCAGAAGATCAGGATTGATTTTCTTCGCCGCGCGTATCGAATCCCTCATGACAGGCAGGACGTATTCCCTCCACATGGGCTGGCTCATGAGCGGTCCCCTCTGCGTGGCCACGTCGCTCCCGCACTGCAGGATGTCGCAGCCCGTCTTCGCGGTAAGCTCCGCTTTCTCCACGTTGATCTTATACATCCGTTCGAAGAGCCGGTGCGCTATCGGAGAGCCTTCCGCCATGTCGAGCATCAGCGCCTCGAACCCGCGGAGGTTCCAGACGGACTCGAAAAATGACGAACCTCCTACGAATACCGGATGATCCTCTTTCTGTTTTTCGGCCACCTTTTCCCGGAGCCCCTCGAACCTGTCGGCCACGTCGTCGGGCCACGGATACTCATCGACTTCCTTTGCGGAAGAAATGTTGCGCAGCGGAAAGAAGTCCATCTGGTCGTCGCTGTCGGGATTGTAGAGCTGCGCCGTGCCCCATTCGGGGTTTATCGTCGCGCCCTCCGGCAGGCTTCCATCATTGTAGTAGAGCCTCTTCCAGTCAGGAGCCGTCCTTTTCGTGCCGGACGGACTGACCCATGCGCCATCAAACTTGAAGTACGCGGAAGGATCCGCCTTCTCCCCGGCATGTTCATGGAATTTTTTCAATGCCCCGCGGCTGAGCCCGAAGTCCAATGGAATCCATTGCGGATCCTTCCGTCTCGCCGCCCTCAGAAAATTGTCGCGTGTGGTCATCTTTTTCATAAATCTCCTTTTTGATCAATAATATATTTATCTTGAAAACAGTAATACTTCTTTACCATGGCGCTCATTCGCAGACAGCCGGACTTGGCGTACTGCTTCCACAGCCTTTGACGACAATATCGCCGGACTGGGAAACTTCAATGAGGGGAGTGGTTCCTTTTCCTTTCTGGGGATGCGGCGCCAGCCCAAGCAGCAGCTCTCCGCCGTCCAGAGCATGCTCCAGCGTCACAAAAGACTGTCCCATCGATCTTGTGATTTCGAATTCAACCGGGGCGTTTCCCCATTTGGCGTTCATTACCCGTCCCGCATAATCGATTGGAATCCTGAAGAGGCCCTGTGAGTCGAGCTTGTTTGTTTGAACCCGGATTTTCTCATCGGCCTCGCTGTAGGCGATTGAGAATTCCAGGTGCCGCGCGCCCGGCAATGTGATTTTGATGGTCCTGGGCCGCTGGTCCATCTCCGACAGGGGGGCGGAATGGCGATGGCGCCGGAACAATGGCAGCGCTGGTGCGAAGTTGATCGCGGTGAATCCCGGCGCGGCAGGCGTTATCCCGAAGAGCCCTTCAACCGTAGCTGCAATCTGCGCGGTGGCGCACGCCACATAGCGGTCGCGGTGGTAGCCTGTCCGATGATCCACCGTGCCATCCAGATGATACCATTCGGCGCAGTCTCCGTCGCGGACAATCGCTTCGGCGCGCTTGCGCACGGCAAGTTCAACCGCATCCGAAAGACCCATCTGCGAAAGAAGCTGGACACAATGGAAGTACGGGGTATCCCAGGCACCTCCCAGGACGAACTTGTCGCTGCCGTGATCAGCATAGTTGGGATGCTCGGGGGAATACCAGGAATAGGTGGGATAATATATCGGCATCGGGAATATGCGGTCCCGGGTCAATGCGGCGTCCAGGTATCTTGCGACACAGCGTTTGTGCTCCACGCTGACAGGGGAGAGGGCGCAGTAGTACGGAACCACATCGGTTTCGCGGCTCTTCTCGCAAAGTCCGTTCATGCTGAAGAACCATTTGTCGGAGATCCGGTCGAACTGGCAATGGTAGTAACCGCCCCGCTCGCTCCATGCCTTCCCTTCAATTGTACTGGAATATTTCTGGAGCATCCTTTCGAGAGCTTCCGACTCGGGGCGCTTGTACTGCCGGGCCGCCTCCGTCATTCTCTGGAGCCAGACGCAGAACGCCATGGTTTCGATCACCGTCTTGCTCTTAGGATCTAAGTTTGACGGAAAATGGCTCGCTTCGCCGAGGTGCGCACCATGGAAACTTTTAAAGCTTTCCCCTCGGCAGTCGAGCAGGCCTGAGCCTTCCGGATCGAATGTGGACACCACCCATTGGGCGGTCAGCAGCGCCCTGCGAAGCGCTTCATTCAGATTTCCGGCGGGACCGAAATACCGGTACGTGTCGGCCGCACAGCGCATATGCATGCCTGCCTCGTTGGCGATAGGTCCGTTCTCCATGGAATAGCAAGGATGGCTCACCATTCCTGTCACGGGATCGACAAATTCCAGGAACATCGCTGATTCCATGGTATCGGCTATGCCTCTCTCGTCCCCCCAAAGGTAGGAGGCCATCTGGACGGCGTGGGCCGAATCCCTGGTGGCTTCCGGCTCAGTGATGCCTGAACCGCGGACTCCGCCGCTCACCGGCAGCCAGCCCCTGACACGGCCCAGTCCGTGATATTTATTCCTAAGTTCCTCCACAAGATCGACACTGATTGAGAACGCCCTGTCGATTGATGCGTTGCCGGTGGACACTCCCACCCGACCGGAAGTTCCCATCTGATTTGCTGCTTTCATATTCTCCTGTTTATTGTTACGGATCATTTGTAAGCGTTAAGCTGGGCATGTCAGCCTCATTTAACGCAATCAAGTATGGCTCTTTCGCCGAAAGAGCCTCGAGCCACTTTCGGCGAAAGTGGCATACTGAGAACGTATGCTCGTGCCCGCAGTTGAAAGGCAGCTTAACGTTTACGATCATTTCCCGTATTTCTCCGCCCATCGGCTGTCCAGCCTCCTGTGGATTTCACGGATCATCGGTTTGTTTTCCGTCCGGCATCCCATCAGCGTGTGTCCGAACCGGAGGCATGGATGCTTCTCATACAGATCCAGGTCGTTTCCCAGAATCCTTTCGGCATCGGCTATGTTCCAGATTTCCTGGCCTATGTTCAGCACGATCTGGCGGTCTCCTATGGCTTCAAGAGCCTCGTCCACGGGCGTCGAGCCACGGACCGCGTTCTTGATGAATCCGGCCTCGGTGAAAAGAATGTCCGGAAGATTGTCCAGCGTGGCGTGGAACACGTGCGGCCCGCTGCATGTGTGAATGGACAGACGCTGTTTGAACGCATGCGCGATTTTCAGGTCGTAGGGCAGGATGAACTCAATGTAGATTTCAGGGGAGACCAGATTGACCGAACATTCCGCGATATGCACGGACCGCTTTGACACGGGATCCAGCCATTCCGGGCCAATCCATTCCCGCAGTGTTTTCACGGACCTTATCCATAATTCGGTGACCCTGGACATGACAGCGTGGAACTTTTCAGGGTCTATATAGGGGCCCGTAAGTATCTCCTCGCCGGCAATGGCATGTGCGATGTTGAACGGACCCTGCGTGTCCGGCAGGCCGATATAAAGCCCGTTCCCCGGAGACAGATTCCGCTTGATGAATTCTATCTTTCTGCGCATTTCAGGCATGAGCCCTGCGGTCTCGACTTCCGGTTCAGGCATGGCGAGGATTTCGTCAAAGGTCAGGGTATGGGCAGGCGAGTTGCCGACCGACGGATCCAGCGGAATTCCAAACATTGTCGCCAACGTTCCGGTTCCCTTGCCGAGTCCCAGGCAGGCCGTCACGGGATTGAGCATCTTGAGGGGATTCAACAGTTGGATGATCTCACGCGCCAGATTGCCCTCGGGCGTGTCCGGCATTTCCACTTCCGGCAGGATCAGATCATCCGTACCTGTGGTCATATCGTTCGGGGGGCTCTGATATCCGAGAGAGAAACACGGATATTTCCTGCGTCTGCCATCCATGGCCGCCAGTGTCGCGTCCAGCGCATTGCGCTCGGGATGCGCATCCATCATCGATTTAAAATACTCCACCGCCTCGGAAAGAGAACGGATCATCTTGATTTTTTCCGACATTGTATTCATGCTCTTTTAGGTTGTTTCATTTCCAAATCCTGTCCTGTTCCTGTATTTCCGCCAGCAGCCACATGAGCAGCGATGTCGGCGGCATATCGTATTCGCAGCCAATCCCGAAGAATTGCTGCGGTTCGTCTTTTTCCGCGCTGCCGGTTATGCCGGTGCTCACCGCACCCGGGATTTGCGGGATACCCGGGAAAAAATCCCCGCCCACCAGCCGCGACAGCTGATTATATCCTACTCCCTCGACAGAACTGCGGTTGAACGGATTGCATCCAAGCACCCAGTCCGCCTGGCGGCCGGCCAGCGCATGATAACGTCGATCATCCATCAACCTTCCGGCCTTGAGAAGAAACAGCGCGTGCCCGAGGATGTTTTGGTTGATTCCGAGCGTATTCATCCCGTCGTTCAGGGGGAGCATGCCGGACTCCTGGAAAAAATACCGGTAGCAGGCTCTTCCACTGCCGCGCACATGGACACCGTTCTGCGGCGAGGCATACCAGTAGGTGGGAAGAACTCCGAAGGCATTCTGCATGGACGTGATTCGCGACCTCTCGGCAATGCGCCTGATTGCTTCGCGCCATCGTCCGGCATTCTCCGCCCGCTTGTCTGCGGCAAGCATTTCCACCAGGCCAAGACCTACGAAGAAATCGAAATAGCCGGTATGCCTGGAGAACTCCTTCCTGCCTGGCGCCTCATAAAAACAGGCGGCCGACAGATCCTGCTCCACGTCGCCTCCGACCTGCAAGTCCACAAGCAGCGAAGCTGTCTTGCGGGCATGCTCAAGATAGCCGCCGGCAGCGTCGGCGCGATTCAGATGCACGGCGGCAAACAGTTCCTGTCCAAGGGCGATTGCCGAACCGGGATATACTCCTGCCAGCCATTCGGGCATCCACTCATGGTTAAGCGGTATGACCGGAGGCCTGTATGCCAGCTTAGTCATTTTCGGGCCATGTGCATAATCCCAGAGACGCCTGGCCGCAGTCAGGCATTGATCCGCATACAGGGCATCATGCTTCCGGTAATATTCCGCACACATCGCCTCGGCGGCGATTAAAAGATAGAACGCTGACAAGGGGGCGTCATTCGCATAGGCTATGCGCTGTTCGTGCCAGCTGACTGGCAGTACCACATGATCCATGAGTCCACCGTCGGGACGTATCATGTTGAAGAAATAGCGGTTTCCCCAGCGCAGTTCGTTATCGATTAGTCCGGTATCCCAGCGCGGTTTGCTTGTTGACGCAAGTTGAGCCAGCCCCATGAGCCCAAACGGCGTGCCGGATATCCATTTGCGCAAATCGCATGACTGATGCCATCCGCCCGCAAGATCCAACTTTTCTCCGGTGTCATGGCGCACTGCATCGTCAAGATGGCAGGGGGCGTTGTGGCCGCTAACGCTGTCGCCGCAGCGCTGCGAGGGGAAATAATTATAGAGTACCCTAAGCGGGTATTCGTATATCCGGCTGTCGATGCGGAAAAAGGAGGTATCCACTCCGCCGCAGGCCATGATGTAGATTCCCTCCTCGGTCAGTCCAGAGAAATCCGCGACCCGGTATTTTCCCAGCTCATGGCCCGTGGCCTGCAGTTTGCCTCGGAACTTCACCGGACGATCATTCCGGCACTTACCGCTGGAATCGGTGACCATCTTTACTTCGAAATCCATAGCGGCCGGCTCGCGGCACACCACGCATTTGGATCCACGTGGCAGAAAACCCACATGGTTGTGCGTGTAACGAACCCCTCCATCTACATTGAACGATGCCAGATCCCAGCGCAGTCCTTCCATATCTTCCATTTTTCTCCCCGGTTGTTTTTATTCAAATATCATCCGTTACTAATTACTTGCACAGCCAGACTTTGCCGTTTGTATGCCCTGTCGGCGGTGCTGCGTTGATTCCGACCCACGGTCCTATGTACGCCAGCGGAAACTTGATGGAGGTGACATGCCCGTCGGCAAGGGCGATGTTCGTGCTGAGGTTGTGCGCGTAGCGGATGGTGCGGGTGCCAGTGGTAACCGACGGAACAGTTCCCGCGCCGTCATTGCTCCCACAGTCAATCCTGGGATAGGGCGATTCGAGGAAGACATACAAGTCCGAGGGCCATTTGAACTGGGATAGATTCATGCTGAAGGCGCGTCCTTCGCTGTTGACGCCGGAAGTGTTTGAAAAAGCACCGACTGCCCTGTCGTAGGTGGTGTCCCAGGTGTTGCCACCGTAACTGCATTCCGTCTCACTGCAGCTTAAGCCCATCGCCCTTGTCTGCTTTGTGTTTTCAGGGCAGTTCCATATATCAAGATTTTTGCGCAAAGCTCCGCCGATGTGATTTTCGTAGACGTAATACGCGAGACTTCCTCCGGGCATTTCGGTGGGAAGGCGTCCTATCCATTGAGTCGGCTCACCCCCGTAGCTGGGCGGTGTCAGTTCATTCCAATCGTCCGCATACATGAAATAATACTGCGCAAACTGCTTGAGGTTGTTCTGGCAGATACTGCTTTTCGCCATGCTGCGCGCATTCTTGAGCGCAGGCAGCAGCATCGCCGCAAGTATTGCGATTATCGCAATTACGACAAGTAGTTCGATAAGGGTAAAGGCTCGCGCCTTTACCCGACTCACTACAGGCAGCTCTATGAGCGTGAAAGCATTGCCGACTGACGATTGCCAATTGGCGATTTGTAATTGACGATTCCTGTTTTTCATTCCTACCTCCGAAATTTCTATTTATATGGGGCACTTTCAAAATAGCTTCTTTTTAGCTGGTTGCTAAGGTTGGTGTTCACGGCTTTAGCGTGTCTATATTCTTGAATATTGACTCACAC
>JBAQUG010000255.1:0-7151 GCA_049297395.1 Victivallales bacterium | reverse complement strand
CGACCGGACCGAAGCATCTGACACAGACGCTGACAAGGGCCAAACTTGAGCAGCTGTGCGACGATCTTCTCAACAGGACCATTTCACCTGTCAAAAACTGCCTGAAGGATTCAGGATTCGATGCCTCGAAGATAAACGAAGTGATAATGGTCGGCGGCCAGACCAGGATGCCGAAGGTCGTTGAAATCGCAAAGAAGCTTTTCGACGGCAAGGAACCCCACAAGGGCGTAAATCCCGACGAAGTTGTCGCGGTCGGCGCCGCGATACAGGGCGGAGTCCTCTCGGGACACGTCGAAGACATCGTTCTTCTTGACGTCACACCGCTTTCTCTCGGAATCGAGACCCTCGGCGGGGTATCCACCAGGCTGATCGAACGCAACACCACCATACCGACCAGGAAAAGCGAGATCTTCAGCACGGCATCGGACAACCAGCCGTCCGTCGACATACACGTCCTCCAGGGCGAACGCGAAATGGCCCGCGACAACAAGAGCATAGGAAGGTTCCGTCTCGAAGGACTTCCACCCGCCCCGCGCGGAGTTCCGCAGATTGAGGTCACATTCGACATCGACGCGAACGGCATACTCAATGTGACGGCGAAGGATCTCGGCACCGGTAAAGTGCAGAAGATCACGATAACCGCAAGTTCCGGACTGAATGACAAGGACATCGAGAAGATGGTGAAGGACGCCGAAAAGTTCGCGGAACAGGACAAGAGCGAAAAGGAAAAGATCGAGACCCGCAACAAGGCCGACTCGATGATATACCATACTGAGAAGCAGATGAAGGAATTCGGAGAGAAGCTTCCTGACAACGTCAAGAAGCCCGTACAGGACGGCATTGATGAGCTGAAGAAGGCGAAGGAGGCCGACGACATCGAGAAGATGAAGAACACCATGAAGAGCATTGAAGAGCATCTCATGAAGTTCGGCGAGGAGATCTACAAGCAGGCGGGCGCGAACCAGGCAGGAGCTGCCGGAGCCGGAGGAGCTGGAGCGGGTTCTGCCGGTGAACAGGCTGGTGGTCCGTCAGAGCAGGCTGCTGACGACTCTGAGAAGAAGTCCTCGAAGAAAAAAGGCTCAGATGAGAAAGTAGTGGACGCTGAAGTTGTGGATGACGACAAATAAATAAGAATGCATTAGTAGCCTGTCAATGCTAGTTGGCAGGTTATTTATTGTCTAATAAAGAGCAAGAAGTTTAACCAAATAAGAAGGAGAGAAGAATGAGCAAATCGAAGATCAGACCAATTGGAGACCGTATCCTCGTTGAAGCGGTCGAAGACTTGGAACAGGTAAAAGGCGGCATCGTCATCCCTGATTCCGCAAAGGAAAAGCCTCTCGAGGCGAAAGTAATCGCCCTCGGAACAGGCAAGATGGACAAGGATGGAAAGAGGATTGCATTTGACGTGAAAATCGGCGACACCGTGCTCACCAGCAAATATGGCGGTACCGAAGTCAAGTTCGATGACAAGGAATACAAGATTCTCAGCCAGGATGACATCCTTGCGGTAATCGAGAAATAACCAACTAAATATTCAATATAAGGAGACAGTATAAAATGTCAGCAAAACAGATATTGTTCGGAGAAGAGGGTCGCAGGAAGATCCTCCACGGCGTCGAACAGCTCAGCAGGGCAGTCAAGGCGACACTCGGACCAAAAGGCCGCAACGTCGTACTCGACAAGAAATTCGGTTCACCGCTCGTGACTAAGGACGGCGTGACTGTTGCAAAGGAAATCGAGCTCCAGTGCCCTTTCGAGAACATGGGCGCACAGATGGTGCGTGAAGTTGCAAGCAAGACATCCGACATCGCCGGCGACGGTACAACCACGGCGACAGTCCTCGCGGAAGCAGTATACCGCCAGGGTCTCAAGAACGTCACCGCAGGCGCAAACCCGATGGCCCTGAAGCGCGGAATCGACAAGGCCGTTGAAGCCATTGTCAAGGAACTCAAGAACATCAGCAAGAAGGTCAACGACCGCGAACAGATCGCACAGGTCGCCACGATATCGGCGAACGGCGACAAGGAAATCGGAAGCAAGATCGCGGACGCAATGGACAAGGTCGGCAAGGACGGGACAATCACCGTCGAAGAAGCCAAGTCAATCGAAACCACCCTCGAAGTTGTCGAAGGAATGCAGTTTGACAAGGGTTATCTTTCTCCGTACTTCGTAACCAGCGCAGAGACGATGGAAGCCGTCCTCGAAGACTGCTACATCCTCGTCCATGAGAAGAAGATCAGCAGCCTGAACGACATGCTTCCTCTCCTCCAGTCGGTTGCCAAGACCAGCAAGCCCATGCTCATCATCTCTGAGGATGTCGAAGGCGAAGCTCTTGCCACTCTCGTAGTGAACAAGATCCGCGGCACACTCCAGATCTGCGCAGTCAAGGCTCCCGGATTCGGCGACCGCCGCAAGTCAATGCTCGAAGACATCGCGATCCTCACCGGTGGCAAATGCATCACTGAAGACCTCGGCCTCAAGCTCGAGAACGTCAAGATCGAAGACCTCGGCAAAGCCAAGAAGATCACAGTCGACAAGGAAAACACAACGATCGTTGAAGGCGCCGGCAAACAGTCCGCCATCATCGGACGCGTCAACCTGATCCGCAGGCAGATCGAGGAGACGACATCCGACTACGACCGCGAGAAGCTCCAGGAACGCCTTGCGAAACTCGCAGGCGGCGTAGCAGTCATCAACGTCGGTGCGGCCACTGAAACTGAAATGAAGGAAAAGAAAGCCCGCGTCGAAGACGCCCTCCACGCAACACGCGCTGCGGTCGAGGAAGGCATTGTCCCCGGAGGTGGCGTAGCCCTTCTCCGTGCTGCAAAGGCTGTAAAATCCCTAAAGCTCGAAGGCGACGAGTCCATCGGTGCCGACATCGTGCTCAGAGCAACGGAAGAACCTCTCAGACAGCTCTCCGCCAACGGCGGATATGAAGGTTCAATCGTCGTACGTGAAGTCCTTGACCGCAAGGTCAATGAAGGTTTCGACGTCGAGACCGGAACATACGTCGACATGCTCAAGGCCGGCATCATCGATCCGACCAAGGTGACACGTTCAGCCCTTCAGAATGCTTCATCCATTGCAGGACTGCTTCTGACAACCGAATGCATGGTTACAGAAATACCTGAAAAGGAAAAAGCTGCTCCAATGCCTCACGGCGGTGGAGGAATGGGTGGAATGGGAGGAATGGGTGGAATGGACTACTAAGTCCTTCCAGTTCATACTGAAATCAAAAGGCGTGCGGTTTTCCGCACGCCTTTTTTTTGCGTGTCGAAGATGAACTACGCCATCTTCCAGATATTGATGTTCTCGTGGAACTGCCATTCCATGGCAGGAAACTTTTCAGACATCATTTGTGTAAAATGCTGAATACCCGGGTTCTCGCTGATCTCATGGCTGGTTTCGATCATTGGAATTCCCGACTCGACCGCAAAGCGAAAACCATAGCTGTCGGATTCGCCTGCAATAAAGACATCGCATTTCTGTTCAACTAATTTCTGCTGGTATCCGACATTTACGAAGAGACCGAGGCCACCCCATGGCAGACCTACCCTTCTCACAATCATCTTTGAATTTCCCCCATCTGCAACCCGGAGCGCAGGCATGTGCAGATTTTCCTTGACCTTTGCTGTCAGTTCGCCAAGTGAACAAGGTTTAATCTCATAGACTTTCAACAAGCCGTCGGAGAATACCGGCTTCCCGAGTCCAAGAAGGATCGCAAAATCATCAAGGATGCAGATTTCATCCATAGAGCCGTGGATGCGGACACAACTCAGTCCATATTTCTCAAGCAGCTCCCTGCGCCCTGTATTGACACCCCATGACTCCCAATCGGCAGGAGGATTTTTAGACTGCATGACATCATATGGATAATACAGGCTCTCGTGGATGAGCAGGAGTTGATGCTTCTTTTTGCCGGCTGCAATGATTGCATTTGGAGTCGCCATCCAGGAAACCGTCACCCCGGTCAAGGGAATATCATCAGTGCCATGCTGGACGCCCTCGTCCTTGTTAAGACGGTGTCCAGACCATTTTTCAACCTGCCGGATGATGTCTTTTGCAGTGCTCATATTTTGTAATGCGGCTTCCTTGTTAATTTCAATTCCTCTCAAATATACTCCAGACGCAGGAAAGAATCAAGGAATCGCCAGCATGTCTCATCGTGTGCCGGCAAATGACATTTTCGTTTCACATCTTGCCATGACGCAGTATGGAAAGGAGGAGGAAGCTGCCCAAAAGCAGGGAGAAGACGAATGTGAATAGTCCGAGGAATGAGATTCCCCAGACAAGAGGAGGTATCTTTGCGTGCATTATCAGGGAGGACCCGATTATCATTGCCGAGGAGATTATGGAGAAGGCAATCCTGTTGCTTATCTGGTCGTGCTTGTGCAGCATCGGTTCGAGTCCTTTATGCTCGAACTGGATCTTGATATTCCTGTTTTTGAACTGGTTGAGTATGTCCCTGAGCCCTCCGGGAAGATTGCGGAACAGATCGGAGTAATCGGAAAGGCTGGTATAGACGTCCTTGAAAATGCTATACGGGCTGATGTTCTCTAATATCATTTTCCTGACGAATGGTTCGATGTGCTCTATGATATTGAAGTCGGGTTTTAACTTCCTGAGCGTCCCTTCAAGCGATGTTATCGCCTTGCCAAGAAGGAAGAGGTCTGGCGGGATCATGAGCTTGCTGCTGATAACCAGTTTGAAAAGATCATTGAAAAATCTGCTGAGGTTGAGGTTGTGCAGCGTGACACCGGCATATTTATCAATGATCTTGAACACCTTGTTTTCAAACTGCTCCCTGTTGATGATTTCAGAATTCGTGGAAAGTTTCATTGTAGCATTTGCGACTCTCCTGGGATCCCTCTGCACAAGTCCAATAATGATTTCACGGAGGATTTGCCTGTTTCTCGGCGAAAGTATTCCAATCTGGCCGAAATCGACGAAACAGATGACATTGTTTTCACGGATTATGATGTTCCCCTGATGTGGATCCCCATGGAAATAGCCATGCTCAAATACCTGATCCATCAAGAGGTCGCTCAGTGTCGTTGCAATCAGATCCAGATTGTAATTCGGATTACCGCCTTCTTTTATTGTGGACAGGGACACTCCTTCAACCATTTCCATTGTAAGTACCCGCGCAGTCGTATACTCCTTGTACACCTTCGGAAAACTTACCCGTTTGTCCCCGCTGAATTTCCTGGTGAACTTTTCAATGTTGTCCGCCTCGTTGATGAAGTCGAGTTCCTCGGAGATGCATATCTTGAATTCCTCGACAATTCCGGCGGGATTTATGACATCCATGCCGGAAACGTATTTTTCCAGCAGCCCGGCGATTTCCCCCATTATTTCAAGATCCGCCTCTATCACTTCCTTTATGCCGGGACGTTGTATCTTGACGGCCACTTTGGTTCCATCATGGAGCGTTGCCTTATGAACCTGGGCGATTGAAGCCGATGAGAAAGGGGTTTCGGTGAACTTCTTGAAAATCCTGCTGACTGGAGCATTGAACTCTTTTTCTATTATATCCACAGCCTGGGCGTTGTCAAAAGGTGGCACTTCGTCAAGAAGCGATTCAAGTTCAACGCACAGTTCCTGCGGGAGGAGATCCGGTCTATTGCTTACAAACTGTCCAAGCTTGACATAGGCGGGGCCAAGCTCCTCGAGAACGAGCTTTATTCTCTGCCAGTGGTTAAGCTTCTCATCTTCCTCCGGAGCTCTGCCTCCGGACACGTATCTATGCCTGAACGGGACGAATCTGAGAAGGTTGCTGTTGTCGACAAAATCATAGAATCCATGCCTGATCAGAACGCCTACGACCGTTTGGTAGCGCTTGTACTGATGGTGTCGCCATCCTGATTTTCTTTTGCGGAAATACATCGAGGCCTTTGTTTCACAGTTCCATGTTCAGGGAACCTCTAATGCTAGAAGAAGTTCAATTATATCCGACCGTTGCACTACGGCTTGCCCGCCCTAGCATTAGCAAGGGAGGATTCACCGGTTCAGGCCCGGGCAAGAATGCCCGAGCTACTCTTTTCCCGGCGCCCTGGTTTTTATTTTTTGGGTTTGCCGTGGACAGGGCCAGCCTTGGGCCGGATATCCTTCTTATTTAATTTCGATTCGATCCTGGCGAGGGTTTCCTTGAGTTCATTGATTTCCCCCTGCATCTTCTCGAAGCCTTCAGTGCATGGAAGTTTTACGTTCTTGATCTTCTTCTCCACAACCTCCGAGAAGTTTTTCTCAAAATAACTTTTCATATCATCGGCCTGTTTCAACAGGTCGTCCACAAGCTTCTCGCCCTCGCCTTCTGAAAGCTTGCTTTCTTCGGCAAGCTTTTTCCCAAATTCCATGACCTTGGTTCTTGTCATCGCCATCAGGCCGATTCCGATAAACATGTTTTTTTTCAGCTGCTCGATCATGATACCCTCCTTGTTGATAAGAGTCCTTAATACCGATTGGAACATCAATATCGTAAAGTAGACCTTCAAGTACTTTTCCGCCATGGGGTATAACCCTACCTTGGAAAGACGGGGTGGAAAAAGATAAGGCGTGCGAAATTCGCACGCCTTATGAAGTCAGGTAATATAAGAAGCACGCCCGGGGACTAGGCCTTGCGGCTTTCGCCCCCGGACATGCTTTGGGGGTCAAATCAAACAAAACACCTTCAATCCTCCTGCAGTTTTCAACTGCCCCCGCGCCAAGCACGGTACTATAAGAAGCACGCCCGGGAACTAGGCCTTGCGGCTTTCGCCCCCGGACATGCTTTGGGGGTCACTTCAATCAATCTTCACCTGTAAACTGGTTCCGGCTTTATGACATGGGTATCATTGTACAATCTGTCGCTCACATGTTCATTGAAAAGCTCAACGGCCTTCACGGCTATCTGCCTTGTGTCAATCATCACGGACCACATCCCTTCAAGGATCATTGTCCCGTCACAGCCAACAACAATGAAATCCTCAGGTATCCTGAGCCCTTTCCTGGCTAGCCTCCCATAAAGCCGACTGGCAAGAATGTCGTTCTCGCAGAACACACAGTCTATCGATCCAGGACTTACATTTATAAATGATACGAGCGAATCGACATCGGCGAAGACACGGCTTACGGCGGGATCACGCCCCTTCTTCTTCATGGCGGAACAGACA
>JBAQUG010000254.1:0-5318 GCA_049297395.1 Victivallales bacterium | reverse complement strand
CATTTTTTCTAGCATCTTGATCTCGGCATTAAGTTTTTCATATCGCTTTTCGGGATCCTTAGCTCTTCTTAAATACACTGAGTTTCCAAACTCGACATTCACCTCGGCCTTAACCCCTTCTTTCTGAAGTTCTTTTTCAACGGTCTCTGCAAGTGTTAAGTAGAGGGCGTCAACAATTCTGTCCTTGAGTTTCTCTTCCACTTGGGGATGACTATAGCTTTTTATAATTGGAAGATTCAGCATCCATGCTTTAAATCCACCTACATGCTTTTCCAGCATCTCTGAATGGTTTTGGAGTTTGACACACAGCTTCATGTCGATTTTAATCATGTTGCCCCCTTGTCACTTGCTTTCTCTTCCGAGATATCCACCGGCAAGAGTGGCAGCAGCTATTGATGTTAATGGGAGCAAGGCCACTCCTGCAACCGCTGCAATAGCGACCGCAGTCACCCCGACGGCAGCGCCTATGCCTACGCCAATCATTGTATTATCATCCTTCTTTTTCTTGCTCCTGTTTCCAGTCTTATCCTTGATCCTAGCATGTGCATTTCTACGTTTGAGATTCTTTTCATTTCCTTTATTCGGATTCTTTTTACGGTTTAAGCGTTTTTTTTCTGGCATAGCATTATTCCTTTTTTTTAACCCTCCGCAAAAAAAGAGGGCGCAATTCCAAACGTCCTCCGATGAAGGCACAGCCATGCGCCTCTCAGGAAGAAACGAGTAGAACGCGCCCAAGTGGGCGCAACCACAAGCTCTGCTCTTCCTGACAAAAAATGGCTGTTTTACATCGGAAGCAGCGCTGTCGCTGCGGAAAAACTTTTGTTATCTGTTTACTCTATAAGATAAATTCCTCTTAAAAGGTTTATTATACCTATGAAGATAACGCAGACAATCAAGTTCTTCAAACCCGCATACGGCGAAAGCACCGCTTTCCCTAATGCAGCATGACTGTGCCAAAATTCCTTTCCTGTTACCGATTCTTTCCTAACTGATTCGCAGGCATACCGGCAGTTCTTACATCAACAGTGTTATTTTTATGAAAATACTGAAAAATCTCATAATCCAATGTAAGTTTGACGAAGTCCGTGCGAATCAGTATTGCAAGGACGGATACTATGGAGCAAACACAAAGGAAGCCGGATGGCATTCTCGACCAATAAAAGCCTGCTATCAAAAATAAGCGTCGGCGATGAGATAGGCTGGGAGGAGTTCTACAGGAACTATGCCCCGCTGATATGGCTCAGGGGTGGAGACCTGAACCTTTCCAAAGGAGAGAAGCAGGATCTCATCCAGGACGTGATGCTGACCATGTTCACCAAGGCCGGCAAGTTCAAGTACGACCGCGAAAAGGGCCGGTTCCGCGACTACATGAGGACAATCATCGACCGCAGGGCCGTTGACATCATCCGTAGGCGGGATCAGGCCATAAGAGTGGGTGAGGACATAGGCGGCATCAAAGATGTGCTGGTTTCGCCTGAGCAGGATGACAAGTGGCTTGAGGAATGGAAGGATCATATTCTCAACCAGGCACTGGTCGAACTCAAGTCCGCGCTGGAACCTATCACATATCAGATTTTCGAGCTATATGCGTTGAAGGGATGGGAGCCGGCCCGTGTCGAACGATTCCTGAAAGTCGGAAAATCCTCGATATACACCGTAAAGAGCCGGGCCATTGACAAGCTCGGGGAAATCATCAGAAAGCTTGAAAGTGAAGAAAATTATATTTAGAGAAAGTACACAAGCCGGAGGCTTGCGCTACTTCAACAGGCGAGACGCCTGTATCACATTGAAGAAAAAAGAGAATGGAGGATGCCAATGAAACATACTGACAGGGAAACCTTGGAAAGATACATCAACGGGGATTTAAGTGCTTTAAGGAAATTAATGATCAGACGTCATTTGAAAAGCTGCCCTGCCTGCTCAAGATTGACGGATGAGATAAAAAAGGGGGATGAGCTTGTTGACTCACTCAAGAAGGCCAGGAGCATCTACATGGATTTCGAAAAAGCCGACAAGGCCGGTGCGATGTTCGCAAGCCTTGAAACACGTATTGGAGCCTCACGGATGAAAAAACAGGAAAGTACCTGATTAGCAGATGGAAAGACCAGCCATACCGGATTTTGAAATCATTTCGTGCTGCGGAAGCGGCGCATATGGAGACGTCTGGGTTGCTGATGACAGGGACGGGATAAGGAGGGCTGTCAAGGTTCTCAACAAAGAGAGGCTGACAAACCTCGGGGTACTTGGCAGAGAGGAGAAGGCCCTCAGGCTTTTCAGGAACAGGGTGCCGGAACATCCAAATCTGATAAGGATCTTCCATTCAGGAGAGACTGATTCCCTCATCTACTATGTTATGGAGCTGGCCGATAATTCCAACCCCGCCGGACCTGATTACCAGGCGGACACCCTTGAAAACAGACTGAGAAAAACAGGTGCTCTCCAGGAATCAGAAACAATGTCGCTCGTATCCGGGCTGGCCGATGCCGTTATGTGCCTCCATCAGAACAGTATCGTCCACAGGGACATCAAGCCTTCAAACATCCTTTATATCGGTGGTATTGCGAAACTCGCAGACATAGGTCTTGCGTCATCAGGGGACAAGAGCGTGAGCATTGCCGGAACCCTGCATTTCATCCCTCCCGAAAAGAGTACCGGATTCGAAGCCGACATCTACGCCCTGGGCAAGGTGCTCTACTGCGCATTCACAGGATTCACCGCAGATAAGTTCCCCTCACTGCCGGACGATTTGAACTCCGAGCTTGCGTCAAGGTTCAACCTCATCGTGCTGAAGGCATGTGCCGGAACTCCGCAGGACAGGTTCAGAACCGTCGCGGAATTCATGGATGCCGTAAAAGATGGAAAAATCCGACGTCGCTGGCCTTTGAGGCGGATTTCCGCAAACACCCTGCGTTACGCGCTGCTGCCTGTTGCAATTGCCGGTGCCGCAGCCTGGCTGCTGTCACGGAATACGAGCTCCACCGAACCGGAAAGGGTGCAGCTGATGAGGTTTGCCGACATGGAAATCCAGCGGCGGCATCCTGATGTCTCGCTTGCCTATCTCGACAGGATAAGCCTGAAATGGCCGGAATGGGCAAAAACACATATGGAATATTTCAAGTTGCGCGACAGTGCGTTGTCAATGAAGAAAAGAATGGATACGGCGGGTGGCGAGCAGGTTGGAAGCTCTATTGCAAAGGCATCGGCCTTGTTGGGAGGCAATCCCAAGCAAGCCTTGGAAATCATGGAAAAACTATGGGAGGATCCCATGTCACGCAAGCAGGCGCGGGTGATATCGCTCTATGCGATGGCACTCGCGGAAAACGGCATGTTTGACAAAGCCGTGGAAATCCAGAAGCTCCAGACTGAGCTTCCCGATCCCGAGGAGGCGGACAACGGATATGCCGCGCTCGCGGATCTCTATGCACGAAAAGGCATGTACAGCGAGGCGCACCAGACTCTCGATGCCCTGATATCGAGGAATCCGGTGAACAGGGCATATCTCTCCCGAAAGGCCATGCTTTGCATCAATACTGGCGACCTGAAAACTGCGCTTGACACATACCGCAAGATACTCGCCATAACCCCGGATGACGAGGATGTAAGAAACATCATAAGGGAATTGGAAAACAAGACAGATAAACCCGTAAGCCCTCAATAGCAATAAGAAACCTCTAAATCCTGAAAGGAGCATCATGTTTGATTCACCCGACTTCCTTTATACGCTGCTTGGAACGCTGATCCCGTCACTGCTGTATGCCATCGCGCTATGGTTCTTTGCACCAAGACGACCGAAACTCCTATCGATGTCATTGTTGTTTCTGGTCGGGGCAGTCCTGATCGCTCCATGCTACATGGCCGAGTTTGCCCTTGACATCGCATTCCCGTGGGGTTCTTCAGGCCATCTGATGTGGAACATCCTACCATCGGCAATCCTTGAGGAAGGGGCGAAACTACTGTGTCTTGCCTTCGCATTCCGCATGCTCATCGAACGATCTGACCGTTGGCAATATTTCTTCACGTCCGGATTCGTCCTCGGCTCAGGCTTCATGTTCATGGAAAACTTCGTATGCATGGTCCAGTACGGCGACGTCTACATGCTGCTGGAGAACAGGACCTGGGTTGTCGAGATGACGGATCCGCTATTCGGAGGAATTGCCGGAATCGGGCTGTTCCTCATATTAAATGGAAGATGGTATAAGGCGTCTTTGTTCATCCTGCTACCCATCGCGCTGCACTTCTGCCACAACTTAGGAGTCATTGTCCTTGGAGGAGTTCCTTGGTGGCCCCTTTACTTCCTTGGATATACTTCCATGCTTCTGGTCTTCGCCTGGGAATACCTGTGCATATCCTCGGAAACAGAATCTCCAGCTGAGAAAACAATTCTGGCCGGCAATGGAAGCCTGAGATTCCTCAGAAAGGTGTGAGCTTTGACAGGAAGTATATAAAGATCGAGTCTGAGCAGTCTGGAAAAATGTCATATATTTTCACTTTTACTGTTGATAAACCGCCTATGCTTTTGTATATTAGCTCAGTGTTAGGATGCCATTTTGGCAACAAGACTAGGCGGTGTGACAGTAGTATATTCCGCCATATTTAGAACTGGTATCTGATGTTTTATATCAGGTATTTTTTGACCGGCTTAATGACTTAGCCGATCATAAGACAAGGTGGGGACTGCGAATCATTTGCATGTCACTCATCAGAGTTAGAGGTTAGTTTTTTCTAATCCAAACTCTCTTGCATTACGGGATCGACAAGTTCGATTCCGCTTACAGAAAAGGGCTAGGGATTTTCTCTGGCTCCTGCACAGGCAGGTGCAATCTCATGAGGGATTGCAGCTTGTCACATGGATGGACTATGTGTTTTTCATTGGCCGCATTTCTGCGTCCATATGAAAAGGTAGTTCTATTTTAACATTAATTATCAGAGATTAAAAAAGGAGAATAAAATGAGTTGCAAAGCTATGAAACTTATCGAGCCGTATTTTGGAAAAATGCAGTGTAGAGTCTGTGGCAGCGAGCACTATGCCAGCCTGAAACGCGGTGGGGGCTACCACTACGGTAGCTGGCAGTGCGTCAACAAGTGCAAGGTCGAGAGGAAAGATCAAAAAAACCAAAAGGAGCCTGAAAATGACAACAACAAATAAGAAAAATTATATTGACGCAGGCCTAGAACCTGATGAAATCAATATTGAGGCGGAACTCGGCAGGATTGAAGCAAGGGAAAGAATCGAGTTTTCTAAAAGAGTGCTTCCGAGAGCTATTGAAAAATTATGGGATAGCGGATTGGATTATTTTAAGAACGTAGAACTTCCTGGC
>JBAQUG010000253.1:0-3160 GCA_049297395.1 Victivallales bacterium | reverse complement strand
GCTGTCTGGAAAATGTCCTAGAACATTCCCCGCAGGAATCAGTACCTGACTCCTCGCATTCAATCACCTCAGCAAAAGACAATTGATGATGAAAAGATTGAAATCCATTACATCTCCCATTCAATGCAGGTTAAGAAAAGACTGTCTCACTGTATCTTGTACGCCGACAGATGCACCAGCTTGTCATCGATATGCATGGGAAATTTGGAATTGAAGACGATTGCAAGGTAATAACAAAAGCCCACTCTGACTATTTTAAATCAATAGAATAATTTCTATTGGGACGGCTGGTTTAAGATGAGGCTGCATGCCTCAGACCAACTATTTGGGGATATTTCAATAATATGAAGGTGAAAAATGAGTTACTTCCTAGCAGATGTGAATGGATATGTGGGAGAGCTAGCCAGCAACAGAGGTCTGATGGATATGACAAGTCATATTGAAAAGCACAAGAAACTGAAGAAACTCAATAAGTTTATAAACAATGGTGAAACCGAAGACATGAAGGGTGTTCTAAAAGACCTTAAAATGCTTCCCTCGTCTGGAGATCCGAATATAGACATCACCATAAAAGAATTGAAAAGTCTTCTCCGGAAAGCATCGGAAATAGCAATAATAACTGATGGAGTGGGGTGAATGGATGAAAAGTAAATCCAGAAAGAGCAAAAGAGCAGATTACGACCCGATAGATTACTCCTTATACAATGCCAGGCTGCCCAATCTGGCGATCTCCTTGCCAGGAGCCGTGCTCATATAGTGCGGGTCGGGTATATTGCCCACGCGCCCTAGGTCTAGCCTGTCAGCATCCCAGCAGGTTCCTATCGTTGGATTGTCGCTGCATTTACCGTAAGTATGGTCACGGCAGGCATCGACAAGCAGTCCGAGCTGGTCATCAGCTATATTGAAAAATCTACCCTGCATCTCAACTGCGAGCTTTGCGGATCTTTTCCCGTGTTCAAGATCTGAGCCGTCATCCCATCGGCAGGAGTCATGGAGATATGCGAAAAGGGTCACGACGACGATATCGGCCCCGCTCTTGCGGGAAATGACAGATCCGTTCCGCAAAACCCTTTTCCAGTGGTCAAGCCCATGCACGGAATAACCTTCGCATCTGAAATGCGTCATCGCATGATTCCGTATGGGGATAATGTCCAAATCCATTCTGCACCTGATTCATATTTCTATTTCCAATATAATCATAAGGATATAAAATGCCTGCAGCAGATGCATGAACATTTTAAGATTTTGCAAGTTTCTAGTGTTTGCAATATACTACTAATAGTGTAGTTTAACGCAAACAGGAGATATGGATAATGAGCGTAGAAGGCAAAAAGCCCGGCGTGTTGGAATGGATTGAATCCAAGCAATCCAAGGGGCTTTATTTTTTTACACGGGAGGAAGCGTTAGGCGAGTTGAAAATGGACAAGAAGGCTTTTGACCAGGCCATATTCCGCCTTGCCGGGAAAAACAAGGTTGTAAGTGTCCACCGGGGATTCTATCTGATAATCCCTGTGGAATACAAAAGCTGGGGAGTTCTTCCTGCGGACTGGTTCATAGCCGATCTTATGGCGCATCTTGGGCAGCCTTATTATGCGGGTCTGCTCACAGCCGCCCTCTATCACGGCGCATCTCATCAGAAGCCGCAAGTCTTCCATGTTGTCACCAACAAGCCTGTAAGACCTGTCACATGCAACAGGGTCAAGATAAAATTTCTCGTCAAGAAGAATATCGCGAATACCCCTGTGGACAGGCTGAATACCCGCACAGGATATATGAACGTATCCACTCCGGAGGCTACAGCCGTCGATCTGCTCAGGTATCTATACAATTCCGGAGGCCTCGGACACGTACTGACTGTCCTGCAGGAGCTCGGTGAAAAGATTGATCCTGACAAGCTTCTGGATGCCGCCAAAATTGACGGATGCATAGCCTATGCCCAAAGGCTTGGCTGGCTTCTCGATAAGACAGAATATGCCGCCAAGACTGCCAAGCTGGCAAAATGGGTTGATGGTAAAGAGCCTGCAATCATCGCGCTCGATCCCAGGATTCCCATAAGGAAGTCTGGAAAAGATCTGCGCTGGAGACTGTGGCTTAATACAAATGTGGAAGGGGACCTTCAATGATTCCGAGAGCATACCTTGATGAATGGCATGATATTGCGCCCTGGAACACATCGGCCATGGTCGAACAGGACTTGATCATCAGCAGGGCGGTTGTCGAGATATTCTCCCATCCTATTCTTGCCAGGCATCTGGCGTTCCGTGGGGGAACTGTCCTGCACAAGACTTTCTTCCAGCCTTCGGCAAGATATTCCGAGGACATTGACTTTGTCCAGACTGAAGCCGGCCCCATCGGTCCAATATTCGATGCGCTGCGCGAAAAGCTCTCCCCTTGGCTAGGAAAGCCGAATAGGAAGCAGGGTGAAGGAGTGGTCAATCTTACATACAGGATGCAGTCGGAGGATGCGCCGCCTGTGCCGCTGAGGCTGAAAGTTGAAATCAACTCCCGCGAACATTTTGCAGTGCTCGGTATCCATAAGAAGCATTTTTCCGTGAATTCCCGCTGGTTCACAGGCAGCTGTGAGATTCCAACTTATACTCTGGAGGAACTCCTTGGCACCAAGATGAGGGCATTGTACCAGAGGCGCAAAGGAAGGGATCTGTTCGACCTGTGGCTTGGTCTGACAAAAGTCAAAGCAGATCCTGAACTGATCGTGAAATGCTTCCTGAAATACATGGATGCCTCGAAACTTAAAGTTTCAGCCAGAGAATACCGCATTAACATGGAAGCCAAGATAACCTCTCCTGAATTCAGGAGCGACACCGACAATCTTCTACGTCCCGGTGTTGAATATCCCATTGAGAAGGCATACAGGCTTTTTGATAAGGAAGTCCTGTCCATACTCGAAAAACAGGAGTGAACCACGTCTCTTCATCCTATTGTTGCGGTTGGCCAGATAATACAGGAATGCCGGACACGGCCTTTGCAATAAATTAGTCTTGCTTTACTTCACACCCCATCCCCACAAGGACATAAAATGTCCATATCGGCAGGATAGACTCTCTTTCAAAAAGGGAGGATCATACCATGAAAAAAATGAAGCTTGTCAATGCTCTCAAGGTCAAAAACAGGATAGCCGGAGAGGTCACCAGACTATCCG
>JBAQUG010000252.1:0-31027 GCA_049297395.1 Victivallales bacterium | reverse complement strand
GGAAAAAACAGAAATAAATAAAACAAGGTATCAGAATGAAGAAACAGTTATGCCTAGCCTCGGTCATTCTCATTTTCGGCGCTTCATGCACCTGGTTCAGCGCCGAGAAAAAGCCTGAAGCTGCGTTGAAAGAAGTCCGGAATGCTGAATCCGCGCCCGCAAAGGAAGTTAAAACCGCAGCGTCTGCCCCTGCAGCCGCTGACACCAAGGCTGTCAAGCCCGCTCCCGAAAAACCCGCAGATGCAAACGCAGATCCGCTGGCATTCCTTCCGGATATCGTCGCCGGTATCGGCGATGAGAAGATCAGCAGGGAAAACATAAGGGAGGAATTCAAACCCATACTTGCGATGATGAAGGAGAACGGACAGCTCGCAGGCATCACCCAGGATGTATGGAAGGCTGAAGTAAAGGAAAGGCTGAACGACATAATCGCGTCAAAGCTTCTCATGAAGCTCGCCACAGCCGACGGCTACAAGCCGGATCCGGCAAAAGCCGAGGAGGAGTTCAAGAATGTAACGGCCCAGATACCTGCGGACCAGCTTGACGATACGCTGTCCAAGCAGGGCATGACTCCCGCGATGATCAAGGATAAGATAGGGATTGGGCTGGCAATACAGAAATGGATCGATGATAAAATCGCCGTCGACATAAAAGTCTCCGATGATGAAGCTGAAAAATATTACCGTGAAAACCAGGAGCGCTTCAAGAAACCTGAAGGAGTTCATGCCTTCCATATTCTCTTCAAGCCTGAAGAGATCGCCCCTGAAGCTGCAGCAAAGATGAGTCCCGAGGAGAAAACCAAGGCGGAAGCCGATGCCAATGCGGTGGCCAGGAAAAAGGCCGAGGACATCCTGGCAAAGCTGAAACAGGGCGGGGACTTTGCGAAGCTCGCGGCTGAAAACAGCGCATGCCCCAGCAAGGAGAAAGGCGGAGACCTGGGGACATTTGAAAAGGGCAAGATGTCCGAGGAGTTTGAAAAGGCGGCATTCGCGCTCAAGCCAGGTGAACTGAGCGGCATTGTCGAAACCGAATACGGTTTCCACATAATAAAGGTGACCGAGAAGATCCAGCCCGACTATATTCCGTTCACCGAAGTCAAGGGATTCCTCCTCGAAGGGATGAAGAACCAGAAGACCTCGGAGATAATCCAGGGCAGGATAGAGGAAGAAAAGAAGAAACAGAAAGTTGAAATTTTCATTAATTGAAATCATAGGGAGGGACGAATATGAGAATCGCAGTTGCAATGTTCATGATTGCTGGCCTGTTGTCGGTATGCGGATGCGGAAGTGATCCGGCAAGGATAGATCCAGCAGGCAACAAGGGGCTGATATCCACGGACGAAATCAACCCCAAGGACTGGCAGATGGCGGCCGAAAAATGTATAAATTCCCTGCTTGAGTCAGGCACCCTTGTAAAAGCCGACGGCAAAAAAGCCGTTGTAATGGTAAGCACCGTCAAGAACTCTACAAGCCAGCATATCGACGTCCAGATACTCACGCAGAAGATCACAAGCTCAATCCTGCGCTCCGGCAAGGCGATCACTACGACGGCCGTCAGCGGAGCCGGCGCTACAGACAAATCCACCAAGCAGGTCAGGGATTTGCAGGATGACGAGATGTTCAACCAGAAGACTGTGAAAAAAATGGGGACGGCTGTCGCTCCAGACTTCAGTCTTGCAGGCGAAATCACCCAGGTGAAGACCACCGAAGGACGCTCAAAGGAGTCGTACTTCTATTTCCATATGACGCTTACCGATCTTGAAACCGGTCTCGCGGTATGGGAAAGCCAGGATATCGAAGTCATGAAGCAGAGCACTAAGCCTTTGATGGGTTTCTAAATCTTGTCCCTTGACCCAAAAACTTTTCTTGAGCTGGTGAAGAAGCGCAGGAGCTGCCGCGACTACAGCGGAGCACCTGTCCCCGACGAATTGATCGGCAACTGCCTTGAAGCCGCCCGGCTTGCACCTTCAGCCTGCAACAAGCAGCCATGGCGGTTCATTATCGTCAAGGACTGCGGACTTCGCAGCAGGATATGTTCCGAGGGGCTCCTGCCCGGAATTCCGATGCCATGGACGCAGAAGGCGCCGGCAATCGTGGTGCTCTGCGCGGAAACAAGCATCATCACGCACACAATTGCACCAATGATCTCCAAGGTACAATACCATCTTATCGACATCGGCATTGCCGGTGAACATTTCGTGCTCGCCGCTGAAGCCCAGGGTCTTGGCACATGCTGGATCGGCTGGTTCAACGAAAAGAAGATCCGCAAGATATTAAACCTCCCCCGCTCATTCCAGGTACTTTCACTGATAACCCTTGGATATCCAGCAAATCCGGATAAGCAAGGCAACGACATCAATCGTATGAAACTCAAGGATATTGCCAGGACAATCGGTCATCCCATTTCTTCACAGGAAATTCAATTATAAAAACAAGCTTCATTTGATTTTTCAAACTCATGATGTATTTTACGTTCCGCAAAAAAGATAAATCCAACATAAACAGAGGGGGATAGAAATGAAAAAAGGCAAGAAAGTTAAAACTGTGAAGGAAGCTGCATGCGCAAAGGTTGAATGCAGGACGGCTTCAGCCGCCTGCTGCAGCAAGGAGGAAAACCTCAAGAAGCTGGCTAAGTCCGGCAAGCTCGAGAGCTTTGTCAAGAAGAACAAAGGCTGCTGGGATCACCAGGCCTGGCTCGTGCTCTGCGGGGAGATCGTGGAATCCGGATATGAGCCAATCGACTTTGACCAGGTCGGAGTCATCCTTGAGAACCACAAGGTGAATTTCCTCGACCAGATCTGATTCCGTATTTTATATTTCAAGCGCCGTTTGTATATCACATATGAACGGCGCTTTTTATTTGTCAGCACTCGCTGCGATTGCTGGTAGCCGGGACAGGGAAGGATGAACTGTCCGCAGTATAGATTCGAGCTGATTGCAAAATACAGAAACCGTTGTTGCGGGAACATCTCTTGTTGGTGTTCACAACTTTAGTGTGTCTTGATATTAAAGAGGTTGGACACGCTGAAGCCGTGAACACCAACTTAAGCAATCAGCTCAAAAGAGGCAATTTTAAAATTGCCTCAATTCAATTAAAAAGGAATATCGTCGTCAACAGTGCCGAGAGCCTCGGATTCATCCGGAATCGGCGGACGGTCTTCGTCATCAACCGGCTTTGCCGCCTCTTCGGTCTTGATGCGCCACGCCTGCAGGTTGTTGAAATAGCGCCCGTTGTATTCGCGTCCGCGAATATCAAAAGACACTGTCACCGCCTGCCCGACGTTCAGTCCATCGAGCATCTTGACCTTGTCCTGCACGAACTCCAACGATATGTCCTGCGGATATTTGCCTTCTTCAACTGTCACCACAAGCTCGCGCTTCGTAAAGCCCTTGGCTCCGAAAGTCTGCGCCGCCTGAATCACTTTTATCTTGCCTGTCAAATCATAAGCCATTTCCATCTCCTGTTTATTCTACCAATGCAATAGATGCACCATCACCATATTATTTCACCGGTTCCGACTATTATGCGCCCTGCCCTCAAATTCAACCCTTCTCCAGTTGGATTTGCGAAATTCACACGTTCTCACGGATGCCCTGTCTATTCCGAATCCGGATAATGGCATGCACCGAAGGTCTCTCTGATGAAGAAAGAGGACACCATCGAGATCAAGGCCATTCCGAACAGGCAGGAAAAGACGGCGACATAGGCGGAAGCCGGATATACCACCGCCGACGAAGTCACTACCGCAGCATCTTTAAATTGATCCATTATAAGTCCTGCTGCGTTAACTGACAGCGCTATGACCACATACAGCATCCCGTTGTAAAATCCTACCGACTTTCCTACGGCATCCGGATGATTGAGTTCCTTTATCGATGAAGGGACGACAGGATTGGACGAGGCCGAAACGGCCAGCGCGATCATGCAGCACATGTAATATGCCAGGCTTTTATTTCCGAACCATACGCCGCCCAGCATTCCAGATACCGCTATCGCCGCCAGAATCACGCTTGGGACAATAACCAGCTTCCGCCGATTGCCAATCAACTGACTGGCAAAGCCAACAACCGGCATAAGCAGCATCAGAGTCGCCATCATCGCCATTGTGCAAAGCGCCGCAGTTGAAGACTTGGCGCCCAGGTAGTCTTCCAGGAATTTCTTGCCTATCACCGACTGCATCACCAGATATGTCGCATAGTTCACGCAGCCTGCAAGAATCACCGGAATGTTGCTTGGATTCCTGACTACTTCCATGTAGGAGCCACCTCCAGCACTGATTTTCTCCGGGGGAAGCTTTTTGGCGACAATGAGATACAGAATGGCAACCGCCACTACTGACAATGTCGTGATCACTCCGACAGCCATCAGGGTTTTCCGCCAGCCGAAGGCTGTCACGCTCCAGTCAAATGGAGCTGTCCCAAACACGCCGCCCAGACCACCCATGAAGAGCATTATGCTTAGCAGCATGGTAAAATGCCAGGCTCCAAACATCCGGTCGATCTCCTTTACGATGCAGAGGAACATTGTCGCGCTACCCAGCGCCAGAATAACGCGGGAAAAGTAGAGCATTGCCGGAGTTCCGGACATGGCGAAGGTGAAACACCCTATCGACATCATGGCCCCTCCGAATATCAGCACCTTCATTCCGCCGAACCTGTCCACAACTGGACCAATCAAGAACTGGGACAGTCCATAGGTATAAAGAAAAACCGCTCCGACAGCGGCAACTGCCGAGGCGGTCATGTTGAAGTCCATCTGCAGCTGGTTGAAGATCGTCCCTGGAACCGCCACGCGGTGGAAGAATGCGAGCATATAAATGGAGCCCATTGCGGCAAGTACGGAAAGCTCAACTCTCCGGAGCCAGGCTCTGCTGCCAACATTCAGGACTTTTCCAGACATGTCATCGCTCATTTGAAACTCTCATTCGCAAGGTAGAACTTTCCAGCAGTGCAAAGACTGACAGGAATCTTGATTCTCAAAACAAAGGGAACCTCTAAAATTCGGTCAGGAATACTTATTCGTACTGGAAGAGGATGGCCTTGATGCGTTTGCGGGGGTCTCTTGTGATCTGCATGATATTTACATCATCGATCTTGAAGGGTTCGGTGTCCTTGAATTCGGCAAGCTGTCCGACGAGCTGTTCAGGCAAAGGTTCATTCAGCATTAGGTCGAATGGGATCTTGTGTCCGTGTTCGACAAAGCAGACATTCTGCTTCCTGTCGAGAAGGATAAAGCCGAGATTAGTTTCGTCAAAAACCTCCTCTATGTTCTGGATCACTTCCCTGATTTCGGAAATCTCATCGGCAAGATTCTCGTTCTTCTCCTCAATCTTCCTGATCTCCCTGACATAGACATTGTTGAGGTATTCGACAAGCCTGGTCCTGTCCTTATCGTGTATATCCTTGAATTCCGAATCGAGCTTCTGCTGTATTCTTTCGGCGATCGGCTGGAGTGCCTTTGTCCTGGGCTTCCTGGGCTTCGCCTCAGCGCCGACTTTTTCAGCCTTGCCTATGACCTTTTCGTCCTCGGTGATTACCTTATACACAGTTGTATTGAAGGAGATGTTGCTGATCTCCCTGGATTTGACGAGGGCGTCGATTCCACCGGCATCCTTTATCGACTGGGGCTCCTTGCAGAAGAAAGCAAAGAAGGAAGCGAATTCATCATATGCCAGGGCTTTCCTGAACTTGATGCTGCTTACCTGGATGGATTCGAAATGCCTGGCGAACTTGACGACAGCCGTATTCTTCTCCTCGACAGCCTGTCCGATGAAAAGAACCTTGCTGTCGGCGATGGAAAGAGTGAGATCGCCGTTCATGCTGAATATCTTCTGGAGTTCGCCCCAGGCGTCCTTCATCTGCTTCACAGTAACGGGATGGGTTTCAGGATAATATGCCAGCTGGGAATATGTCAGGCAGAGGGCTTTTACAAATGGAGAAAGTTCAGCCTGGGAAAGCTTCCTGTTCCCCTGCTGTACCTGTTGATTCCTGTTATCTTCCATAGTCCTCCACGAAATAAATTCTTAATCTACGTTTGTTTGAAAGCTTTTCAAACACTTATTTGACAAGTATTTTTCTTTCCCGCCGCAGATGCAGCCGGGAAAGAAAAATACCCGTCCGGAAAAAGGCCATGGATAAAGAAAGAACAAAAGTTGAGATAACCGCACCTGTCGGCTCCTGGGAATCCTTGTCAGCAGCCATCAGGGCCGGGGCTGATTCCATCTATTTCGGTGTCGGAAAGCTGAACATGCGGTCGAGGGCGTCTGAAAACTTCACGTTCAAGGATCTTGCGAAGATATCGAGGACATGCAGGAAATGCGGTGTCAAATCCTATCTTGCACTCAACACCGTAATATATGATTCCGACATTCCTGAGATGAAAAAGCTCTGCGATGCCGCGAAATCCGCAGGAATCTGCGCGATCATCGCAAGCGACATTTCAGCAATACAATATGCCAGTTCCGAAGGCATTCCCGTACACATCTCCGTCCAGGCCAATGTTTCGAACGTGGAAGCCATAAAATTCTTTGCGAAGTTCGCAGATGTCATGGTGATGGCCAGGGAGCTGGATCTTGAGCAGATAAAATCCATTATTGAAACGGTAAGGAAAGACAGGATATGCGGGCCGTCAGGAGAACTTGTAAAAATCGAGCTTTTCGTGCACGGGGCATTGTGCGTATCGATCTCGGGGAAATGCTACATGAGCCTTGCGGCCTACAACAGTTCCGCCAACCGGGGCGACTGCTATCAGCCGTGCAGGCGGAAATACAATGTCAAGGACGATGAGACCGGATTTGAGATGACAGTCGACAACCAGTATGTAATGTCGCCCCGGGACCTGTGCACGATAAGGATTCTCGGTGAGATCCTGGATACAGGTGTATCAATACTTAAGATTGAAGGCCGTGGAAGGGCTCCCGACTATGTCTATAACGTGACTGAAGCATACAGGGCGGCGGCCGAACTATGGAGCAAGGGAAGGCTATCGCCTGAAGCTGCAGGCAAGCTCGAAGGCGGGCTTGAAGCCGTATTCAACCGCGGATTCTGGCATGGTGGATATTATCTGGGTGACAAGGCCGGAGAATGGAGCGGCATATCAGGCAGCAAAGCCTCAAGGAAAAAGATCCATATAGGGGAGATCCTGAATTATTTCCACAAGTCCGGCATAGCTGAGATAAACCTTTCCGCCGGAGCACTGGAGGTCGGGGACGAAATACTCATAACCGGACACACCACAGGGGCCCGACAACTGAAGATCGAATCCCTGAGAATCAACGGGGGAAATGTCGGACGCGCCGGGAAAGGCGTTACTGCGACATTTCCAATCGGTTTCAAGTCAAGGAAAAATGATAAGGTGTATCTCCTTGAGGCAATTTCATAATTGCCTCTTTTGAACTGATTGCTTAAGTTGGTGTTCACGGCTTCAGGGTGTCTAACTTCTTGAATACCAAGACACACTAAAATTGTGAACACCAACTGCGTATTGCCGCCGCAACCGTTTTTCCTGTATTTTGCAATCAGCTCTCCTTGTTAAATCATAAACACTGCCGTTCCATGGATGCTCTGAAAATTCTCACAAATGTTTTCAGCTTCTCTATTGACTAATAGTCCATATTATAATATAATATCCATAATTAATAAATATATGTGGAATATTTATGATATATGAAAAGATAGCCGAGGACATGAAGACTGACATACTGTCCGGGGCATGCAAGGGAAACCGGCTCCCCAGACGGGAAGAGCTCTGCGTGAGATACAATGCCACCAGATCCACCCTGCAGAACGCCATCGACATACTGATTGAACAAGGTCTGCTTGGAACATATGGCAGGAATGGCACGCAGATACGCAAGGAGCTTGCCCGGAGCCTGACTTTTGGAATAGCCGTGCAGGCGAAGAATGTCCAGGAAGACTCGCTTTTCCGTATGATGGAAACAGCGGTTGAAGCCCTCTCCAAATCAAAAGGCTTCAAATTCAAGCTCTATTACGGGATCATGGACGCACCAGAGGCTGGCGACACCAAAAAGCTTCTCGCAGACATCGATGGACATGTCCTCGGCGGCCTCGTTCTCTTCTGGCCATCAAGGGAGATGTTCATGCGCTTCCACCGGCCATACCTTCCTATCATCTGCACCAGCGAGGATATGCAGTTCAAGAACTGCGAATATGTTTCATTCGACTTCAAGTCCCTCGTCTCACTGCTTCTGGACAAGTGCGAGGAGTCCGGATTAAAAAGAATCGCACTCCTCGCCAATACCGAGTTGGAGGCCATATACATAGAATACTTCCGCGCCGAGGCAAAACGCAGGAGATTCTTCACCCGCGAGGACTGGATCATCGCGGGCTGCCTCTGCATCAAGGCCCGGCCCTGGATCGAGCGGAACGTCCAGTTCATGCTGGAGCACAGCATGGACGCTCCACCTGAGGCCATAGTCGTCCTCAACGAGCAACTGGCCGATTCCGCCGTCAAGGGCATATCCAATACCCGGTTGAAACTCAACCGTGACATAAGGATATTCTCCCACTGCAATTTCTTCGAAAAACCCAGTCGCGCCGAATATGTCCGCGTCGGCTACGACATTGGAAAGCTTGTGGAGGAATACGCCGACACCTTCTGCCGCCGCTATGAGACCGGTCACCCCGACACCAACATCAAACTGATCAAGGCCCTGACATGAACTTCAAACTTTCGGCAAAAAAGTGAAAGGATGAAAATGCAATGAAAACAGAAAGTGCCGGATCGAAAACCGAGGAATTGGAAAATATTGTGAACCCGGAAAACCGTGAAAGGCCGCCGTTCACTTTGATTGAGCTGCTCATCGTAATCGCGATCATCGCAATTCTCGCGGCGATGCTGCTCCCGGCTTTGAAAAATGCGAAAGATGCGGCTAAGGGCACGGAGTGTAAGGGGCGTTTGAAGCAGATCGGCCTCCTCCAAGCCACTTACGCCAGTGACTATAACGGAATCGTCGCCCTCTCTTGGGGAGAAAACGGTGCCACTTTAAACTGGCCCTACTACGTCCTGCCCTACGTGGAGAGCCCAAAGATATTCTGCTGTCCAACCGTATCTCCCTTTGACTACGATGGCGGACTGACGCCGGCTGGAATCGCCACTGGCAATTACTGGTACTCCTACGGCAAGAACGTGGCACTGTCCTACGACACCAACGCCAGGCTTCCCACTACATCCGCAAGTGTATGGCTCTACACTATGTCAAGAATAGATAGGATTCCGCCTAAAACTCCTCTTGTGATGGACTCATATTCTTCCGTCGCCGCCCCAAACAAGCAGTGCTATTACGTCTGGAAGGCCTGGGGAGCAGCCGTCGACCTTCGCCACAATAAGACATTTAATGGCGTATTCAACGATGGACACGTCGAAGGCAACGGCAGGTCGGATCTCGCGGGCTATGGCTTCTCCGCTTTCTATATAAATGGCGGCGAGATGCTCTCCCCATAGGAAGTCTTCTGGTATGCAAGGCGTGATTCATTACAATCAAGAAATAAGAATCTAAAAAAGACAAAGGAGATAAAAATGTACAGGATTAAAAGCTGTTTGACGGTCATGTCCGTGATGCTGTCGGCAACGTGTTTGTTTTCAGAGGAGACAGCCCCCCTGCGGGATAACTATGCGATCAAGGTCTACTGCGATTCGCCGGCGGGAGAGATTAACCACCTCCTTCTGGGTGTGGCGCCGGGGGGAAACGCTCTGAGCTTCACAAAACCGGATGTAGTGAAGGCCATATCCGGAATAGGCTTGAAAATGGCAAGGCTCGAAGGCGTAACCGGCGACCCACTCGGCTGTCCGGCCCTCTACGACCCGGCAACCGGCAAGTACAACTGGATCCGCCTCGACACCGAGATAGAGGCCATGCAGGCGAATGGAATAGAGATAATTGCCAACTTGGAGTACTGCCCAAGGTTTCTGGGGGACACCAGCAAGGGGTGGTGGGGGCATCCGCCGGTCGACAACGTCAAATGGGCAAAATACGTCTATGATATAGTCTACCATGTGAACATCGAAAAGAAATACGGCGTGAAATACTGGGAGTTTTGGAACGAAGCGTCCGGGGGGCTTATACCCCAGATCGGCTACCGCAAGTTCTTCGACTGGTACGCAGTCACTGCGAAGGCCGTCAAGGATGCCGACCCCAACGCCCTCGTAACAGGACTCGGCGGAGACTCCGCCAAGTTCCCCGAGCACTATAGGGAGTTTTTCAAGTATGCAAAGGCGAACAACGTCCCTGTTGACTTCATCACCTACCATTGGTACGCCGACTGGGAACTGCGTGGACAGCTCCGTCCCGAACTCTATTTCCAGTACTCCAACGCTCTTTCCGACCTCTACAATGGCTTCTTTGGGAAGCGCTGCCCGATATTCATAACCGAGTGGAACTATAACAGCGAGGCGATCGGCAAGACATCGCCAGCCTCCCAGACAGCCTTCATTGCAGCCGCCCTCTACTGGATGCAGCAGAGCCGGCTCACAGGCGCGTGCTTCTTCCGCATCGAGTACTATCGCGGCTTCGCCGGCAACTTTATCGACAGGCAACTCTTGAACAAGGATTTGAAGATGATGGGTCCGGCAAGAGTCTTCAAGATGTTCTCCATGCTTCCAAAGCAGCGCATAGACGCCCGCTGGGACTCGTCGGATCTCACCGTGCTGGCCGCCAGGGAAAATGACATAATAGCAACAATGGTTTCCAGGAATGGTGGAGCGGGGGATATCATTGGACTTGACTACTCTTCTAATCCTGTCAAATATGTAGAAAGTCGCGTTGGAGAGCGGGGCAGACCAGCCACACTCAAGGCCGAACTGCTCGGACTGGAGGACGGACAATATGAGGTCACCATCTATTTGGAGGATGCCGGATCTGCGGGGTCTGGAGAACTCAAACCCTTCAAGACCCTGACTGTCAAAAGTTCCAAGCACTATGCATCCATCGATTTGGAAATGAAGGGAGATTCAGTGGCACTGATCGCAATCCGCAAGGGCAAATGAAGACGGTGCCTGAAAATGAAGGCGATGCCAGTCTACGGAAGTAATTAAATTACAATGGCATAAGTGTTATTTGAGCAGGTGGCTGGAAGATGAAACTCGTGCAGCCGGAACCATTAATTCGGAGGAATCACCATCCGGGAAGAATTGCTTTCAATGGTTCTGGCTTTACGACTCCTTAGTCCATCAAAAAGGATTTTATTTAAATTTTACTTGACTTCTAAATCCTTCCTGATTATAATATGATCAAAGTATAACCAAGGTAATACCATAGTATCATGAAAACAGCGATTTCCATTCCGAACGATGTGTTCGAGACGGCAGATACGTTTGCCCGGCACAAGAAGCTCTCCAGAAGCGCATTGTTCACAAAAGCCGTAACCGAATTCTTGTCACGTCACCGTCAGGAAGATGTGACAGAGCAGCTCAACAAGGTCTACGGCAAACAGGAATCCGCGTTGGATGCTGTCATACAAGGACTTCAAATCTCATCAGTATCCAGGGAGAAATGGTAATGCAGCGTGGTGAGATTTGGTGGGCATCCTTACCGGAACCTGAAGGCTCTGGCCCAGGATATAGACGTCCCGTCTTGATTATTCAGGCCAATGAATTTAACCGGAGCAAAATCAACACGGTCATCGCTGCAGTGATCACTTCCAATCTGGCTCTTGCATCGGCTCCTGGCAACGTCCATCTCGGTTCCCGTTCATCCGGATTACCCAAAGAGTCTGTCGTGAACATCTCGCAGTTGATTACGATCGACAAGCGTTTTCTGACGGAAAGAATAAGATCAATAGATCCGCATAAGATGAAAGAAGTAGAAGCTGGCATCCGGCTCGTCCTGGCAATATGATCGCCTGTCCAACCTGCGGACATGGACTTTTCTTTCCGATTGTAATGACTCTTTAGCGGGACTGGGGATTTATAGATAAAGGCTGATGCATTACTCAGTTCCCTGTGAATTTCCGCCTGCGGCTGGACTTGAGTAAAACCGCGGTTATATTACTGCCTTTAATTTTAATCTGGGAAATGGGATTTGGGAAGAAAAGGTAAAATAACACTGCTTTGTTTTGCGGTGCTCTTCGCACTTGCGCTCATGGTCTCATCCCTTCCTGAAGCGGATGCGGCAGACGTGTTGTCCTCGATCATGAAGGAGGATGTCAACGCCACCGCCAACAAACTTGAGTTCCAGGGAAACAACATCATCGGGAACGGCAATGTCCGCCTCCGCTACAAGGAATTATTCATCACATGCGACAAGATAATCGTCAACGTTTCCACAAAGGACGTTGAAGCCGTCGGCAATGTCAAGCTCATCAGGAGGGTCGCCGGCCAGTCGCAGGTCACAGCCGACGAGCTCAAGAAGCTCCAGGATGATCCGAAGGTAAAGGTCACGGTCGAGAGCTATGTGAACAAGCCTTCCGGCAAGCAGGGCATCCTGGTCAGGACCATAACGGAAAAGCTTGACTGGCGGGGCGAGAAGGCGGTTGGAAACCTGACAACCGGCGTATTCGATCTTGGAAAGTACGAGGGGTCTGTCGGACTTTATTATTTCAAGGGAGAAAGCGCCGAACGCGAGGCCGACGGTTCGATTACGATCTACAATGCGGAGATGACCTCCTGTGAATATATCGCGGAGGACCACGAGCATTATTCCGTTACGGCCAGCAAGATAAGGCTCATCCCCCAGGAAGGATTTTCGGATCTGACCAACAAGGGCAGCAGGGATGTGGGGAGATATGACATCTGGGCATACTGGTGCTGGGTGAAGATAGGCGGAGTACCGGTACTTCCGCTTCCTTTCGTATATAAGCCTACGGATTCGTCGGGGTGGGGCTGGCAGATTAGAGGCGGGCATGACTCTGACTGGGGATATTTCATCCAGACGAGAAAACGTTTCATAATATATGACAATCCGCATATCGAGACCGGACTATACCTCGACTATTACATGAAGCGCGGCCCCGGCGGCGGACTTGACCTGGACATAGCCACTGAAAAGACCAAGACCTACGGGTTCGCCTACGGGCTTTATGACCAGGATCCGTACAAGGCCGCTCCGACCAACCAGCGTTTCGACATCGACAAGGGGCGCTACGACCTGAAACTCAACAACCTGTCGCATATAACGCCAAGAATGGATTTCCGCGGCCAGATTGAAAAGCTCAGCGACGCCAACTTCCTATACGATTTTTTCCGCGACAGGTACAATGATGATCCGCAGCCTCCGTCATTTGCATCGCTCGACTACCAGTTCAACCGGTTCACAGCGTCTGTCGACTACCGCCAGAGGATAAACAGCTTCTTCACCGAGGTCCAGAGGCTCCCTGAAGGCAGGATCGACATTCCGAGGCAGGAACTTTTCAACAGCAACATCTACTACCAGGGTGAAAACAGCGCGGGCTACTTCTGGATGAAATGGCGCGACTATGATGATTCCAGGACGATGGGCAACGGCGTAGATCCCAAGGACTACAAGGCCTTCAGGTTCGACTCGCTGCACATGTTCTACTATCCCCTCCAGGTCGACTGGCTGAACATCCTCCCGCGAGCAGGCGTCAGGCTGACCTACTATTCCAAGACTTCAAAGACAAAAGTGGATCCCAACGACCTGAACACGATGTTTACGGTTGACAATCCGCAGGGCACGCAGACCGGAGGCGATGTTGTAAACTATGACGACAAGGGCGGGGAGAAGCTGCGTGTCGCCGCGGAAACAGGCGTTGAAATGAACACGAAGATCTACAGGACCTGGAACGATGCCAAGAGCGCATTCTGGGACATTGACGGCATCAGGCATGTCATGGTCCCATACCTAAACTACAATTTCATTCCTGAGCCGACGCTGAGCCGCGACAAGATATACTATTTCGACGACATCGACAGGATAGACGAGCAGAATTTCATAAGGCTCGGCCTGAAGAACAGGCTTCAGACAAGACGCGGAGACTACAACAGGGAGGAAATCTACACCTGGGCTTCAATTGAAAACTATTTCGACTTCCACTTCAACAAGGAACAGGACACCAAGGGGAAAAACTTCACGAACCTTGGAGATTTCGGGACCAAGATTGAACTGGATCCCTTCAATGACCTCCATCTGGCTTCGCAGCTGCTGATCAATTCAGGGACTTTCACGCTGAACAAATTCATGATCGGGCTGACCTACGACATAACTGACGAATGGAAGGCCTCCCTTGGCTACAACTATCAGGACAAATATACGCAGAGAAGCACTTATTCCATGGGAAGCTCGCTGGCCGACATCAATTCTGGAAGCGCCTTCATCGCCAATTATGCAAAATTCCAGAGCATAAGAGGCAAGCTGGAATTCCCGATCATGCCAAAGATGAGGGGCGAAGTCGAGATCTCATACGATATCGACAACCACATGATCCAGGACAGCATGTTGAGAATCATAAGGACCTTCCACTGCTGGGAACTCGCACTTGAATACGGAATCAGGCAGAACAACAACGACAGCGACAGCAAGGAAACAAAGAATACCGTCGGCATAATGCTTTATCTCACGGCCGCCCCCTCCGCCAAGATCATGGCCAGGCAGTCGGCCTCCCCAGGCGGCGGCAGCAACAGCGGTGGTCAATGAAGACAATCCAGCTTAAATAAGAACTCCAGCAAGGCTTTCACTATGAAAAATCTTAGTTCCGAAGACTTTTCCATCAGACGGCTCGGCAGGGCCGAGGTGGATTCCCCTCTCGACGACGCCACCTTCATTTCCGAATCCGCATCCGTAGTCTATTCTTCACATCCCGAGGCGCTGCTGAATGAACTCGACACGTTTGGAAAACCACTGACCTTCGAAAGGGCCGGCCCCCGCGAAAAGATTTTCCATGACCCCAAAAAATCCAAGGCCGCGATCCTGACCGCCGGGGGGCTCTGCCCCGGACTGAACAATGTCATAAAGGGGCTTGTCAGCGCACTCATGGAAAGCTATGGCGTGCCCGAAGTCCTCGGGATAAAATATGGCTACATGGGACTCAATCCCAAGTTCGGATTCAAGCCGGTCCAGCTCACTCCTGAAAACGTCGACGACATACATTCCGCAGGGGGGACGATACTCGGCTCCTCCAGGGGAAACCAGGACATCGGCATAATGCTGGATTCGCTTGTGACGATGGATGTCAACATGCTGTTCTGCATCGGCGGAGACGGCACCCTAAGGGGGGCCCATGCAATAGCCGAAGAGGCTTTGAAAAGAAATCTCAAGATTAGCGTTGTCGGCATCCCCAAGACCATTGACAACGATATTTCATTCATGCAGAGGACATTCGGTGTTGAGACCGCGATCTATGCGACACATCCGATCATATCCTGCGCACACAACGAGGCAAAAGGCGCCTACAACGGTGTCGGCCTTATACATGTAATGGGCAGGGACAGCGGATTCATCGCGGCGCTTGCGACTCTCGCAAACAGCGTCGTCAACTACTGTTTCGTGCCGGAAGTTCCGTTCAGGCTTGATGGTCCAAACGGATTTCTCGAACATCTCCGCAAACGGCTTGCGGCAAAGCAGCATGCCGTAATAATCATCGCAGAAGGCGCCGGGCAGGACCTCTTCAAGGATATGCCTGTCCAAAAAGACGCCTCCGGAAATATCAAGCACAATAATATCGGAGAATTCATACGCGGCAGAATAACCGCATACGGCAGGGAAAAGAACTTCGAGATCAGCATGAAGTACTTCGATCCGAGCTACGTAATAAGAAGCGTGGACGCCAGAGGCACGGATGCAGTCTACTGCCTGCTGTTCTCACAGTCGGCGGTGCATGCCGCCATAATGGGATGTACCGACATGGTCGTCGGGTACTGGGGGAGCGACTTCACCCACGTCCCGATAACTCTCGCGACAAGCGAACGCAAGAAGATCGATCCCAAGATGACCCTCTGGCAGAGCGTCATGGAGATTACACGCCAGCCGGAATTCAAATAACGGAATTTATTTCCTGCATTTGTATACGAAGGCGGGCGGCAGGTTCTGCCAGACAATCTCCGAAGTGTCTACAGTATGGAACTTCGACTTGAGGAGCTTCTTTATTGAATGTCCGCGCGGCATGATCTTCCCATGTATGTATCCATACGTTGAAAGTCTTCCGCCTTTTGTCATTGACTTGTAGATGGCATCCATGAGCTTGGTCTGCAGTTCGGGCGGGAAAGAAACCCATGGAAGGCTTGAGACCACGACATCCACGGAATTCATCTTCTCCTTCTTGATGAGCTCGGGAAGGTTTTCGGCGCTCTCATAGTATATCTTTACGTTGGGATACTTTTCAGAAAGATGCTGGTGTATCCTCGGGTTGAGCTCGACGACGAAGAACTTTGTATTGGAAGCTATCATCTTGAGTATCTGGGAAGTGAAGACACCGCTGCCAGGTCCTATTTCGACGACGGTCTCGGCGCGTTCAAGACCTATCTCGGAAGTCATTTCCCTGGCCAGGAACCTGGAACTGGGCAGTACGGTGCCTATTCCGACAGGATCCCTTACAAATTCCTTCAAAAGTCTCATCAGGAACCTTTCAAGATTATAACATCCGCACAACAGGCTTCTTCAACTGTAAGCGAACATGGAATTTAAATAATTAAAGTATATATTATGCCATATTGCTTTATAAATTTCAAATAACATTGAGAGGTAATTTTGAAAACTTATCTACTTGTCGGCATATTTGCCGTATTAACCCTTTACGTCACAGCGCTTTCAACATATTCCTCGAATGCCGCTCCCGCTTCCGACACTCCGACGCTCGTAAAGGCCGAATCCCCCGCCCCTGAGAAGACGGCTACACTCGGTGAAATGCTGAACAAGGGCGGCCCGCTCATGCCGGCCCTCTACGCCCTCTCCTTCATTGCCGTCTGCCTCATCTTCTACTACCTGCTCTCATTAAGGCAGGAATTGATTGTCCCGAGTCCACTTGTCAGCCAGATCGAAGAGGCCGTGAAGAACAAGGATCTCCAGCTCGTCGAGGAGATTTGCAATGAGAACGATGTCCCGCTCTCAAAAGTCGTCCTCACCGGAATTGAGGTCATAAAAAGCCCTCATGCGACATATGAGATGATGAAGGACGCCATGAATGACGAAGGCTCCAGGCAGGCTGGAAACCTATGGGAAAGGATCCAATACCTGCAGGACATCGCAATTGTCTCGCCCCTTGTCGGTCTTCTCGGGACTGTCATGGGAATGATCGTCTCGTTCGGCGCGCTCCAGTCCGAGGCCATGACTCCCCGTCCGACCATGGTTGCAAAGGGGATCGCCATGGCTTTCACCAATACTGCCGCCGGCCTTGTGATCGCAATCCCGACAATGCTCATCTACGCGTTCTTCAGGGGACGGGTGAAGCGGATAATCACCGAGCTGGAGTCGAAGAGCAGCAGGATCTCAAGGATGATGATCGACATCGTAAAGCCTGGGGCAGCAATTTCGAAGCCCGAATATCGAAATTCGAAATAAATTGTAAATCAATGAAATATCAAATGTTTCAAGCATTGTTTTGAGAATTAAGATTTTCATTGTTTTCGGATTTGTTTCGGATTTCGGATTTCGAGTTTCGGATTTAATGTGACAATAAAAGAACGTGCAAAAAACAAGAATGCAACCGATAGCATTACACATGAGGACACCATGAATTTCAGGAAACACTGCAGGGAGACCGGCATAGGATTTCAAATCGCGCCAATGGTGGATATCGCGTTCCTGATACTGCTGTTCTTCATATCATCGTCCATATACGCCGAATGGGAGCTGAAACTCGGCATAAGCATTCCGACCTCGAAGACCGGCGACATGGCTCCCAAATCCCCTCTGGAAATAGTGATCAACATCGATTCGGAAGGGCATGTCTTCATGAATTCGGTCGAATATACCAATGCGCGGCTCGGCAAACTCCTCGGCGAACAGTCGAAGATGTATCCGGGACAGCCGGTGATCATACGGGCCGACAGACGGACTTCGTACGAGAAGGTCATCACAGTCCTCGACATCTGCAAGAATGTCGACATCGGCAATGTCTCATTCGCCACCCTGCCGGATAAATCCCTGAACACCGTGGAGAAGTAATGCGAATTCCGCAATACCCGGATACTCTCGGCGGAAGCATTTCCTCACGAGATTATCTGTTAAAAACTGCGCCTCCTGAGGATCGTTCCTGCATTGAAAGGCAGACCGTATGCGCACTGAACACGTTACGCCATGCGACAAAGAGGATTGTTGCGAATCTCGCAGGAAAACAGGCTGTTCAGATGGCGTTTTCTTATTTCTCCACTTCCTTCCTCCTCATTCCTTTTTCCCTATTCCTTCTTCCTTTTTCCGTCTTCCTCATACCGCCGCTCCATTCAGCACAGGAGGTGACCAATGACATGAAAAAAATATTCATCGAGGAGCAGCTGAGGCTCGCGGATGGACTCTGCCAGCGCGGGCACTACCAGATGGCTGTTGACGAATACAGGAAGATCATCGGAAAATTCCCCGACGATCCTCTCGCCGCAGACGCATTCTCCCAGCTTGCCGAAGCTTATTCCTCATCTGGAGACTTTGAAAAAGCCATCGAGAACTACAAGATATTCTTCTCCAAGTTCCCTGCAGTCAAGACAGTTCCAGCTGTCAGGATCAACTACTCCATAGCGCTGTCCAGGACAGGGGACGAGGAGAACGTAAAGGAAGCCGTCTCCGTCCTGCGCGAAGTCAAGAACACGAAGGAGGCCTCGATTCCTGTAAAATATGCGGCCGGCTACCATCTGGGCAAAATCCTCCTTGGAGCAGGAGATCTTAAGAATGCGAAGTCTGAATTTTCCGAGCTCGCTTCGGTGAATATAAACTCCAAGGACGACCTCTACGCGGCCTTTGCCAGACTCGAACTTGCGGGTATCCTGGACCGTGAGAATAAAAGAGAGGACGCCGAAAAGCTCATCAGGTCGCTTATTGACAACAGCAACACCCCTCAGGAGATCCTCTGTGCGGCAATAAACTATCTTGGAAACCTCAACTTCGAGAGGAAGCAGTATCTCCAGGCCGCAGACAACTATGAACAGCTCTGGTTGATATCCCCCTCCTCCACTGCCGGCAAGGAGGCTTATTACAGGAGGTTGGAATGCCTCTTCCTCGCCAGGGAATACCCCCGGCTTATAAAGGAACTCGACAAGGAGATCGAAAAGTCCGGAGCGCCGGATGCCCGGTCGGAGAAACTTTATTTCATCAAGGCTTCAGCGCTGATGGAACAGAACCAGTATCCTGAGGCCATAAGGACTTTCTCCGAGATTTCATCCTCCACCAAGTCAACGCCCGAATATTTCTCCAAGTCCGCGCTCCAGACCTTGCAGTGCCTGATCAGCCAGACCAGGATCACCGAGGCCGTAAAGACCGCAATGGACTTCATCACCAGCAGGAGGATCCCCACCGAAACGAAGATATCCATATGCAGCCTGGTGATACCTGTCCTCAAGGCACCCCATGAGAAAACATCATTCATGAAGGACACCATCGCCACCGCCCGTGACGTTACGGAAAGATACACCCTGAAGCTATCGCTGGCGGAGCTCTATTCCTCGCTGGCGCAGGTCGACAGCGCACTCGCATTGTACAAGGATATCCTGGCCGAATGCCCGGAGGAAATCAAGCCTGCGTGCCTCATGGGAATCGCAAAGGCCTATGAGACCTCAAGACAGGACAAGGAGGCCTTGGACTATTATCAGAAGGTAAGGGTGAAATATCCAGGGACAAGACAGTATCCTGAAGCAATTCTGAGGACGGCCGTGCTTCTTCTCTACGACAAGCCTGATTCCAATGAACCCCGGGATCTCCTCCTGAAGCTTGAGAATGATTACAGGGCTGAAAAGGAGATCCATGGAAGCGCGGTCTTCTATCTTTCCTATATTGATTTCATCAGGGGGAATTTCAGCGGCGCCTCCGAAGGTTTCAGGAAGATCGCATATTCAGACGCATATGAAGCCGGCCTTGTAATGCTAGGCAGGCAATATCTCCTCTGGTCCATCATGTCTGAAAAGGCAACTCCTGAATCAGACAGGCTGTTCACCGACTTCTCATCCTCCGAGAGCAGGTTCCTAAGCGTAAATCCGGATCTGCTGCTTTTCATCGGGAACAAATTCTCGGAGACCGGAAGACTCGACGACTCCATCAGATGCTTCCAGACGGCCGCAAAGAACTCAAGTCCTGACTACAGGCTAAAGGCGTTGACAGGCCTCGGCACCGCCTATGAAAAAAAAGGGGACCTTGAAAAAGCCGTCCGATTCTTCAGGGAAGGAGAAAAGATCCAGACACCAAACAAGGACCTCTATTCAGAGCTTCTCTCGCTTCTTGGCGCCTCTCTTGTGAAAAAAGGCGAGAAGAACGAAGCTGTCCTGGTATTTGAAAAATGCATAGACATATCAGGCAGCAAGACCGCATCCGCAAGGGCGAGGCTCGGGCTAGCCGGGATACTTTCGGAGAACCCGGAGGATCTTGCAAGGGCCAACCGGTACGCGATGTCGGTGTTCATACTTTCCGACGACCCGGTACTTTCGCAGCAGGCGATGCTCCTGAGCATTGATCTTTCACTGCGTAAGAAGAACCTCGAGGAAGCCAGGGCGACCTTCGACGAACTCAAGAAAAGATTTCCAGAACTCCTGAAGACCGACAAGGTGAAAAAGATGTCGGAAAAGATGCGCTGACCAAACCGCAGGCCTATTCCTTCTTATCAGTTTTCGGAGCATCGTTCTTGGAAGCGTCCGTCTTCGGCACCTCCGCTTTCTGATACGCCCTCACGTAATCGATCAGGAATTTCTGAGGGAGCACAGCGTCATCTATCTTCCCGCCCCATTGTCCGCCGAGTGCAAAATTCACGAGCAGATAGAACGGCTCCTTGAAGGCGTTGCAGCCCTCTTCATCTGCATCAGCCACGGTGAATGTGTGGTATTTCTGGCCGTCGAAATAAAAATCTATCTTCTCGGAACTCCATTCGATGGCGTATATATGGAAATCATCGTACGGCTTTTCGGCGACAATCTTTCCGCCGTTGGACTTGTGTTTTCCAACCTTTGAATAATGGACTGTGCCATGTATCACATCCGGCTCCCTGCCGACGAATTCCATTATGTCGATCTCGCCGCAGACCGGCCAGCCTTTTCCGGTGTTCCTGGAATTACCCAGCATCCAGATTGCCGGCCATACACCAAGCCCCTGGGGAATCTTAGCTTTGACTTCTACGCGTCCATATTTGACATTGAACAATTGGTAGGTTATAAGGCTCGCGGCAGTATATTCGGCGAACTCATTCCTGTTCTTCCACTCCTGGCTTCCTGCCTTGTAATCCTTGTTCTTGAACTGCTCCTTCCTCCCTTCAATAACGAGCATTCCATTTTCAACCCTTGAATTATCAAGCCTTGCACGGGTGTAATACTGCGACTCCTCGTTCCTGACAAACCCCTCCTCATACCCCCACCTGGCACTGTCAGGCAGCCCGTCCTTGTCGAACTCATCCGACCATAGAAGCTTCCATTCGTCAGCTTTTATATCTAAAGACAAAGACATCGCCGCAACACAAAATACCACCAGCGCAATTCTCATGCCGCACATCCCCTTCTGAAATTGCCTAATAAGGATGCCGGGCTAAAGCCCGGCATCCTTATTACTTACCGTGCTTCCTGGAGGCCATTATTCCCTTCACCTGCTCCAGGACCGTCTTCACCTCTTCCCTGCCAAATGGCTTCTGGATGAATCCCAGGGCTCCGAGCTTCTTCAATTCCTCCACATCCACATCAAGCTTGCCGGACATCAGGACAACGGAGATGTTCTTCTTCTCATCCCTTATCCTGTCAAGGATCTGGACGCCTGAAATACCGGACATCATCATGTCAAGGAAAATCAAATCGGGAGGGTCGGCCTGGATAAATGTAAGGGCCTCGAAGGGGGAGAACGTGGCGCGAGTCTTTTTACAACCCAGATGTGACAGTGTCCTTGCAAGAGGAAGGCAGATGTCGGGTTCATCGTCGACTACGAGGATCTTGATGTCTCCGATGCCGATATCCGGAGCCATCTTTGAAGCATTGTCTCCTGTACTGGCGGAATCCCTGCAATCCGGGATGTAGATGATGAAAGTAGTTCCAATGCCTTCCTGGCTCTCAAACCCTATCTGGCCGCCATGCATGCGCACAATGCTGTCGCATACGGACAGGCCGAGCCCCGAGCCTTTTATATTCAGAGGATTGCCAGCCAACGCGCCCTTGGTGGTGAAAAACGGGGTGAAGATCATTTTCTTCGTCTCCTCGCTCATCCCGACCCCATTGTCCTTGACACGGATGCTCACGCCTCCGCCGAAGCGTTCCGCCGAAACCTTGATCGTACCAAATCCTTTGGGGCACATTGCATGGCGTGCGTTCAGGAATAGGTTCACAAAAACCTGCTGGAACTGATCACGGTCCGCGCAGATCTCAATATCTTCGGGGATGTCCATTTCAGGGGAGATGTTTTCAAGCCTCATCTGCTCGAGCTGGAGGGAAAGCACCTCGTAAAACATTTCCTTGAGCTTGAAAGCCCCTTTCCGCACGGGCTTAGGTCTTGCAAAAGACATTATCTTGGATACTATGTCACGGCCCCTGTCCACCTGTTTCTCCAGGAGATCAAACAAATCCCTCAGTTCCTTCCTGCTCATGTCCTCCCATGAAGCAAGCTCGATGTTCCCCCTCATGACCATCAGCACATTGTTGAACTCATGGGCGACCCCGGCGGCAAGCTGACCTACGGCTGACAACTTTTCAGAACGGATGAGCTGTCCCTCAAGTTTCTTCTTTTCAGTTATGTCCTGCAGGATGGTTATCTGGCAGACCTCGTTGCCGATACGGAGGAGGGAGACATTCAAAAGCACCCAGACGACGCCTCCATCCTTGTGCAGATATCTCCTCTCAAGGGTGAAATCCTTGATTTCACCTTTCAAAAGCCTCTTCATCTGTCCGAGTGTCTCATTCAAGTCATCAGGAAGCAGGATCCTACGGAAGTCCATGCCTTCCATTTCCTCCTGGGCATAGCCCAGCATTTCAGCATATTTCCTGTTGACTTTTATGATGTTCCCTTCGGAGTCGACCTGCCCGACCCCTACGGCGGCCTGTTCGAAAACAGCCCCGAACTTCTCCTCGCTCACCTTCAGGGCCTTCTGGCTCCTTCTCTTCTGGACTATATATGCCGAAAGGACAGCGAGAATCACCGCAAGCAGCATGAGTATGATGATTATTGTCACAAACAGCGGCTTGTTCACCGAGTAAAAGGAAGAAGGCCTGTTAAGTATGATGCTCTTCCCCGGGAGCGAGGACAATGGAATGTTGAACCGCATCAGGGTATCATAATCAAATGTATACCGGGTTGGAGGATCCAGTACTATCCGGATTGCGTCAGGCTGAATCCCATGCATCACCTGGTCCATGATCCTGGCGCCAATCTCCCCCTGATCCCGGGCGGAAACCACCTTCCCTCCGAGTACTCCAAACATTATGCGCGTGTCGTTGCCGGTGAAGACAGGCACCCTGGCGGAATTCATCAGCTGCTGGATGGCCTCCTCCAAGGAGAACACTTCGCCTTTGCCGTCCCTGAAGAAAGACAGGAGGAGGATAATGCTGTCCGACTTGAGCGAATTGATTTCCTTCAGCGTCTCGGCCATTGGATGCTGTGAAAAATTCCAGTAGACGAACGTCTTTCCCGGGAACTCCGGCTCGATCCTCCGCACTCCATCAAAATGGGCCTTGCCAGTCAGGGAATCATCGGAGAGTACGAGAACCCTCTTTGCCTTCGGAAACAACTTAAATCCTATCTCGCATGACCCCCTGTAGTCCTGTTCCTCCGCGACCCCGGTGCAGGCCGGCCAATCGGATATCATGCCATGGTTGAAATCATTTATACCGAGGAAAACTACCGGCTTGTCCTTGAAAAGGGACTTCCTGTGCTCGCGCGCGAACTCCATGGCGTCATTGTCGCAGACCATGATCCCTTCATAATGGATCTTCTCCATTTTTGCGGCTAGGAGCCGTGCCAGGAGCTCGTCCGTCTGCTTCGTGCGCATCCGCTTGGCATCCATATAGATGATATGAAGATCGTAAAGGTTCTTATTTCGATCCAGCACCGAAATGATTCCTTCGGTCTCCCTGTCAGTCCAGAGATAGCCCTGGTTGTAGGAGTGGAGAACCAAAACATCATTGACGGGCCCCCTGTCAGAAGCGGATAGAATTTGTAGTGCAGGAAAGGAAACTGCGATGAGGATGAGCAAAAGCAACACTGTAATATGAGTACTTTTTTCCATAGTGACCTACAATATCTTTGAATAGTTAAGTTTTCAAGGCTGCCACTCGATGGTTCATCAATAATATTTCACAACCCATCCCATTGCCTGCAAGTGCCTTACAGGATCCACAGCCCGGAAGGCGCATTAAATCGAAAAAGCCCGGGCTCAGAGGCTCTCAAGGAATGCACCTAGTTTTTCCGGCCAGTCGCTTACTCCTTTTGGCAACGGCTCCTTGATTCCGAAACCGTGGCCTCCGCTTTTTGCCTCAGTAAAATCACATCTGACCCTGTTTTCCTTGCAGTATTCCACAAAGGCACGCGAACTGGGGCTGTAGGCATCATCCGCCGCAACATAGATGAAGACCGGGACGTCAGGCGGCATTACTTCATCCAACAGCTTACCGCCCTTCTCAAGGTATGCGGGATATACGAGCAATGAAAAATCAGGAGGCGTTCCCTTCTTCGTCTCATGCGCCAGGCGGGCCGCCAAATGTCCGCCCGCCGAAAACCCCATGACTCCTATGCGCCTGGCGTTGAATCCAAATTCCCCTGACCTGGCCTGCAGCAGGGACAATCCTTTTTTGGCGTCGTCAAGCGCCATGTCCCTGGTCTTGTCGCCGGCGCTGACATGATAGAGCAGCACGGCAACATCATAGCCAAATCCGTTCAGCATCTTCGCAATGTCGCGCCCCTCATGGCTGATCGCAAGTATCGAGTATCCGCCGCCTGGACAGACCATGACCGTGCCTTTAGAAGGTTTCGGACACGGAAAAAGCTCCAGTCCGGCCTCTTCAACCCTGTGTATGCGGTCTATGCCGTCCTTGCCGGATTCACAGGCAGGTGCCGGAATCCCTTCCTTGCCGTCAAAGCTGATGCGGAATATCCCGTCCGAATTGCCGGCCGTAATTCCAGCCGCCGCCAGAAAACCTAAAATCATCACGCCTGTCTTCATCTTATCTCCATTTTCATTTATTTTCCGCTCCTCTTCCAGCTGTTGCTTTCATCCGCCCGCCTCACCACGCATTCATGCCAAACCTTCAATTCGACTGGGAAACATTCATTTCTTCTTCGCGGAAATGAATTTTTCAAATGCATATTGCCCTGGAGGCAGCAATTTGACATCTCCGCTGTAAGGGAGGATCACCGTAGCCTCAGTCCCTTCGGGCACGTCCACCTCCCAGAGAAAATTGTCCCCGTCGAATTTCCATGAACTCAGAATCATCCCGAAAGGTGATTCATACTTGGCGTCCAGCCATCTGATCCTGGTGACCGGATGAGGTTCAAGGAAGAAATGGCTGAAGCCCGGACTGTCCTCGTCGGGGCGTATTCCGGCAAGGGAATTAAAGAACCAGTTGTCGAAACCTCCCATCATCGGATGGTTCAGGGACCGCGGCCCATGCGCCCTGTCAACTTCAGGTTCGCCCCAGTATTCCCAGAGGGTGGTCGCTCCGCGGTTCATCAGATCACCAAAGCTCGGATACGAATCCTGATGCAGGAGGTCGAACGCCAGATCCGCGTGTCCGTGCCTTGCGAGGGTCTCAAACAGGTAGCGCAGCCCGAATATCCCCACATGACAATGGCAGCTGCGGGTCTCGCGGAGATCCTTCACCAGGGCCGCAAGGACATTCTCGGTCTCACCATCCGGGACAAGTCCGAAATGCAGGGCCATCGTGTCGGCGGTCTGCGAACCGAAACCATGGCTTCCAGGCTTGTAGAATCTTTTCAGGAATGCCTCTCGGATGCTGGCAGTCCATTCACCGTATTTCATGCCGTCGGCCGAATGGCCGAGGATGTGCGCGGTCTTCGACATGACCTGGGCGCACCTGAAGAACCATATCGTAGTTGTAAGAACCTCGGGGGTCAAAGTCGGCTTATCGACCATTCCCGGCTCGAAGCAGTCGCCGAACCCGCCTGAAAGTATCCAGCCCGAAGACATTTCCTTGAACCGCTCAAGCACGGCCTTCATCCCGGCGTAGTGCCGTTCCAGAAGGTATTTCCTCCCCTGGCAGACGTATAGGTACCATGGGATGAGGATGAAGGCGGCCATCCGGTCGTGGCTCGCATTTCCACAGGTCCGTCTCCCGGGCGAAACGTTGAAGGGGATCCCTCCGTTCATCGAGCGCGATGTCTCGATGTCTCCAAGGTATTTCTCCCAGAAATCGGCGCTCTTGAAGTTCCACATGGAGTATTCGCATACGATGTTAGCATCACCGAGCCATGCGCACCGTTCACGCGCAGGGCAGTCCTCGGGAATGCCATGGATATTGCTCCGATGCGTCCAGAACGCCATCTTATGGAGGAGGTTCATACGCTCATCAGAACATTCGAAGACGCCGGCTTTTTCCAGGGCAGTATGGACTAGTATCCCGATCACATCCTCGCACGACGGCGTTCCCGGCCATCCGGTTATTTCAACATATCTGAAACCGTGGCATGTAAAGCGCGGCTCCCAGGTCTCCCTCCCGGAGCCCTTGCACACATAGGTGTCGACCTGCTCGACCTTTGTAGCGAACACTCCGGTGCTTCCAGTATCTACCATCCCATCTTGAGAAACCGTCTCAGCAAAACGCATCCTTATCTCAGTTCCTTCCGGAGCGGTGGCGCTTATCCTGGCCCAGCCGGAAAAATTCTGGCCCATGTCCACAACCCATGTCCCGGGTCTCGCCTCCACAATGGCTTTTGGAACGAACTCGCGGATCTTCCTTATCGGAGGGATCTCCTGTCTTTCAAGCCTTGAACAGGGCTCAGGGACAAGCGCCGGGCTGGTCCAGGAGGAATCATCGAATCCCTGGACATTCCATCCGGGCTGATCCAGCCGAGCATCATACTTTTCGCCGGCATATATGCTGTTTTCGATTATCGGGCTTCTTGCGCACTTCCAGGACTCATCACTGAGCACCGAGCTGATTTTGATATCGGATGAAAGCATTTCGAGCTTGGCTATGAAGCGCGGACTTCCATACGACATCCCCTTCCCTTCATGCGAGTCCTTCCAGACACGGTCCTGGTTGTACCAGCCGTCTCCGAGAATCACCCCTATGGCGTTCATGCCGGAATGAAGGAATCCGGCTATTTCGTGAATGACGTAGAACGCCCTGATGTCGTAGTCTGTCTGGGCCGGATCAAGAACATGGTCGCCTACGCGTCCGCCATTGATATAGACTTCGTAGTAACCGAGGCCGCAGATGAACAACTGTGCGTGCCGCACGGCCTTGCCTATCTTGAATTCGCGCCGGAACATGGGTGCGGCCCTGCCCCTGGCCGCATCCGGCATCCCGATCCATTTTGCTGAAGAGAATATCATTATTCAAGAATGTTCGTTGTTTTCATGCACGGAATTTCCGTGTGTCCTGCAAATATACACAGTCAAGAATGCTTTGCCTACAGTAAAAACACAATCATGCATCAATTTGGACCAGGATGCATAGGAACCGTACAGAAATAACTTTTACATTTGCCGGCTGGGATTCTGGATTGATTATCATGATGTCTGCGAGGAGCATGCATGAAGATATGCAACGAGCAAACAGCGCGATAGGCGGCCAGGAGAACGCCAGCCATCCGGGGCGGAATTCCATGTATTTGCCTTCTTAGCTGCTTCACCCCTTGCGTATGCACCATACGCGCGGGGCTCGCGCCTCGAACACGCATTACTACATACATCTTACCAATGAAATTCACACCCTTTACCCATACCTCTTATAACCATTTACGACATACGCCCGCCATTGGGCATGGTATTCCCTCCCAGGGGCGCTAGTCTCTTTACATGAAACATCTGAAATCAATATTCGCTTTCCTGAAGGACGCATTTCTTGCCGTCAGGCTATATGCCGTAGGCACAGCCAGCGCTTCAATGGAACTGCTGCTGAAGGCCGCACTGGAGGGAGCAAAGGTCTTCAAGAACCTCGAATACTCGAGAGTCCAGGGGCAATCGCTGCTCCTCGATCTTTTCACGCCCAACGACGTAAAGGAAAAACTCCCTCTCATCGTATGGGTGCACGGCGGCGGATGGACCTCGGGCGACAAGGAGAACTGTCCGGTCATCCTCTTCATCACAATGGGATATGCCGTCGCAAGCATAAACTACAGGCTTTCCCTGGAAGCCGTATTCCCGGCCCAGATCCACGACTGCAAGGCCTCCATCAGATACCTCCGCGCAAACGCCCTTGAATACAATATCGATCCCGACCGTATCGGCGTCTGGGGCGGCTCAGCAGGAGGACATCTGGCCGCGCTCATGGGGGTCAGCGATGGCATCATGGAACTGGAAGGCGACGGCGGAAATCCAAACGTATCAAGCAGGGTCCAGGCAGTCTGCGACTTCTTCGGCCCGACGGATTTCACGGTCATCAAGAATTTGAGGTTGTCGAAGGATCCCAGGATAGGACAGAAGCTCAAGGACTTCAATCTGGACGACGATAACAATGTCGTAACCAAGCTGCTCGGCGTCCCTGTCGATCAGAACACTGAAAAGGCCGAACAGGCCAGCCCGATAACCTATGTCAAGAAGCTCAACTCGGACAAGAAGGACTTCCCCTCCTTCCTCATCATGCACGGCGAAAAGGATCCGATTGTGCCTGTAGAACAGAGCATCGCCTTCCATGATGCATTGAAGGCCGCAGGCCTGGATTCGTCCCTGCACGTCTACAAGGGGGCGAAGCACGGAGACCTCGGCGGCGACAGCCTTAAAGTCGTCAAGGACTTCTTCGCGAAGAACCTGAAGAGATAACCGGACATACTAATCCGCCGAAGGAGGAAACTTTCAGCATCATCCCCAGGGGATGGAGTTCATCTTCAAGTGTCAGAGGCATTTTTGATTTGCCTAGAAGAGAAGCCGCAAACATGTCAAAGTATTCCTCGGGTGCGTTTCCAATGTCGATCGGCCCGCAATCCTTGTCATTCAATACAAGCCTTGTACTTTTACCGCCGTCGACGGCCTCGACAAATCCACCGGTCCCGAAAATCCTGAGGGATTCGTTGCCCCAGCTCGGGAATGCACGGGGATTGAGATAGTTGGCGACTGCCGAAGCCACGCCTCCGTTCTCGAGCTTTATCAGAAACGACACCGCCATGCGCAGATCGCCTTTTTTAGGATTACCAAGTCCTGTCTGCACGGTCTTCACGTCTGCGATCTTCGCACAGGCGACATGCTCGATGAACCTCATCGCATGTATTCCCACCTGCAGCATGAGTCCGCCGTCTACATTCTCATCCTGCGGACGCGAATCGAAGTATGGATATGATTTCTGCGCGAGCACCTGGACAACAGTTCCTATTTTCCCTGACCTGACAATTTCCCTCATCGCCAGATAAGGCTGTTCAAAAGCCGTTCCCGCCATTTCATGGAAGATCATACCGGTGGATTTTGAGGTTTTAACAATCTCGTCAAGTTCCTTCTCCGACATCGCACAGGGTTTTTCCGCATACACATGCTTCCCGCCCGCCATGCATTTGACTGCCTCGCGAGCCTGCTTGGAACGCATGGGCGAACACAGGGAAATCAAGTCTATGTCCTTGTCGGCGATCAGTTCATCGAGAGATGCGTAAGCTTCGCACTTCCCTCCAATGGATGAAAGTGTTTTTTCATCAAATGCGGCAACAGCCTTGAGCTCCGCAAGAGGATGAGACTGAAGCCTGTTATGTATCTGATGCCCGTTGGTGCCGTATAGTCCGACCTTGATCTTGTTTTTCATTTTTGTCCCGTTTATAGTTTCGCAACCTCTGTGTATTATTTCATTAAATGTAATGGCGCTTACGATGAAAACGCCTCGTGCCAGTTTCGGCGAAACCGGCATACTCAATCATCTTCCCTCCAGATTTACAAGCTGTTTTCCAAGAATGCAAGTTGGACGTTCATTAATATCTATTTCACCCTCACCATCCAAGACAAAGATTTCCCTGGCTGATTTCCAAGACGTATTACACCATACCATCTTGTGTTCCATGGGTGGCCGTCCTCCGACCACATGAGATGGGTCACGCCGCCAGTTCCATGATGCGTCCACCAGAGCGAAAATCCCAGATCGCCGCTTTCCGGCCATGAGGACATGTCCATCAGATCGTAGGGAATGAACAGTTCAATGAATGCGCCGTAATCGGTCTTCTTCCATTTTCCTGCAAGGCCGGTCGCTTTCTTGGAAGTCTCGCCCTTTGAGACCTTGAAGCTGCCGTCCTTATCCTTATTTCCTGAGACCCAGTAATAAGGTCCCGGCGTTCCTAAAAGTTCCGGTTTGCGCGTATCAAAAAACAACGTGAAGCTATCAGTTTCAACGGAGCCATTCGCCCTGATGCCCAGGAAGAGCCCCTGCCCTCCAGCCTTCGTGCTCCATTGCAGATTGCATTCGGACTGACCTGTCCGCTTGTCTTCTGGACCGCGGATCCAACGCACCTGACACGGCTCACCGACCACGGAATATTTATTTCCTGTCCATTCATTGTCCTCTCCATCGGCAACTGCTTCGCCTTTCAAGGCTGACGCATATCTGCAAGATGCGAGTTCCGCAACCGCCCATCCTCCGGAAACTTCTCGTATCAGCTGGATTCTTTCATTGTCCTGGCTGGCAGGCACATCAAATTTCTCACCATTGTCAAGACAGACCTGTATTTTCGGATTCCCGGCAACCATGCGCCCACGAATGAACGTTGGAGTTCCAAACGGAGCTGGAACGCCGAAGACATGGGTTTTTCCATCTGAAAATATAAGCGTGGAGATTATTGGATTCCCAGGGGCAAGACTTGCAACTGCAGGAT
>JBAQUG010000251.1:0-15943 GCA_049297395.1 Victivallales bacterium | reverse complement strand
GCTTTGGTCTGTCCAATTCTTGGAAATATAAATGGTACATGCTTCCTTCGACAAGCTACTTCGACTAAGCTCAGTACAGGTCAGGGCAGGAAAGCACGTACAGACAAATAAAAGGACAATTGAAATTCATTCGTAGCCAGGCCCGTAAGGGCTGTTCTTGCATTGGTTTACTTGTTTGGACTTTGGATCTTGGAAATTTTAACAGGATAAGGACGATGGTTCATGATTAAAGCTGCTAAGACAACTGTTGCGTTTCTTGCAGGAGCGGTCCTGCTGGCCGGGCTGGTGGCTGTGTCGTTCTGGGCTTTCAAGCAAATCAAGGAAGCTGCCGGAGAGCGGAAGCATACTTATGAAATAATAAACCGAGCGGACGCTTTGCTGTCTGCATTGAAGGATGCCGAGACTGGCCAGCGCGGATATGCGCTTACCGGGGATGAGAAGTTTCTAGAACCGTATCTGGCGGTACGCGACAGAGTCAGCGTCCAACTGAAAGAATTACGGCAAAGCACATTAATCGGAGCTGCCCACAAACACCTGGACGCAATTGCCCCGTTGCTGGATGAAAAACTGGCGGAGATGTCGCGTGTCATTGACTTGCGCCGCAAGAATGACATGCCTGCCGTACAGGCGCTCGTGTCTGGTGGACAGGGCAAACGGCTGATGGATTCGATTCGCGCCGAGATGGATGCCTTCATCCAGATAGAGGACGGTTCGCTGGCGCGGCATGACGCGGACTTCCAGGCGAATATGCGCCATATGTTTGCCGTTATTGTCGCCGTCAGTTTTCTTACGCTGCTTTGTGCGCTTTTGTTCGCCTATATGATCCATCGGGAAACACAGCATCGGCTGAAGAAGCTAGTTCATCTCGAAACACAGCGTTTGCTCGAGGTCCAGGAGGAGATGAATAAAAAACTCCTGTGGAGCAACGTCAACTTGCGTATCAGCGAGGAAAAGCTCTCCGTCACCCTGAAATCCATAGGAGACGCAGTGATAAGCACCGATGCCGATGGGCGTGTGACGCTCCTGAATCCCCTCGCAGAAAAACTTACCGGCTGGACACAGGCTGAGGCCGCCGGCCATCCGATAGACGATATCTTTAAAATCATCAACCAGGAAACCCGTCAGCCTGCTGTTATCCCAGTAAAGGAAACCTTGGCGCATGGCACGATACAGGGTCTGGCCAACCACACCATACTGATTGCACGCGATGGCAGCGAATGCGCTATCGCCGACAGCTGCGCGCCGATCCGCGACGGCGAAGGGAAGATGGTCGGTGTCGTGCTGGTGTTCCGTGATGTAACCGATGAGTATGCGACGCAGCAGGCATTGCGCGACAGTACTGCGGTGATCCAGAAGATTCTCAATACCGTGGTGGATGGAATCATTACGCTCCATACTGGTGGCGCCATCGTAGAGACAGTTAATGCGGCTGCTGAGCGGATGTTTGGCTATACCGCCGGAGAACTCAGCGGACAAAACCCCAGTTTGCTGATACCAGAACTTGCTCGAGGCGGAAGGAATGTTTTCCTCGAGGCGAGCAAAGATGCGCATGCCGTCGGTTTTGTACGCGAGGTCGCGGGTCACCGGAAGGATGGCAGCATTTTCCCGTTGGAAATAACAGTAAGCGAAATGTGGCTGGGCGGACTACGCCACTTCATTTGCATCTTACGTGATATCTCCGGACGCAGGCAGACGGAGGAGGCACTGCTTAAGGGCGGGGCCCTGCAGGCCGCGATTTTCAACAGCGCCAACTTCTCGAGCATCGCCACCGACGCGAAGGGCGTCATACAGATCTTCAATGTCGGCGCGGAACGCATGCTGGGATACACGGCCTCCGAAGTGATGAACAAGATCACGCCCGCAGACATCTCCGATCCGCAGGAAGTGATTGCGCGCGCCAAGTCGCTTAGCGTCGAGCTCGGAACCCAGATTACTCCGGGATTCGAGGCATTGGTGTTCAAGGCGTCGCGCGGGATCGAGGATATCTACGAGCTTACATACATCCGCAAGGATGGCAGCAGCTTCCCGGCAGTCGTGTCGGTCACGGCGTTGCGCGACGCGCAGGATAGCATCATCGGCTATCTGCTTATCGGCACGGACAACACCGCGCGCAAGATGGCGGAAGAGGCGCTGCTTAAGGGCGGGGCCCTGCAGGCCGCGATTTTCAACAGCGCCAACTTCTCGAGCATCGCCACCGACGCGAAGGGCGTCATACAGATCTTCAATGTCGGCGCGGAACGCATGCTGGGATACACAGCCGCCGAAGTGATGAACAAGATCACGCCTGCAGACATCTCCGATCCGCAGGAAGTGATAGCGCGCGCCAAATCGCTGAGCGTCGAGCTCGGAACCCCGATTACTCCGGGATTCGAGGCATTGGTGTTCAAGGCCTCGCGCGGGATCGAGGATATCTACGAATTGACATACATTCGAAAAGATGGCAGCCGTTTCCCGGCAGTCGTATCTGTCACGGCGTTGCGCGATGATCATGAAACCATCATCGGCTATCTGCTGATCGGTACCGAACTCAAGGCTGGGGCCCTGCAAAGTGCGATTTTCAACAGCGCCAACTTCTCGAGCATCGCCACCGATGCGAAGGGCGTCATACAGATCTTCAATGTCGGCGCGGAACGCATGCTGGGATACACGGCCGCCGAAGTGATGAACAAGATCACGCCGGCAGACATCTCCGATCCGCAGGAAGTGATAACACGTGCCAAGTCTCTGAGCACCGAGCTGGGAACCCCGATTACGCCTGGGTTCGAGGCATTGGTGTTCAAGGCGTCGCGCGGGATAGAGGACATCTATGAACTGACCTACATCCGTAAGGACGGCAGCCGATTCCCGGCGGTCGTGTCGGTTACTGCGCTGCGTAATGCGCAGGATATTATCATCGGCTATCTGCTGATCGGTACGGACAACACCGCACGCAAGCAGATCGAAGCGGAGCAGAAGCTGCTCGATCAGCGTCTGCGCGACCAGCAGTTCTACACGCGCTCCCTCATCGAATCCAACATCGACGCGCTGATCACTACTAATCCATCCGGCATCATTACCGACATCAACAAGCAGATGGAGACGCTCACCGGCTGCACGCGCGACGAATTGATCGGTGCTCCGTTCAAGAATTATTTCACCGATCCGGATCGGGCCGAGGCCAGCATCAAGCTGGTGCTCAGCGAAAAGAAAGTCAACGACTACGAACTTACCGCACATGACAGGGATGGAAAGGAGACCGTGGTGTCCTATAACGCGACCACTTTCTATGATCGGGACAGGAAACTGCAGGGCGTGGTCGCCGTTGCGCGTGACGTCACTGAGCGCAAACGCGTGGATCTGGTGCTGCAGAAGTATAACGTCGAGCTTGAGAGCGCCAAGTCAGTGGCGGAAAAGGCCAACCTCGCGAAATCGGATTTCCTTTCCAGCATGAGCCATGAGCTCCGCAGTCCGCTCAATGCGATACTTGGGTTCGCACAGCTGATGGATTCTTCGGCATCCCCGCTGCCGACAAACTCCCAGAAGGAAAATATCGGGCAGATCCTTCAGGCGGGATGGCATCTGCTTAAATTGATCAATGAAATACTGGATCTCGCCGTAATCGAGTCCGGAAAGGTGTCGCTCTCGCCGGAATCAGTGTCGTTGGCCGAGGTCATGTCCGAATGCCAGAACATGATGGAAGCGCAGGCCCAGCAGCGTGGCATCCGCCTTAGCTTCCCCCGGTTCGACAAGCCGTTCTTTGTCAAGGCCGACCGGACCCGCTTGAAGCAGATCATCATCAACCTTCTCTCCAATGCGATCAAATACAACAGGGATGATGGAGCTGTGGTCGTCGACTGCACGGCAAACGCGTCGAACCGCGTCCGCATCAGCGTCTCGGACACCGGTGCGGGATTGTCTCCGGAAAAGCTTGCCCAGCTGTTCCAGCCGTTCAATCGCCTGGGCCAGGAAGCCGGCGGAGTGGCAGGCACGGGAATTGGACTAGTCGTCACCAAGCGTTTGGCCGAACTGATGGATGGCGTCCTCGGCGTGGAAAGCAAGGTCGGAGAGGGAAGCGTATTCTGGTGCGAGCTGAAATCATCATCAGCCCCTCATCTCGTAGTTGAAGAAGGCGAAGCCAAGGTTGAAGCCTTTGTCCTGCCGCAATTACCGGCAGGTGCGGCGCAGCATACCCTGCTATATGTCGAGGATAATCCGGCGAACATGAAGATGGTAGAGCAGCTCATCGGGCGTTTCCCCGACATGCGGCTGCTGACTGCGGTGAACGGAATTCTTGGCATCGACCTCGCCCGCTCAACTCTTCCGAATGTAATCCTGATGGACATCAACCTTCCTGGCATCAGCGGCATAGAAGCATTGAAAATCCTGAAAAAGGATCCGGCCACCGCGCACATCCCCGTCGTTGCACTCAGCGCCAATGCCATGCCACGCGATATTGAGAAAGGATTGGATGCGGGATTCTTCCGCTACATCACCAAACCCATCAAGGTCAAGGAGTTTATGGAGACGTTAAACGAGGCGCTGGAACATGCGGAAAAGAACAAGATAGAAATTAGCAAATAAGGAATGGGAAAATGAAAGACATATCGGAATACCAGCGTGTAAACACCAAGATATTGCCGAACATACTGATCGTGGATGATACGCCGGCCAATGTGCTCCTGCTGGAGAAAATGCTCGCGGAGCGCGGTTATAAGACCCGATCGGTTGCAAACGGCAAGCTTGCGCTGCAGGCCGCCCGCGATGAAGTCCCCGACCTGATCCTGCTCGACATCAACATGCCGGAAATGAACGGCTATGAAGTCTGCGTGCAGCTCAAGGCCGATGCTGCGCTGAAAGACATACCCGTAATTTTCATCAGTGCGCTAGACGGGACGATCGACAAGGTGCAGGCGTTCAGTGCGGGCGGAGTGGACTTCGTGACGAAGCCGTTCCACTGCGAGGAAGTCTATGCACGCGTCCTGACACATCTGAAACTGCGCCGGCTGGAGAAACTCCGGGACGATCTCAATCACATGATCATCCACGATCTGAGAAGCCCCCTGACAGTCATCTCCGGCTTTCTTCAGCTCCTGGAAGGCGAAGAGGCAAAGAATCTCTCAGCCAGAACACAGGAGCTCGTCACGGTAGTCCGCCGCAGTTCCGAGGATATGCTCAATATGATATGTTCAATTCTCGACGTCAGCAAAATGGTTGCGGGCGAGATGAAGCTCAATAATGATCAGTGTGACCTCGACGCCATGATACGCGACGCCGTGTCGATGAATCAGCCCTTTCCTGAGAACCGCACCGTGACTTTCAATACAAAGGAAACATCCCTAAACATCACGGCCGATATAGTTTTGATTAGACGGGTGCTCCAGAATCTGCTCAGCAACGCACTTAAATACACCCCTCCCGGCGCCAACGTCCAGATTGACCTGGCATCATCCATCAGCGAGGTCCGTATCGCAGTAACCGATACCGGACCAGGTATTGCACCAAGATATCACCGGCGGATATTTGAAAAGTTCGGACAGGTGGAAAACAGCAAATACCGTCTGGGCACCGGACTGGGATTGAACTTCTGCAAAATGGCGGTCGAAGCCCATGGCGGCCGTATCGGCGTCGAAAGCGACGTTGGCAGAGGCAGCACCTTCTGGGTGGTCCTGCCCCGGCCGAACGCGGCTCTCGAACATGCGGAAATGGCAAGGCGTCACAGATGACTGGATGGGTGGATTGTTGGATGAATGGATAATGAAAAAACAAAGACACAGCAGAGTGGAACAATGAAAAACATATCAGAAAATCAGCTTTCAAAAACTGATCTCTTGCCGAGCATCCTGATCGTGGACGACACGCCGGCCAATTTGCTGCTGCTGGTGAAAATGCTCGCGGAACGTGGTTACAAGACGCGATCAGTTTCCAGCGGCAAGCTTGCGCTGCAGGCCGCCCGCGACGAAACTCCCGATCTGGTCCTGCTCGACATAAACATGCCGGAAATGAACGGGTACGAAGTATGCGAACATCTCAAGGCCGATGCGGTATTGAAGGATATCCCTGTCATTTTCATCAGTGCGTCTGGAGAGACGATCGACAAGATAAAGGCCTTTGCCGTAGGCGGAGTTGACTATGTGACGAAGCCGTTCCAGTTCGAAGAAGTGGAGGCAAGGCTGCATACGCATTTGAAGCTTCGCCGGCTTCAGACTGAACTTGAAGTACAGAACCGGCAATTGCAGGACAACTATGATCAGCTCAGAAAACTGGAGGAGTTGCGGGATAACCTGACCCACATGGTTGTTCACGACATGCGGTCTCCATTGATGGGTGTTACTGGATATCTGGAGATGCTGGAAACAGATGCAGGAATAATGGCCGACAGCAATGCAGTCGTGCTTATAAAAGAAGCCAGAAACAGCGGCTCGGTCCTTCTTGGGATGGTTAATTCCCTCCTGGACGTAAGCCGTCTGGAACAGGGGCAGATGCCGCTTGATGTGACAAGATCGGATATTGATGTCCTGATCCAGAATGCCCTTGATTCCCTGGGTTCACTGAGAAAGCATATTTCACTGCTCTATCAGAAGCAATCCCTTCCGGTGATGGTCAATTGCGACGAGAGCCTGATTACGCGTGTCATTGCAAACTTAGTGGGGAATGCCATTAAATTTACGCCGGAGGGAAGCAAGGTTGCAGTATCCGTAGAAATGAATGGAGATGGCGCAAGGATTTGTGTTGCAGATACAGGGGGAGGCATACCCCGCGAATACCATCAGAAGATATTTGAGAAATTCGGCCAGGTCGAAAATCGGCAGCAAAAGAATATGTATTCAAGCGGACTCGGACTGGCGTTCTGCAAGCTGGCCGTCGAGGTACACGGCGGCCATATAGGCGTTGAAAGCGAAGTCGGCAAGGGCGGCACCTTCTGGTTTACGCTGCCACGGTTGGGTACCGGTGGCGTGGCTTCCTAAGAAAAGAACATGCAATAATGCATTACTAAATAGTCCCAATGATTTTTTCTTTAACGGAGCGCGGGTTTTCCAACCCGCGAGTTGGCGGACTTTCCTGTCCGTCATTTGAACTGGATTTCCGCGGGTACGAAAACCCGCGCTCCGTTATTTTGAAAATCCATTCTATTTCGAGACTATTAGCAACCGACAGAGAACAAAGAAGAAAGAGTATGGAAAAGATATCAGAAAATCAGCTTTCAGGCACAGATCTATTGCCGAACATCCTGATCGTGGACGACACGCCGGCGAATGTGCTGCTGCTGGTGAAAATGCTCGCGGAGCGAGGCTACAGGCCGCGGCCGGTTTCCAGCGGCAAGCTAGCGCTGCAGGCCGCCCGTGACGAAACACCCGATCTGGTCCTGCTCGACATAAACATGCCGGAAATGAACGGCTATGAAGTCTGCGAGCAGCTCAAGGCCGATGCGAAGCTGAAAGACATTCCCGTCATTTTCATCAGCGCGTCGGATCATATGATTGACAAGGTGAAGGCATTCGATGTTGGCGGAGTGGACTACGTGACGAAGCCGTTCCAGTGCAGGGAAGTCTATGCCCGTGTCAAAACCCATCTGCAATTGCACAGGCTGGAAAAACTTCGCGACGACCTCACCCACATGGTGGTCCACGATCTGCGAAGTCCGTTGATGATCATCTTCGGTCTTCTGGATGTCCTGGAGGCTCGCGAGAAAAAGCTCTCCGCCAGCACCAGGAAGTTCATCAATCTCGCACGTCTTGGCGCCGAGGACATGGGCAACATGATTAGTTCAATCCTCGACGTCAGCAAGATGGGTGCCGGCGAGATGAAGTTCCAGCTTGAGCCGTGCGACCTCTACGCTCTCATCCATGCGGTGGCGGACGCAAACAAACTCCTGCCTGGCAACCGCACAGTGACACTCGATGCGCCGGAATCGCCCCTTGCTGTCACCGCCGATGTTGTCTTGATTCGACGGGTGCTCCAGAACCTGCTCGGCAACGCCATCAGATACACCCAGTCCGGCGGTGATGTCCGCATTGCCGTAACGGATTCCACCAGTGAGATACGTGTCGCGGTCGCCGATGCCGGTCCCGGCATCGCACCCGAATATCACCGGCGTATCTTTGAAAAATTCGGCCAGGTGGAAGACCAGTATAACCGTATGGGCTCCGGCCTGGGATTGACCTTCTGCAAGCTGGCCATCGAGGCGCATGGAGGCCGTATCGGCGTCGAAAGCGAAGTCGGCAGAGGCAGCACCTTCTGGTTTACGCTGCCCCGTCTGGACGTCGGTGGCGTGGCTTCTTAAGAAAAGAGCATGCAACAATGCATTACTAAACAGTCTCAATGATTTTTTTTTAACGGAGCGCGGGTTTTCCAACCCGCGAGTTGGCGGGCTTTCCCGTCCGTCATTTGAGCTGGATTTCCGCGGGTACGAAAACCCGCGCTCCGTTATCTTGAAGAACCATTCTATTTCGAGACTATTAGCAACCGACAGAGGACAATGAGGGAAGAGTATGGAAAAGATATCAGACAAGCAGCTTTCGGGCACAGAACTATTGGCGAACATCCTGATCGTGGATGACACTCCGGCCAATTTGCTGCTGCTGGACAAAATGTTCGCGGATCGTGGTTACAAGACGCGGTCTGTTCTCAGCGGCAAGCTGGCGCTGCAGGCTGCACGTTCTGAACCGCCAGACCTTATCCTGCTCGACATAAACATGCCGGAAATGAACGGCTATGAAGTCTGCGAGCAGTTCAAGGCCGATGCGAAGCTGAAAGACATTCCCGTCATTTTCATCAGCGCCCTGAGCGAGACAATTGACAAGATCAAGGCCTTTGCAGTAGTAGGAGTTGACTATGTGACGAAGCCGTTCCAGCTGGAGGAAGTGGACGCAAGGGTGCGCACTCATTTGGAACTTCGGCGACTACGGCTTGAACTGGAGAGGCAGAACCGCCGACTGCAGGAGAACTATGATCATCTCGGAAAGCTGGAGGATCTGCAGGATAAATTGACCCACATGTTTGTCCACGATATGCGCTTGCCTTTAATAGGCGTTACAGGATATCTGGAAACATTGGAAATGGATGCCGGAAGAAAGCTGGACAGCAATGAACTTGAGATTCTTAGAAAAGCCAGGAACAACGGACTGGTTCTGGTGGGCATGATCAATTCCCTGATGGATGTGCCGATAGTCTGCAACAGGGGCAGACGCGGCAAATGAGAAGGCCGTTACCATAAATATCACTTCGTCATTTCCCTGGCTTTCCATTGTTCCCCGTTTATTCCTTCGGAGTTCGACATTCGATATTCGTCATTTCCCTGGGGTATTCACCCCATGGACAAGTAGGTTTCCACCCCATAGCAAACGGGCTGTGGAAATACTATGTTTCCTCCAATGAGAAAGAACAAGCCATAGAACAAAGGTCGAAAGAAAGGAGGCGCAAGCATTGAGATGTCATGAGCCTGCTCCGGAAACAAGTACCCAGGGGGAGGCATCGCCAGAACGGATATTAAATCAACAAGCAATCAACACATACGGGAAGGAATTTAAAATGAAAACTCTAATCGCAATTTCAATGATGGCGGCTTTGATCACAACATCAGGATGTTGGAGCACGCAGAATAGCAACCAGGGGGGTATAGCTCCAGTCAACGAGGAATTCAGCGTTACTGTGCCTTCGTCAAGCACAATCAAGCAGGGTGAGGACGTAACCATTGCCGTCACTCTCAACAGGGGCGCCGCCTTCAAGCAGGACGTGCAGCTCGACATCAAGGCTGATGGCATCACGGTAACGCCAAAATACATCCTTGTCAAAGCAAGCGACAAGCCTGAAGTGCAAGTCAAGATCGCTGCGGCCAGGGACGCCGCTATTGGCGAGTATCCTGTAAATGTAAAAGGGACGCCGACAACCGGGAAGGCAACCTCTACTGAATTCAAGGTCAAGGTTGTAGCTCCGTAACTTACGGTTCAATATGCCCAGAGCAGCGTCGTCCGCGGAAGCGGGCGGCGCTGCCAGCATTTCATGGCGGCAGATGACAGGCGCTCATGAAGGCCGGATGCCCCCCGCGAAAGCAGGCATAGGGAATCGTTCATAAATAACTCCTAAGCGAGAATAAGTAAAAGCAGAGACGGAACAAGATTATGATAAACAATCCCCTGAGACAATTGGAAACACTCGGACAGTCCGTATGGCTGGATTATATCAGGCGCGATCTGATCACCGGCGGCGGACTCAGGCGTCTGATCGAGGAGGATGGATTACGGGGGATGACCTCGAACCCTTCCATCTTTGCGAAGGCGATTACGGACAGCCGCTATTATGATGCGGACATCCAAAACATGGTACATGAGAAAAAAGACGCCAGGGAAATCTATGAATCCATTACCCGGCGCGATGTGCAGAGCTCCGCCGACGAGTTTCGTCCGCTGTATGAAAGTACCGGTGGCAGGGACGGGTATGTCAGCCTGGAGGTCAACCCGCATCTTGCGCATGACACCAATGGTACGATTGAGGAGGCCCGCCGCTTGTGGAGAGACCTGGATCGGCCAAATGTCTTACTCAAGGTTCCAGGCACCTTTGAAGGGCTGCCTGCCATCCAGCAGCTCATCAGCGAAGGAATCAGCGTGAACGTGACGTTGCTTTTCGGGCTGCCTAGATATCGACAGGTGGCTGACGCCTACATTGCCGGCATCGAAGAGAGAATTGCCAAGGGAAAGCCTGTTAAGCAGGTTGTTTCCGTGGCCAGCTTCTTTGTAAGCCGTATTGATGCAATGGTGGATCCGCTGCTGGATAAGATTATCGTGCAGGGTGGCGGCAAGGAGGATATTGCGAGACAAATGTATGGACAAGTTGCCATCGCAAGCGCAAAAAAGGCCTATCGAATCTACAAGGAGATATTCGACAGTGAACGGTTTAAGAAGCTGGCCGCCGAGGGCGCTCTTCCACAGCGATTGCTATGGGCCAGCACCGGCACCAAGAATCCGGACTACAGCGACATCAAATATATTGAGGCTCTCATCGGATCTGACACTGTCAGCGCAGTCCCGCTAGAAATCCTCGACGCGTACCGCGACCATGGTGATCCGAAGCCCAATCTGGAGAATGATGTCGAACGTGCCGTCTGGATTTTGGAGCGGCTGCCGGAACTGGGCATCAACATTGACAATGCCACCCAGCAGCTTGAGGACGAGGGGATAGGAAAATTCAAGAAGCCGTTCGACAAGCTCATGGAGAGATTGGAGCAAATATCACCATGGTAGGTTCACACCCCATGCCATGGTAGGGTTAGAGCCCATAGCATCTGGAAGGGATTACATCTAATATGAACCAGTTGAACGATAATAAACGAAAGGGAGACAATCATGGCAATCGCAATGGAAAAAATTAATGAGGCATTGAAGCTTCTCGAAGACGCGGCAAAGGAAAACAAGGATCAGTTCCTTGGTGCAACAAGCGGGAAATTCGAAAACCTCAAAGGCGCCATCCTTGACGAGAAGGGATTGAAGGAGAGGCTCGCGCTTGCCGCGCATAAAGCTGCGGAGATTGCGGCAAACCTAAAGGAAGCCGCCACCGAAAAGACCAGGGAAATTGCCGGAGCCATCGACCACAGCGTCCGCAAGAATCCATGGCCTTATGTTGCTGGAGTCGCAGTTGGCGCGCTTATGCTGGGCTTCATCCTGGGCCGTAAATCAACGAAGTGAATCAATGGTAAATTTCTTAAATGGAATGATGTCCTCATTGGTCTCCGGCCTGATGAAAACTTTGAAGGGAGCTGTGATTTGCACCGTCAGGATTGAAGCGCTGAAGAACTATATCAGGGCGGTTGGCATGGCCAGGAAATTCGGCATCTGGATGCTGACTGCCAATTCCGCGCTTCTGCTTGGAGCCATCGCATTCGTAATGGTCCATGTGGGTGTCCTGATCGTTCTTCCCGTCAGCCTGGAAGTCATCGGATACCTTATTCTGATCCTTGGGGTCGTCTATGGCGCCATTGCCTGTTTTGTCCTGAAGGATATCTGCTCAGAAAAATCATGGCTCGACATGTCCAAGGCATCGGAAATGTTGAATGATATCCTGAAAAAGGAAGATTAAGGATGAAACTATTGCCAGCGGTCTCAGGAAGACGAGTGCGGTTCAAACTGTCAGCCGAACCTGGAAGCCAGGTTTTTGTTGCCGGAATGTTCAACAACTGGAATCCCACTGCAAATCCTTTGAAGGACAGCCTTGACAGCGGGCATTACAAGGCAGTTTTTTCTGTTCCGGCAGGAACGCAGGAGTACAAGTTCATTGTCAATGGCATCTGGTTCGTGGATCCTGGGTGCGCTGGACTGGCACCGAACAACTACGGTTCCCAGAACAGCGTGCTTGATGTCCCATGTTTTAAGACTGGACTGGTTGAATGTGGATGCAGAACCGGAGGACAAGTATCAGACCCGCCCGGAGCAGGAGGCCTGCCTTTCCAAAAACAAGAGGGCAGGATCATGAAAAGCAGTCATTTTAAACAATTTGGAACGCTTAGAAGGTCAATCAGGAGAGACCAGATCGCAGGTGCCGGTTTTGCTGTTGCTCTAGTGATACTGTTCATACTGGTGCTTATGGGCCGGATTTAGGGCTGGGTCAGCATCGATTTCCAACGAAGACGTGATCAAACACAAGGCATGGAGGAATAAATTGGCTTACGACAACACATCCCAAGTCCATATGCACGCGGATAAGGACAGAGCTTCCGTTGTCGTGGTCTTTGATGCGAATACGGAAGCAGAGGAGGCTGTAAAGAAACTGAAGGAATCTTCCTTCGACATGACTAAGCTTTCCATAATTGGCAAGGACTACCAAGACGAGCAGCACGTGGTGGGGTATTACAATACCGGCGAGTTGACAGGATACCGTGGCAAGTTTGCCGCCTTTTGCGGCGGTTTCTGGGGACCGTTGTTCGGTTCGGCGCTTTTCATGGTGCCTGGCATAGGTCCCTTGTTTGTCGGAGGGCCACTCGTCGGATGGATTGTCGGCGTGCTTGATGGAGCTGCTGTGGCTGGCGGGATAAGTGTTGTCGGCGCCGCGCTCCACAACATCGGTATTCCGAAGGAAAATATACTCAAATACGAAAACTTTCTCAAATCTAGCAGGTTCCTGGTCATCGTCCATGGAAGCACAGGTGAAGTCTGTATGGCGTGGAACATCCTGCAATATGCCAAATCCATCGAAACCAACGTGCATGGCGCAGGACATCGTTAGTGTCTTTATTTCACAGTTCCATGTCGAAAGGCGTATGCAAAATCCAATGCCCAAGTTAAGATTTTCCGGAAATGAATTCCGATGGAAATTGAGTGTTGGATATTGGGTGTTCAAAACTTTGAAATTCCTATACGTGAACTTAACCGGCTTCGCCGGAACTTTTATGGAACGCCGCCAACTTGGTGGCATGATGTTTGGCGAAGGAAGTGGAAAAGAAGAAGAATGCCGGCAAGTTGCCGGCGATCCCAAAATACAATTTCCTATACGATCAAGGTATCAAAGATAAAACAAGAACGAATCCAAGAAATGAAATTAAAGCCGACCCAAGGGGCGGGGAATTTGACCCAACTAAGATTAAAAAACCTTGGTACTCTGACACGTTGGTTCCGGCTGTGCCGGGTTAGTTGATGATTGTGCTCTGGACGCTGCTCTCGATGATTCCCGCTGAAATGGCATAGCGGGTCAGCCCTGCGGTGTCATGCAGGTTAAGTTTCTGCATCACGCTCTGCCGATGCTTCTCCACGGTCTTGATGCTGATGCCAAGATCCGAAGCTATCTCCTTGTTGGCACGGCCTTCAGCGACAAGCTGGAGCACCTCGCGCTCGCGTGAGGTAAGCTGGACATCGACTTTTTTCCTGTGCCCTGCGCGGCTGAACGCAGGTGCATTCCCCGGCCTTTTCTGGAGATGATCGCGCATCCGCTTGTCAATTGAAGGGCTGTAGAAGAGCTTTCCGCTGTGGATTTCCTTGATCGCCTTGATCAGAATATTGGCGGAGCTTTGCTTGACCAGATATCCCTGCGCCCCCAGTGAGGCTACTTGATCGACGTAGGCGTCGTCACCATGCGCGGAGAGAATTATCACCTTCGGGGGGGGGGGAGATACCTGCTGGAGAATCCGTCGTGCGGCCTCAAGTCCATTGAGTTGCGGCATCGCGAGATCCATGACGACTACAGCAGGGCAAAGCTTCTGGACCAGTTCCACTGCTTCCAGCCCATTGACTGCTTCACCGAGCACTTCGAAATCGCCAGAGATCTCCAACAGGGCCCGAAGCCCTTCCCGGACGATCGAGTGGTCGTCGGCCAGTAAAACAGTTATTTTTTTCATATTTTTCTCTCCAGTCGGATATTGCTGATGCCATAGTTCTAAAGCTTCCGGAATCTCAAGCGCTGATCTTCTCTTTAAATTCTTTTGGATTGATGGAAAGGTTGGTCCTGCCATTACTCAGAGGTATCTGCACGCGGACGGTGGTGCCTTTGCCTGGTGCGGATTCGATGAGGAAAGTACCGCCTACCATTTCAACACGCTCGCGCATGCCGAGGATTCCCAGACGTCTGAACCGTATTGCTTTTAGTACGCGATCAACATCAAATGACTTGCCGTTGTCGCTTACCGTCATGCAGATGGCGTCAGCCTGTATCTGGATGGACACCTTTGCCTGGCTGGCATGCGCATGCCTGGTGACATTGGTGAGCGCTTCCTGGGCGACGCGATAGAGGACGGTTCGTTTAATATTGTTCAACTGTTCAATCTTGCCGGCGGCCATGGCGGTGAAGCGGATCTGGAGCCCCGTCCGTTTTCCGAACTCCTTCATGAAGGCAAGGAGTGCAGGAATCAGGCCGAGATCATCCAGCATCGCAGGGCGCAATTCACGCGCGAAGCGGTGTACCGCAGCCACAGACTTCTCCACCAGACGCTGGGTGGTGGAGATTTTCTTCCTGAGATTCCCGGTATTTATAGTAGACTCCGCTTTCAGCGCGGCAAGTCTTACGTTGATTCCAGTCAGAAGCTGGCTGATATCGTCATGCAGTTCCCTGCTGATGTGCTTTCGTTCTTCTTCCTGGGCCAGCAGGATCTGGCGGGACAGCTGCCGCATCTGTTCCTGCATGATACGCGAATGCTCCAGCAGCTGATCATAGTGATGCTTGCTTTTCTTGAGGGATTCCTCCGCCGCCCTGCGTCGGACGGTTTCCCACTTCAACCTCCGTCTTGCAGCCGTCAGTTCAGAGGAATGAAGGCACGATTTCGCAACCGGCGGCTTTACCTGTGCCTTGGCCTTTCGTGCGGCCAGTCGATGCGGTTGGGTGGTCATCCAGAAGGCTCCTATTTTTGTTTCTGACATAACATACTGGCATGTTGCCCTTGTGTCTATGGGGTCTAACCCACCCCCCTGCCGAAATACAGATGACATGAATTCCAAGCTCCAACAAGCCATAGCTGAGAGAATGCTAATTTTGATAAGGGCCCGCTAAAAAATAAATTAACCGGCTTTGCCGGGACTTGTCCGGCGTAGTCAGCCTTGGAGGACAAAGACGGATTCGTCATTCCCTTGGGGTGTTCACCCCATAGAGAAGTAGGTGGACACCCCATAGTAGGAAGTTGGTTCGTTGACTATACTCAGCATCAACAAGTCAAATACCAAAATAAAAAAGAGGTGGATCATGAGTTTCAAAAGGCTGCAACTTGTAACGGGTTTCCTAACGGTCTTGATGATCATGGTGGCTGCAATTCAGAGTTTTGCGGTGACCCCGATCACGAATTCGAGCTGGATCAGCATGGGATCGAATACCAACGGCGCAGTCAACGCCCTGGCTTTCTACTCCGACGAGATATATGCGGGCGGAGACTTCACTGAAATCGGCGGAGAGACTGCGAACTACGTCGCCAAGTGGGACGGAACGACATGGAGCGCCCTTGGAACCGGAATGGACGGCAGTGTCAAGGCCCTCGCCGTTGATCCCGCCACCGGAGACA
>JBAQUG010000250.1:0-1843 GCA_049297395.1 Victivallales bacterium | reverse complement strand
TTTATATCCTGGGCAATCTCCCTCTTGAGCTGGACAATCCTTGCCGCCGAGACAGAGAACAGCCTGGCTATGTCGCCAGTGCCGAATCCGAGCATCAACTCCTCGACAATCCTGCGCTTCCTCGTGTCTAAGGTGTCAAGAAAAGCGTCCCAGTCAATCTGCCTGAGAACTTTACTTGCCATATCTTCGGACTTGGACGCTATTGCATCACCGACAGTCAGATCCTCCTCATTGCAGACCGGATCCTGCATGGAACAGACGGCTCCTTCGTGGTCCATCTGGAATCCAGGGCTCATAACGTCGGTACGAATGTCGCCGTAGCTGCGGCGTCCTGACTTGGTGCGCTGGATGCTGTAATACGCTATGGAATGCGGGAGCGGTTCCTTGCCGGCCTTCTCCATGGCTTCAACCATTTCTGCAGCTGAAGCGGTGGCGTCCTGGACAAGTTCCACCGGGTCTTCGGAGCCTTGTGGCCTTACCGTCCTTGGAACAGTGTTGCGGATGATGGGGTAGATTTCCTTTTCGAGCATCAGTGCTGCTGAAGGGCTCATTGGTCACCTTTCTTTAAAAGTTATGGTGACCTTGCGGCCACCGGTTGAAACGGCGGCCGCAGAGCGGCCTCTGTGTTCGGAATCAGATTTCAATTGTCGTCAATAAAAAAAGCGGGGGCGTTATCAGCGCCCCCGCATGTTGTGATTGAAGCAACGATTACGCTGCGATGCGCCCTTTCTCGCCGGCGGCCTTGACGAACTCGACCTCGTCATCGGAATTGATGACGGTGTCCCTGTCCTCGGTTTCATCGCCGTTCACGAGGATGGTGCAGTTGTCCTTGGGGATGTTCAGCACCTGGCCGTATGCCCTTACAGCCTCGTTGATGGTCTTCCCTTCCGCATCGCCGACTTCGATTGTGTTCACGCCGCAGATTAGCTTTGGCATTGTCATTCTCCCTCTTTTTGGTTGCCCGCATCCGTTTTGGCTGCGGGAATTGTTTATGCGGCCTCATGCCGCAATTTCTTTAATGTGTTTCAATCTTCCTTTCTCCGTACCGGTTCCTGGGCACCGCGACTTTGACCGTCCTTGTCGCCGGTACTTCAACCATTCTGGTGTCATGGTTTTCAACGAAGTCCTGGAAGGCGCAAACCGCCTTGTCACATGTCATGTCGAAGTCCCTGACAAGCCTGGCACGCCCCTTCAAGGCGTCCATGTCCCAGTCATCGAAGGTCCCGTCGTCGCCGCAGCCTTTGCCGGGCTGCAGGAAGAACCGCCTGTACTTTTTACCGATCCATCCGTTCTCCAGCGCCTCCCCGTAGGTGAACCAGCGGCCCACGTGGTCGCTGTAGTCCCTTGAACCCGGCTTCATTCCGGGATCGGCGATGAAATGCTCATTGTAGCCGCCGGACACCATCACGAGGTAGCCATTGGATCTGCCGTTGAAGATTATCCGCCATGCATGGTCATGTCGCTCCGCGAACTCCTCCAGCAATATCCGCATGCCCGCATAGGCTTCCGCGACGTCGAGGAACCCGTAGGCGCTGGATTCCAGCTCCCTGGACTTCCATTTCATCCTGTGGATCTTGATGTTCCTGGCGTAGCTTGTAGCGCGGTTCCAGGGATTCATTGTCCAGTACCTGAAATGCCCCTCCAGATAACTTGTCATCCGCTGTCTTGTCATGGGATCTCCTTTACGTTTGTCAGCCTGTAGACGTCGCGCCATCTCCGCTCGCATTCATGGCATGACACTTCCTGCGATGCGCCAGCACCTTCGATATCCACGGATTCGCCGGTAATGCTTATGGATCCGCAATACGGACAGCAACTGCCATGGCGCAGGTATGACCGCTTC
>JBAQUG010000249.1:0-17520 GCA_049297395.1 Victivallales bacterium | reverse complement strand
TGACCCAGTCCAAGAAGACCGCCGAATTGTCAAAGACCCGCCACGTTTCACCCGACACTCTTAACCCGACACTCTTAACTCGACACTCTTAACCCGACACTCTTAACCCGACACTCTTAACTCGACACTCTTAACTCGACACTCTTAACTCGACACTCTTAACTCGACACTCTTAACTCGGAATTTTAAACTCATGCCAATCATCCCCATAATAGGCAGGAAAAAGCCGGCCACGCGCCTGACAATATTTGCGATCTACGCAATACTGACGCTTCTTGGCGTGACAATGGTGACGCCGTTCCTGATCACGCTGGCCAGTTCGACGACCAACAGCTACGACTATGACAGGTTCTATCCGGTTCCGCGGCACCTGTGGAACCGTACCGACAGGTTCATGAAGGGGCTTGTCATCTTCTTCAATAATTATTCCGGATGGGAAAAGCAGATGAAGGTGAATTTCCCTTCGGCCCCACCGCACTGGAGTTCATGGAGGATCATTGGGACGGACATTGCCTCAGGCGAATCCTTTGCCGGGAAATACCTGGCTCCGGATGACAGGCAGTGGGAGAAATGGAAGGTAATGGCCGCCGACTATTCAAAATTCACCGACTCATATCCGATACAGGATTCGGTTTGTGCGGTCGTCGATTCGGATGCGTCAAACTATCTCTCGGAATACTATGCCTCGGAATGGAGGCGGAGCCACCCTGGAAAAGGCGGATCCTACTCGGCATGCCGGGAAGGCGCCTTGCAGTCCCTCAACAATTCATGGGACTCGTCCATTGAGAATTTCTACTCGATCCGTTTCAAGGACTGCGAGATGCGCATCCCGATGTGGCAGCAGTCGTGGTATCCGGGTTTCTGGCCCAAATTCATCGACTTCCAGAGGGTCAAGATCGCCTACAAGGCCCACAGGTTCACGCCGGGAATACGGCAGGAGTGGACAAGCCATCTCTCGGAAAAGGGAATATCCTGGAAGCGGGAGTCCGATATCTTCCCGGTATGCGAAGACAGTACGGATGAATTGAAGACCCTGTGGAGGGCGTTCAAGGCGGAACATGCGCCCGCATCCCCTGCGACACCCTACGCCCTGAGGGTTTCATGGTACGATTATCTTCAAAGCGCCGAAACAAGGAACGCCCTTGGCCTTCCGGCAGGGACCTTCTTTGATGCAGGCACATACAACAGGCTTGCGGCGACAAGCCATACTTCATTGGTTGATACGCCTTTTCCCGTTCCTGCATCATACGGGGAAGGGATCCGGAAACTCTGGCGGAATTTCTGCATGGAGCGTTTCCCGCTGCGCCTTACAAGCATCAGGGCGACACCTGAAGAAACTGGCAAGTACCGCATTTTCCTGAAAGACCAGTACAAGTCCCTGGAATACATCAACCGCCTCCTCGGCTCCTCATACAAGGATTGGAATGAGATTTCACTTCCCTGCTCCGCCCCGCCCGGCGAAAATTTGGAAAACTACAGGAACGCCTGGATGTCGTTTGTCAAGACACTTCCGCTGGAGGAAAGAATCCTAAGCTCTTCCGAGATTGAATTCCAGAAGTTCCTGCTGGCGAAATACGGCACCCTTGAAGCGGTCAATGCCGCCTACGGATGGAATCTGAAATGCATCGAGGAGGCCTTTCCTCCGTTCGACATCGCCTACGCCGTGACATTCATCCAGAACGAAAGGGCGTTCCTATGGAGGCCGATACTGGACAACTATCTGCTTGTATGGGATTTCCTCGTATACAACGCCAGCGCGATCCCGGTGACATTGCTCCTGGTCGCCATGGCCATACTGTGTACTTTGACCATCAATCCGCTGGCGGCATACGCGCTTTCTCGTTTCAACATGCCCGGACAAAGCAAGATCATCCTCTTCATGCTGGCGACAATGGCCTTCCCGGCAATGGTCAGCGCCATCCCTGCATATCTGCTGATGAGGGATATGGGACTGCTGAACACGATGATAGCCCTGGTTCTCCCCACTGCGGCGAATGGAATGGCGATATTCATACTGAAGGGATTTTTCGACAGCCTTCCGACCGAGCTTTTCGAAGCCGCCACAATCGACGGGGCGAACGAGTGGCAGATTTTCAGAATCGTGGCCATTCCCCTTGTCAAGCCCATCCTCGCAATCAATGCGCTCACCGCCTTCATCGCCGCATACAACGGCTGGGAATGGGCGTTGATCATCTGCCAGAAGAAATCAATGTGGACTATCGCGGTATGGCTCTACCAGGCCAACATCATCTGGGGCGATACCCCCTGGATTGCAATGGCTGGATTCGTAGTCGCTTCCATCCCAACACTTGTTGTTTTCATCCTATGCCAGAACATAATCCTCAGAGGCATCATCCTGCCGACAATGAAATAATCGGGGCCGGAAACATTCATTCGATGGAAATAGAGGCATGCCAGTCCTGTCCTAGGACAGCAGTGGTAAAATATCTCTGGCGATAATTTACTGGCTCCCCTTTCCGCACTTGGGAATATTCATAAATCCGCTTCTACGGCCTCTTCAGCTCCGCTGCGAGATGGCCGACGGTTTCCTTGGCGGAACCGAAAAGCATCATTGTCTTGGGATTGAAGAAAAGTTCATTCTCGATGCCTGCAAAACCGCTGGAAAGTCCGCGTTTCATGAAAATAATCTGCCTGGCCTTGTCAACTTCAATCACGGGCATGCCGAAGATCGGACTTTCAGGCTTGGTCTTTGCTGCGGGATTCACGACATCATTGGCGCCGATCACAATCACGACGTCCACCTGGCCCATTTCGGGGTTGATGTCATCCATTTCGACCAGGTTGTCGTAGGGGATGTCGGCTTCCGCCAGAAGCACATTCATATGTCCCGGCATGCGCCCCGCCACGGGATGGATGGCGAACTTCACGTCAATATCGCGCCTGATTAGCAAATCATAAAGCTCCCGCACCTTATGCTGCGCCTGGGCAACCGCCATGCCGTAGCCGGGAACTATCACAACCTTTTGCGCCTCCTTTAAATATTCCGCCGCTTCTTCTGCGGTCACGGAACGATGGATCTTTTCACCTTCTGCGACGGACGCACCCTTCTGAATCTGTCCAAATGCACCGAACAGGATGTTCGTAAATGAACGGTTCATCGCCTTGCACATGATAACTGAAAGTATCAGTCCGCTGGCTCCGTCCAGCGCGCCGGCGATAATCAGAAGATTGTTGTGCAGCACAAACCCCATCGCCACCGCCGCAAGCCCGGCATAGGAGTTAAGCAGTGAAATTACGGTCGGCATGTCTGCACCGCCAATCGGCAGAATCAGCATTACGCCAAAAAGGAAGGCAAGTGCTGCAAGCGTCACAAACATCCAGGTTGCGGAGGGGGTCGCAACAAGCAGGACACCCAGTACAATCGCACCGCCCAAAATGGAAAGATTGAAGAAGTTCTGCCCTGTAAACGTCATTGGCCTGGTCGGGATGAGTTCCTGCAGCTTGAGCGCGGCCATGATGCTGCCGCTGAAGGTCAGGGAGCCAAGCAGCACTTCAAACACAATCGCACCCATTATAAAAGGTGTCAGTCCCGCCTGTGGAAGCATGAAGTATTCCGCAGTCCCCACGAGCGCCGCGGCCAATGCGCCAAATGCGTGGGACAATGCCGTGCGCTGCGGGACGGCCGTAATCGGGACGCGCGCAAGCGGTATGCCGACAACAGTGCCCAGCATCATCGCAATTGCGATTGCCGTAAAATGATCGACACTAGGGCTGATGAGGGTTCCTCCGATCGCGAGGATCATTGCGGCAATACCCGAAAAGACGCCGCGCCGCGCGGTAACCGGGCTGTTCATCCACCGCAATGAGAAAATAAAGAGCGCGCCGGCGGCAATATATGTCAGCTGGGTAATCATGATTTTGTCCCTGTTTCCCCTTTGCGCTTCTTGAACATTTTGAGCATGCGGTCGGTGATCAGGAAACCGGAGACTATATTGGTCATGGAACAGAAAACCGCGACGGACCCCAGAATCGTCCCCAGCCTGCCGGGATGCTCGCTGGAGCCCGTGACCAGAATTGCCCCCACAATGCAAATCGCGCTGATCGCATTCGTAAGCGACATCAGGGGCGTATGGAGAAGGGGGGAAACCTTCTTGATTACCTCGAGCCCTAAAAAGGTGGCCAGCATAAAGACCATGAGTCCTTCTATAAGAAAATCATCCATGATTCCAATCCTCCATTTTATTTTATTCAGTCATGCCCGGGAACGTACCGGGCATGGATTCTGAAAATGTCATAAACCTCTTCATTTATCGGAAAGAAGCAGTTCTTTCACCCTTTCATTCATAACCTGTCCACCGTGCGCAACACAGGAGCCTTTCAAAATGTCATCGTCAAAATTCAGGTTGAGCTTGCCTCCATTGACCAGGAGTTCCAGCAGGGAAAGGATATTGCGTGAATAAAGCTGGCTGGCATGCACCGGCATCGAAGACGGCAGGTTGACCGAACCGATAATTCTTACACCTCCAACCTCGACGGTTTCTCCGGGCTTGGAACCTTCCACATTGCCCCCCTGTTCCGAAGCCATGTCGACAATCACCGACCCGGAACGCATCCGTGCAACCATTTCGCGCGTCACAAGCACCGGCGCTTTTTTACCCGGAACCTGCGCCGTGGTGATTACGATATCCGAACCGGCGACTGTTTCGGCAAGGGCTTCCTGGAGCTTGCTCCTGGTGGATTCACTGACTTCCCTGGCATAGCCGCCTTCGGCGCTGGCTCCCGCTTCAACTTTGGCCTCGATGAATTTTGCGCCCAGGCTCAGCACCTGCTCTTTTACTTCTGGACGGATATCGAAAGCGCTGACAACGGCTCCCATGCGGCGCGCGGTTGCAATCGCCTGAAGGCCTGCAACTCCGACCCCGATGACAAGCACTTTGGCCGGAGGTACTGTTCCCGCTGCGGTTGTAAGCATGGGAAAATACTTCCCGGTCGAAGTGGCAGCCGTTAGAACCGCCTTATAACCGCCGATATTGGCCTGGGAGGAAAGGGCATCCATGCTTTGTGCACGGCTTGTACGCGGAATCAATTCCATGCTGAAGGCGGTTACACCGCGTCTGGCAAGCTCGGTGCTGACTGAAGGATCTGCCAGCGGGTTCAGGAAACCGATGTAGACCGAGCCGGGTTTAAGCCGGGCCATTTCGGCTGCGGAAGGCACCCCTACCTTCACAATCATGTCGGAAGCATAGACATCTGCGGCAACAGTGGCGCCGGCCTTCTGATAATCAGCGTCCGGAGAAAATGCCCTGGCTCCCGCACCCGCCTCAAATTGGATTTTGAAGCCTTTCTTGACAAGTTTGGCCACCGTTTCCGGAACGAGCGCAACTCGGTTTTCGCCTGTCAGGCTCTCTCTGGGTAAACCTATAATCATTTTAATCCTCCTTTTTTATGAGCATAATATTACCAGTATTATATGAGCCTTGCTTGTACTAATAACTAAAATACTAGTAATATTATGCATTATTAGAACAAGAGGCAGGGGAGAAAGGATGGAGGATTCGTGTTCAGTTCCGTCTTATATCATGGGTTCCAGAGGTGGATTCCAATTATTGCTTCAATCTTCTAGCGTTTCCAACTTCCTCTGCTTTGCTGCTTCTCCTCTAGGGATCATTTCATCGCGCGCCTCCAGCCAGAACCCCATGACATCGGCAGGAATTCCCGCGGCATCCTGGAATTTTGCGTTGATGAATGCATCGGCCATTTCGCAGCCAAGCTTTTCGCCTACTATGGATTCACCCATGCACAGGCAGTTTGCCCCGTTCACCACCCGGATCAATTTGGCGGTAGAGACTGATTCGCAGGAACAGGCAAGAACTCCTTTGAACTTTCCTACGCTCATGGCGGCACCGGTGCCGCTCCCGCAGCAGTTGATCGCCAGTTCGGCCTGTCTATCCTGCAGGGCCTTCGCCACCCGTTCACCGACTGAAGTATATTTGATGAACTTGTCGGCGTTGTAACAGCCGACATCGATGATTTCGTGCCCCTGCGACTCAAGATGCTTTTTTATGCTGTTCTTCAATGCCAAACCTTTTACCGCCGATCCCATGATGATTTTCATTATGATATCTCCCTTTGTTCATTTCAGCCTATTGTTAACAAATCTGGTAATTCTGCAACAGTCCCACCCGAAGATCTGACTTTGCGGAAGCCAACAAGTTCATTTGCGAATTTCGCAATATCAAGGATTGATGGCGGTTTGTCGTCAGGCTGGACAACGCCCTGCATCTCCACCTTGAAACCCTCTATTGAATCAACTGGATTTATGGCAAACGAAGTCCACGGCTCAAAAATTCTTCCGCCAGTTGGGGAAAGCATGCGGTCCCGGTTGCCCAGCGGGGATGTGCCTCCGCCGGGATGGTGCAGCAAGGCTGATGCAGAAAAGCCCTTTAGCCCATATATGTCTTCGACATTCTGGAAGCGGGCGGTCATTTCAGAATAAATTTCACTTTCTGATGCTCCGCTCCGGTAGCAGTCGGCATACTCTACGGCCGCGTCCTGAAGCGCCATGTAAAGTGTGTTTTCACTCTTAGTCGGCGGCTTCCCAATCTTTACCATGATTGACTGAGATACGATATGTTCAGAGTATCTTGCGCCCACAACCAGCTTCATCCAGGAATCCCGCTCCACGCGATAAGCGGAACTGGCAATCGGATGGAGATGCTTTTCCTGACCCTTCAGTGCAACCAGGACAAGATTGGAATCAATTCCATGCTTCAATAGATTCAGGGACAGCAGCCCGCGCACGGACAGCCCGTCCATGTCCGGCTTCAACTGGCGCGCGGTTTCAGCGAGGACTTTCATGCTCATATTCGAAAGCCAGTCAAGTTTTTTGTACTGGTTTCCAGAAAAACCGCCGACCAGCGGCCTGACAATGCGATCAATTGTCTCCGCATAGCCGCTGTGTTCCGGAGTCATGATTCCCGGATCTGTTTCCGGCATGGATTCGACAATTTTGCATTCAAGCCCGGATACCGCGTTGAATATCTTCGGAATTTCATCGTCCAGCCGGGGTATCTCATAGGGCTTCGCCGCGATCTTGATTCCATATTGTCCGTTTCCGCGCACGACGACCAGCGCATTTACAGGGGAAATGGCGGATGGAGATATGTCTCCCAGCTGGTGCTTCAGTCCTGTCAGCCAGCGCATGGCCCCCTCGCTTTTGATGACTATTCCCCTGTATCGTCCGGCATTTAAGACATCCTCTATCCGCCTCAGTTTATCCGACAACTCTCTGGGAGTAATTGCCGGTGGAGGGACATCTGCCTCTGGAATACTTCCTTTCTCATTCATAAAATCACCTTCTTGTTTAGCCAATTGCATTCATCGGGAAAGGAACGCGTCAGCAGAGTGACGCGGCTACAGCCTGGATTTATTGTAGCCACGTCACTCTGCTGACGTGCTCTTTGATTGCAATTTATTATTTAGATCCATTTTAAAATCCCGTTTATCCTGTTATCCTGTCTAAAATACAATTTCCTACACGATTGAATTAAGAGTTGGCGGGTAAGAAAACCCGCCCTCCGTTAAAGTTTGAGTTTTACAATCAGATCTTTTGTCAGAACACATTATTTTCCTCCCGCCATTTCCCTGCATGCAGCAGCGATGTGCTCCGGACCGAAGCCGTGCTTGTCGAACAGGTACTGTTCCGTGGCGACTTCCCCGAACTTGTCCGGGATGCCAAGTCGTTTTACCTTAGTCGGGCAATGCTCACCCAGAACTTCGCATACCGCTCCGCCTAGTCCGCCAATGATGCTCTGGTTTTCGACTGTGACAACACCTTTGGTCTTGCTGGCGGACTTGATCAGCGTCTGTGCATCGAACGGCTTGACCGACGGATAGTGAATTACTTCCACGCTGATTCCTTCAGCCGCCAGCTTGTCAGCCACGCCCGGCGTGAACTGGGTCATGTATCCGGTTGAAACCAGCGTCACGTCGGAGCCCTCCCTGATGACGAGCGCCTTGTTCGGATCAAAGACATATGATTCATTGAAAACCTTGTTGATCTGCGACCGGATCAGCTGCATGTAAGTCGGCTGTTTTTCCTTCGCCATGTAACGCATTACCGCCTTCAATTCATAGACATCACAGGGGCTGTAGACATGCATGTTGGGCATTGCCCGCATGATTGCCAGATCCTGGAAGCACATATGGGTGCCGCCATTAGGCCCCTGGGTGATGCCAGGCGCGGTGCCAATCACTTTGACATTGTTGTTGGCATAAGCCACACTCAAGGTGATCTGATCGTAGACCCGTCGGCTGGCAAAACAGCTGAAGGTTGCGCAAAACGGGATGCACCCCTCGGTAGCCATGCCGGCTCCTATTCCAATCATGTTCGCCTCTGCAACTCCGGCATTGACAAAATTTCCGGGGTGCTTCTGCGCCACCGCCGGATTGGTGCCCGAGGCTTTGCTCAAATCCGCTTCCAGGCACATTACCTTTGGATTCGCTTCGATAAGCTCGTTGAGCGTTTCCGCATATACGGCCCGCATCTCTTTTTCATATAATTCCATTTTAACAATCCTTTTTTTAAGGTCTTTCAAACATTTGAATTTTCTGCTTTATTGTTTCGGATTTCGAGTTTGGTTTGCGGGCGTAGCCCGCCTCAGTATGGCAGTTCGAATTTGCCGGTTGTAATCGAATCGAGAAAACCCTGATGCGCCTTGGCATCGCCGACTTTTATGTTGTGGCTTCCCGGAGTGTTTTCGACAGTGGCGCAATTTTTCGCCTTTGTAGTATGGGCGATCACGATGGTCGGCCTGCCGTTGTCCATGCGTTTGGCCAGAGTCAGTTTGGCATAAATATCATGCCAGCTGTGACCGTCCATTTCCAGGACATTCCATCCAAAGGCGGTGAACTTATCCGATAACGGCTCCAAATCTATCACCTCGTGAGTAAACCCGTCGATCTGGAGTTTATTGTAATCGACAATCCCAATCAGGTTGTCGAGTTTGTACTGGGGTGCGAACATCGCAGCCTCCCAGTTCTGCCCTTCGTTGAGTTCGCCGTCGCCGACGATGCAGAAGACATGGTGTTTCTGCTTGGCTTTTTTCGCAGCCAACGCCATGCCGCAGGCGGCGGACAATCCCTGGCCGAGCGAACCTGTTGTCATGTCTATTCCCGGCACGCTGCGCTCATCGGCATGGCTGGGCAGTTTTGTCCCATCCGCATTGAGGGTCTTCAGCCAGCTCTTCGGAAAGAAACCACGGTATGCCAGCACTACATACAGCACCGGCGCCGCATGTCCCTTGCTCAGCACCAGCCGGTCGCGCTGCTCCCATTTCGGATTGCCCGGCTCCACATGCATAATCCGGTTATAAAGCGTAATCGCAGTTTCAATAAGCGACACCGCGCCGCCGAGATGGCCGGAACCGGCCCTGCAGATCATGTCGGTAATCACATACCGCATCTCGTTGGCCAACAGGTCATACTTTTGTTCATCAAATTTTTCAGTCATTTTTTCACTCCTTAAAGGTTCCTTTTTATAAATGAGCCGATTTCAAAACTCTGAATGCGGGGAGGTGAAAACCTTTTAAGGAAAGGTTCTTCCCTTCCCCGCACCCCATCCCTTTCCAAACCTGTCTGCTAATAAATAATTGAATAACCCATGACTAAACCCGAACTCAACAGCACTACGTATACCAGTATCTTAAAATAGTATTCATTGACCTTATGGTGCAGATAATCCCCCAGCAGCATCCCTCCGGACAAAAATGGCAGGGCGCAGGCAATGTTTGCACCGATTTCCCTGTTCCAGATTTGTCCGCCTATGGTCCACTGGATCATCAGCACGGTATTCAATGTGAGCCACAGCAGGCAGATCGTCACCCGGAACAGCGTCTTATTGGGCAGCGCCTTTGCCGCATAGATCACCACGAACGGTCCGCCTGTGCCGAATGCGCCGTGAATCACTCCGCCCAGCAGCAGGATTCCGCGCATCAGCGGTGTTTTCCGGGATTCCGCCCTGACGTTCCCGTTCAGCAGATCCGTCTTGTTCCGGTGGGTATGAAGCAGCCCGTAGAGGCCGACAAAAACCATGAAGAACGCCAGGACGGCCTTGAGGGCATGTTCGGAAAAATAGCCGAACATGACAATTCCGAAAGGGAGCCCGAGCCCGACATTGATTAGAATGAACAGGAATTCCTTCCATTTTATATTCTTCCATGACCTCATGATTATATAGGCGGCGAGAATCCAGGCCAGCACCACCAGCACCGGAACAGCTGTCTTGATTCCCAGCAGCAGCGCTATGAACGGCAGCGCCAGCACCGTGCAGCCGAAACCGGTAATACCTTCCAGGCAATGCGTGATCAGCACAATTATGCCGACCAACGCAATTCTTGTAAGTTCATTCACGGCTTATTCTCCAAGTTCCGAATATATTTTCCACAAATCGTCCCGGGTAACTGTTTTGGGGTTGTTGTTCATCAGCGGATGAAAACTCTCTTCGACAAGAAGTTCAATCTCTTTTTTACCGATGCCTGCTTCTTCAAGAGTACACGGAAGTCCGCCCTGTTTTTTCAGCTCCGTGATTTTCAAAATCATCAGGTCCAAATCCTGAAATCCGCAGGAAGCTGCAAACTTTTCCATTCGTCCGCCCATATGCGGAGCATTCAGCCTGATTGCGCCCTCCATCGTAAACGCGCAGGCTGTTCCGTGCGGCAGATGAAACCGGTTGGATAATGGAAAAGAGCATGCATGCATGATTGCGTTTTTCGGCAGCTGGAACGCCATTCCGGCGATCAGGGCGGCATATGACAAGGCTTCCCTGCCTGTCTTGTCACACGGGTTCCTCAGCACGTTCCCGAGATGGCAGAAAATGTTTTTCGCAGCTTCCATGGCCAGAAGGTCGCATATCGGCTGATGGTTCTTCGACCAGTATCCCTCGATGGAGTGGCTCAGCGCATCCAATGCCGTCGCAGCTGTCACTTTAAGAGGCGCTGAATAAGTCAGTTCAGGATCAATAATCGCCAGCTTAGGATAAAACAGGTCGGAAGCGACTGGTCCCTTGATCTGTTTTTCGGTATCGTCCAACACTGCAAAAGGGGTCACTTCCGAACCGGTGCCTGCAGTAGTCGGCACCGCAATCAGAGGGAGGCATTCCGAGCCAAACTTCTGCCCCCCCGAGTGAAAGGCGCGGATACTGGATTCTCCGGATTTAGCCAGCGCTGCAGCGGCCTTGGCGCAATCGATGGAACTGCCTCCGCCCAATGCTATCACCAGCTGGATGGATTCATGTTTCAAGCGCTCGCTTAAGGCATCGACATTTGCGACCGTCGGATTAGGTTGGACTTCGGAGAAGACGCTGACGTCGCCCAGTTGCGCGATGATTTTCCTGGTTTGCGGCAAACCCAATAAAAAACTGTCGGTGACCAGCATTTTTTTAGCGCCAAACCTGGCCGCGTATTCGCCAATATTAGCTGTTGAGCCATTGCCGAATATGATTTGTGTCGGCAATTTGAACATCCACATTGTCGTCTCCCTCTTGAAAGTTAAATAATTTCAAAGTTTTTAATGGATTCAAAGTGGCCAAGTGACCGAGTTTAAAAAAAAGAAGACATGATAAAATTGCGGCCATCACGGGAGGCCGCTGAATTTACTTCGTACCGTCACTTCGTTCGGGTAACTGGCTCCTGACTTCTTTTATTCTTCTGGCTTGCGGGCAAAGCCCTCCTTAATTCTTGTTCCCATGCTTTCCGTCCTGAATGTTGAAGGCTCCGGAACTTAAAGGATTATACAGCCGCGATACCGCCATGAGGGCGGCACCGCATGCGCCGATAGTGTCATCGCTTGTCGAGATGATTATCTTTGGAAGATTCTCGCCGGAATTCAGCCTTTCCTTCATGACCTTGCCTATCTTTTCCCTCATCAAGGATCGCGCACCGTTGAAGTGTCCGTCAATTACAATGGCGTCGGGCCTGATGAGCCTGAAAATGTCGGTGATGGCTATTCCAAGATATTCGAACATCCCTCCAAGGACGGATACCGCCAACTCATTTCCATTTTCCGCCAGGCGGCAGAACTCCCTGGGATCCGTGGGAATGCCGGACGGTCCGATATTCGCCTTCTTCAGGGCCTGCCGGATCTTTTTGGGCAAAATCCATCCGCTGATCAATGTCTCAAGACAGCCGTGGTTCCCGCACCAGCACCTGCCGCCTTTCGGGTTGAGGGTGACATGCCCGAGCTCTCCGGCGCTGATTTGGGAGAAGGAGAATACCTCCCGGTTATGGATTATCCCCATTCCAATCCCGGTCCTGATTACGATGGCGACAATGTTGGCGTACTGCCGGGCATCCCCATTGCTTATTTCGCCCAGGGCAAAGCAGTTGCTGTTCTGCTCGATGAACACCGGAAGTGAAAAAACCGGACTGACTATGTCCACAATCGGCACATCCTTCCATTTCTTTATCCTTAAATATGAAATGGCGCGGCCGCTGCGATTGTCGAGAGTTCCTGGAACCCCGATTCCAATCCCCTCGATTTTATTTTTGTCAACATCCCCTTTTTCGATCAACTCACCGATGACCGCATTGATGCTCTTGATGACCGCATCCTTGTGTACCGGGCGGGAAAAAGTCCGAGTCATGGTGCTGACAGGCCTGCCTGTGAAGTCTATGAGGCATGCGCAGAGGCTTTCCGCATTTAAATTCACTCCAACAAAATAGGCGGCGTCAGGATTGAGCTTGAGAATTATCGGAGGCCTTCCTGCACTGTCGGGGGCAGCTGCTGTCGTGTCCCTGTCCTCGACTATCACCCTGCTGTCCAGAAGGCGTTCGGTAAGGTTTGTAACAGTGGCGGAATTCAAATTGAACCGCCTGGCTATTTCATTGCGGGAAGTCTTCCTGCTTTTGCGGATATAGTCAATCAGGAAACCCTGTTTGTCAATCGTACTCGTCCTCATTGGTGTTCATCCCTTTCATTATTATCTAATAATAACATATCTCATATCAATGTCAATAGTTAATTTATATAATTTAATTATTAAATTAATTATACGTAAGATAAAATAATTATAATTATTTGTAAAACAAGTAGTTATAATTATTTTATATTTATTATTAATTATTTTAAGTCCTTTATATTGACATTATTTAATATAGATATTATAATAATAGCCATCGACAAGTTATTTGGCAGATTATCATATGGAGGTATCAAGAATGAGATCCGTTCGGACAGCATGTCAAACCATAACCTGGGGAAACGATCAGAGCCGGAACTTTCCTGAAATCTTTTCCTCCGTGAAGACCGCCGGGTTTCAGGGAGTGGAAATCGGATGGCGCCACCTTCAGGCCACAAACCCGGAAAACCTGAGGAAGGAGCTGTCAAGCTGCGGACTTGAACTTGTCGCCTCCCATATAGGCGGCAATCTACAGGACTTGAACCAGGCCGGAAAAGAGAAGGGAATGCTCTCCGCGGTTCTCGAATATCTTGAGAAGATCGGATGCTCGACGCTGATGTATTCAGGTTTCAACTACGGAACGGATGATGGCCTGGAGCACCTCCTCAAAAAGGATCTGGAATCACTCGCCAAGGCCGCCGATACATGCGCGGCAAGGGGCGTAAGGCTCCTCTACCACAATCACAACTGGGAGTTTGCACAGGACTGGAGGATCATGAAGGCGATCCTCTCCGCTCCAATTCCGAATCTGGGGTTCTGCCCGGACATCGGCTGGCTGGCCAAGGCGCATGTCGAGGTCTCCGGATTCCTTGACAAGATCCGTGACAGGATCGGCATGGTGCATTTCAAGGATTTCTCCAGCTTTGACGAGAAGATGGATGCGGTGGAGCTTGGAACAGGCGTGGCGGACCTGGGCGCGGCCGCCTCCTGGATCAAGAAGAACATCAAGGATGGAATCTGGGTCGCCGCCGAGCAGGATGTCAGTTCAATCGGCCCGGACAAGTCTGCAATGATAAATGCAAAATACCTTAAGAATATCTTCCACAAATGAAAGGACTTAAAAAAATGAAATACGGAGTTGCGATAATCGGATGCGGCGACATGGGGAAAATCCATGCGACAGCATGGGCGGAGCGCAAAGATTCCAGGATACTCGCGGTTTTCGATCCCGACAAGGCGCGCGGCGAGGAGATGGCGGCCAAATATGGAGCAAAATACTGTGCGGACTATCGCTCGGCCATTGAGGAGAAAGGCGTATCCGTCATCAGCGTCTGCACTCCCGTCTGCCTCCACAGGGAGATATCCTGCTTCGCCGCCGGCGCAAAACGGCACATCCTCTGCGAGAAGCCCATAGCCCTGACCGAAAAGGACGCCGACGCCATGATCAAGGCGGCCAGGGAAAACAAAGTCAAGCTTGCCGTGTCCTATCAGTACCGTGGATTCCCCCACTATCGCCGCTTCCAGGAACTTGTGAAGAACGGCGAATTCGGAGGGACGGTATTCTATAACTTCGTGGATATCCGGGAGGTGCGTCCAAAACCTGCAATGCATTCGAAATCCATGAACGGAGGACCGGTCATCGACATGGCCGGACACTGGTTCGACCTGATGCGCTTCTTCACGGGGTCGGAGCCTAAAATGGTTTTTGCAAACGGGAGCGTCTTCGCCAAAGGCAAACAACGCACGGCAGGCATTTCCGATCTGGCGGTCGACGCAGCCGAGATCCAGGTTACGATGGAGAACGGACATGTGCTGAGGGCGTTTGTCGACTGGGGCATGCCGGAGGGATTCCAGACCATGCAGGAGGAAAGACTTGTCGGTCCCTCAATTGCCGCCTGGACCGAAGGCGGAAAAGTGTTTGTCAGGCGGGCGGAAAGCACGACGATATTTGACGCGAAGCCCAACCCCTGCGGACCTGCCGTGCGCATAGCCGACCTGCTTGAGTCCATTGAGACGGATCGCAAGCCGGAAGTCGCAGGTGAGGACGGCAGGGCCGCGCTCCGTGTCTCCCTCGCCGCCCTGAAATCAATCGAGACCGGCCAAGTCGTTGAGCTTCAGTCGAGCCGATTTCAAAACTCTGAATGCGGGGAGGTGAAAACCTTTTAAGGAAAGGTTCTTCCCTTCCCCGCACCCCAACCCTTTCCAAACCTGTTTGCTATTCCATCTGATTGCAACGGCAATCAGATGAAAGATAAAAAAGGAGATTTTACGATGGATGAAGATAAGAAAATCAAGCCGCCCCGGTTCATCGGAGCGAACGACTGCGGATTCCGTTATTGCGAGAAGTCCACCCCGTTGTCCGGCAATCTGGACTTCCTGACCTATGGAGTGTATGAAATTGGAGCAGGCGTATCAAGCTCCCCAGTATGCCATTCCAAAGAGGAGGCCTTGCTGTTTTGTCTGGACGGAGAGGTGATTGTCGCTGCTGGCGGCTCCTCATTCCGGCTCAGCCATTACGATGTACTGTACATTCCGATGGGGGTGTCCTATGATTTGTCCAATGTCGGCCATACCGATGCGAAACTGATTGTCTGCCGGGCAAAGGCGGAAAAAAGCCATCAGTTATTCCATGGCTCATGGGAAAAGTTCTCCAAGGATGAAACCAGAATCCGTCATCTCGACGGAAAGGATGTCTATCTTATGTTCGATGTCGGCGAAAAAGCTGACCGCCTGATTGCCGGTTATACGATATACAAGCCATACACGAGGGCATATCCGGCGCACAACCACACCGACCAGGAGGAAATATATATTTTTACAAAGGGAAAGGGGGCGATGGAGGCGTACAAGGACGAGAAAAGCAAGACATTCGTCACCTCCGTCGGTGAAATGGATGCTGTGTCGATTCCGGTTCTCAACTACCACCCGGTCTTCAGCCAGGAGGAGGAACTCCATTTCATCTGGTGCATTGCCGGTGAACGCTACTGGGTCGGCGACAAGAATAAGGATTTCATGAAGGCTGACAGCGATACTTTAACGACATGAAGGTAGGGCAAACTGGATTTTAGACAGGATAACGGGATAAGCTGGATTAAATATGGATTTAAAATTAGTCCGCAATCAAAGAGCACGTCAGCAGAGTGACGTGGCTACAACAAATCCAGGCTGTAGCCGCGTCACTCTGCTGACGCGTTTTTTCCCGATGAATGCAGTTCGGCATAAATATCCTTGGAATCCTGTAAATCCTGTCAGAAAAGTTATTAAATCCCGGCAAAGCCGGTTAAGTTCAAAAAGGAGTTCGATATGAACAACAAATTAAATAAGAAACTGAAATTTGCCGTGATTGGATGCGGGGCCGTGGGCAGGGAGACTCTTTCTAGCACCGTGAAACTTGAATCTGTCGAGTGCGTCGGAGCCTTTGAGCCTGACGCGAAAACCGCCCGGAGCGTCGCCGATGCATTTGGAATAAAGACATTCGCCGATCTCGGCGAGATGCTCGACAAAACAAAACCGGACTGCGTAAAAATATGTTCACCCAACAAATGCCATGCGGAGCAGGCTGTTCTCTGCCTTGAAAAGGGATGCCATGTGCTTGTGGAAAAACCGATGGCCACGAACATGGAAGATTGTCGGAAAATGGTGGACGCCCAGAAGAAAACCGGCAGAATCCTTGCCGTGAATTTTGAATACCGCATATCGAAGCTGTTCGCCAAGATCAACGAGATCATCGAATCAGGGAAGATCGGCGAAGTTCGCAACATCTTCATCTATGAGAGCCGCGGCCCGTTCATGGGAGAGAAGGGCGGATGGCGTTTCAAGAAGGGATCCGCCGGCGGACTTATCGCAGAGAAACTTGTCCATTATATCGACCTGGCCCACTTTTTCTCGAAGTCGGATATTGTCCGCGCCTTTGCCTTCCACGGCCCAAACACGATAAGCCATTACGAGTTCCCGGACAACGCATTTCTGATACTGAAGCATGCAAACGGAGCCCAGAGCGTCATAGGCAGTCATCACGGACTGCAGGCGGAATGGGACTTCGGAGGCTATCTTGACATGGGCGATCCGGTGTTGCGTGAAAAGCGCTTCAAGTGGTGGGAGAAAACTGGACACAAGGATTTTGTGGTGGTCACAGGTTCTAAGGGAGCGATCCATGCCGATGCCGACCGCGAACTCGTGGTCGCCAACGTCTATGTCCCCTGCGATTCACGCGGTGGACAGTCGACAAGATGCGATGCCGAGTATGACTTCAGCTACCTTGACAGGATGGAGCAGGTTCACGATCAGAAGGGAATGCTGATGCACTTCTTTGAAGCGGTCAGAGGCAATGAAAAAATAAAGACGTCGGCTTTGGATGTATTGAACAGCATGGCTGCGACATTCGCAGCGGAAAAGGCGATGGATTTGGAAATGGGCGCCGGAGTGGATGTGGTAAAAATTAGGAGGCCAAAGAGCCGCAACTCTGAATAGTCGAATAACGAACAGCCGAACAGTCGAATGCCGAAGGGAAAATAATCTGAACATGCAGTGGGGTGGATTTCTGATTTACGAGCGTGACAACGCTCCATGGAGATAACATGAGTCTTACCCTTTAGCGGGATAACCGCGAAGCGGTTCCCAAAGTTAAGAGTTATCTTAACTTAAATTAAAAGGAGGATAAGACT
>JBAQUG010000248.1:0-19333 GCA_049297395.1 Victivallales bacterium | reverse complement strand
CTTGAATCTGCCCTTGATGAGATCCAGCTGTTCCCTGAGCAGGGCGATTTCGTTCTCCGCCCTGTCTAGCTTTCCTTTCAGCCTGACACGTTCAATCGGGGAGTTCGCCGCCATGCTCCTTGTATAGACCATTGCATAATGCGCCAGTGACACGGCATGGAGCATTCCCCTGCGGACAGTGGCCGTCCAGTTTTCGGGGATATGAATTTCATTTGCCGTCATATCATCTCCTTTATGAATTAGGAGATAAGATACATTGGACACAATGAAAGATGATGCGGTTCATGTGGCGTTTGCAACTTATTACGAATTTGACGTGCTTCTGTCTTGGAATTTCAAGCACATGGCTAATATTATGAAGCAGACGCGGATAAATGCGTTTAACGATGGGGAGATCGGGGTCATTCCCGCTATTAGGGATTCTTATGGAAAAGAAAATTATTGACGTAAAATACGTCGCTGCGCTTGCGAGGCTTGAACTCGATGTTGAGAAGGAGGAACGCCTCCAGAAGGAAATGGAGACGATCCTCAACTACGTTGACACACTTTCAGAACTTGATGTCTCCAACATTGAACCTACGGCCCATGCCGTCCAGATGACGAATGTGCTGCGTGACGATGTCTCTGAAACTCCTTTCCCTCGTAGCGAGATGCTTTCAAACGCCCCTGAGACTGTCGGCGGGGAACTCATAAAAGTTCCTGCCGTGATTCCGGGGGAGGAGGAGAATTAGGAAGTTCTAGAGTGCGAAAGTGCTGGAAGTTCTGGAGTTCGAAAGTGGGGAGAAGGGGCAGAGTGGAGAAGTTCTAGAGTGCGGAAGTTCGGAAGTTCGAAAGTGGGGAGAAGGCGCAGAGGCACAAAGGTAAATATTCACTGAAGGATGGGATTCAATGAATATTTACATCTAATAAAATACGAAACCAACAGTTTTTTCATGACAAAGGTACGGATTAAGTAAACGACATAGTTTACTGAATACGTACGTAGGAAGTAGAAAAATAAACTAAAGATACTGATGTCAATTAAAATTGAAAATCTTACGATTCATGAATCAGCTAGGCTCCTTGAGGAGAAGAAGCTAAGTTCGCTGGAGCTTTGCAAGGCTTATCTTGAACGTGCAAAAAAGCTGGAGCCCAAGATCAAGGCATTCCTCAAGCTGGACGAAGAGGAGATTTTGTCCCAGGCAAAAGCATCTGACGCGAGAAGAACTGAAAACAGGAAACTCAGTCAATTTGATGGAATCCCTCTTGCTGTCAAGGACAATATTACCGTCAAGGGACAGACGTGCACCTGCGCTTCAAAGATCCTCCAGAAGATTATTTCACCTTATGATGCGACAGTGATAAGAAAGTTCAAGGGCAAAGGGTTTGTTCTTTTCGGCAGGACGAACATGGATGAGTTCGCAATGGGGTCCTCCTGTGAGAACAGCGCATATCAGAAGACCGCCAATCCATGGAATATCAACTGTGTCCCCGGCGGTTCCAGCGGAGGTTCGGCGGCATCCGTTTCAGCGGCCGAAGTTCCGGCGGCCCTTGGTTCCGATACCGGCGGTTCCATCCGCCAGCCAGCATCATTCTGCGGAGTTGTAGGATTGAAACCAACCTATGGAAGAATCTCCCGTTACGGCCTTATTGCATTTGCTTCCTCTCTTGATCAGATAGGTCCGATAACGCGGGATGTTGAAGATGCGGCGATCCTTGCAGATGTCATGTGCGGAAGAGATCCCAAGGATGCTACTTCGCTTCCTGATACGAAGGAGATATTTTCAGAGGATCTGGGAGGACTGAAGGATCTCAAAGGCATCAGGATCGGCTTGCCCAGGGAGTGTTTTGAGATTGAAGGACTTGACGCAGGCGTCAGGAAATCCATGGAGAAGTCGATACAGGTTTTCAAGGATCTTGGCGCCGAGATGGTCCAGGTTTCACTGCCGCATTCAAAATATGCGGTTGCAACATATTATGTAGTTGCCACGGCTGAGGCGAGTGCGAATCTCGCAAGGTTCGACGGCATCCGCTACGGCAACCGCATAAAGGCTGACGATCTGCTCGAGACATATCTTGAGACACGAGGAGCCGGATTCGGAGACGAGGTCAAGCGCAGGATAATCCTTGGGACGTTCGTGCTCAGCAGCGGTTATTATGACGCGTATTATACAAAGGGGCAGAAGGTCAGGACCCTGATCAGGAGGGATTTCCAGGAGGCTTACAGGAAATGCGATGTGATCCTGACTCCAGTATCTCCGACGACAGCATTCAAGTTCGGCGAAAAATCAGATCCGCTACAGATGTACCTGGCTGATATTTTCACGATTTCTACGAATCTCGCAGGGATCTGTGGGATAAGCATTCCTGCAGATATCCATGAAAATGGACTTCCTGTAGGGATCCAGTTGCTCGGACCGGACATGGGAGAAAAGCAGCTTCTGCGGATTTCGCATATTTTCGAGAGGAACAGGGCAATCAAGGAATTCATTCCAGGAATTTAAAATGTCAAAATACGATGTAGTCATAGGTCTTGAAGTGCATGTCCAGGCAAGGACGAACAGCAAGATGTTCTGTTCGTGTCCGAACAAGTTCGGGCAGGAGCCGAATACGATGGTATGTCCTGTCTGCATGGGATTCCCTGGCGTGCTGCCGTATCCCAACCGCGAAGCGGTGATGAAGACGGTGATGGCAGGGCTGATGTGCGGCTGTAAGATCGCGAATTTCAGCAAGTTCGATCGCAAGAGCTATTTTTATCCCGACATGCCGAAGAACTACCAGATCACCCAGTATGATCTGCCTTTGTGCGGCAGGGGGAGCGTACATATATTTGGGAAAGGTTTTTCAGGAAACGATCTTCCTGACAAGACAATTGGAATCACAAGGATCCATCTCGAGGAGGACGTTGGCAAGCTGACCCATTTTTCTGGCTACAGTGGAATTGATTTCAATAGGGCAGGTGTCCCGCTGATGGAGATTGTCAGCGAGCCTGACATGAGTTCCGCCGATGAGGCATACGCCTATCTGACGGCGCTGAAGCAGATCATGCAGTATGCCGGCATAAGCGACTGCGACATGGAAAAAGGGCAGATGCGCTGCGATGTGAACATATCATTGAAGCTTGCCGGAGCTAAGGAGTTTGGAACAAAGATAGAGATCAAGAATCTCAACAGCTTCCGTGCTGCGCACCGGTCGATTGAACATGAGATCGCTAGACAGGCGGAGATCCTGGACAATGGCGGCAGATTGACGCAGGAGACGCGTGGATGGACAGATGAATGCGGTGAAACCTATCTTCTCCGAAGCAAGGAAAACGCACATGACTACAGGTATTTTCCGGAACCTGATCTTCTTCCGATGACATTCACCGATGCTGAAATAGAAAAAATCAAGAATATCCTTCCCGAGCTTCCCGAGCAGAAACGTGCAAGATTCGTTGCAACTATGGGCCTGACTGCATATGACGCACAAGTTCTTACCCAGGACAAGACTCTTTCAGATTACTTCGATGAAGGCGCGAAACAGGCGAAATCTCCCAAGATGCTGGCAAACTGGATAATTACTGAGCTTCTCAGGGAATTGAATGACAGGAATATCCCATTTGAAAAGAATCCTATTCCTGTAAGCCATCTTGTCGAGTTGGTCGAACTTGTAAGCTGTGGCACAATCACCGGTAAATCTGCGAAAGAGGTATTCTCGGAGATGTTTGCCGGAGGAAAGGCGCCGAAGCAGATAGTTGAGGAAAAGGGCCTGCTCCAGATCAGCGATGATTCTGCAATTGATAAATTCGTTGTCATGTCGATAGAACAGAATCCAGCGCAGGTCAAGCAGTACAAGGAAGGAAAGACCACGGTGATCCAGTTCTTCGTAGGCCAGGTCATGAAGCTGAGCAAAGGCAAGGCCAATCCACAGATCGTCAACAAGCTTCTGAAAGAGAAGCTTGACCAGATGTAAGTTTTCATTTCACTTCGTAGATTGCGAACCCCTCGTCCTCCCATATCCTCTTCAGCCGGCTGGAAGCCGCAAGTTCTCCGATCATGTTTGCGAAATTCGCAGTCCTTTCGAGATATTCGGGGAGCCTGTCTGGATCATTCTCCGACAGCCCGACCAGGACATGGGTGATGTTGTTCTCATGCAGGATTTCCATTATCCGGGGGGGGGGCTGGGATCTTTTCAGCTGGTGTGAAGAATTCTTCCTGGAAGAAAGGAGTTCCTATTACATGTTTTTTGTCCATATACAGGCCTCTGTTTTCAAATATCATCATAAGCTTTGCATTAGCAGGAAGAGTCTTGTTTACAACAAACACCGCCTTTAGATATCCCGGACCTGTTGAGGAATATAGATAATCCTGGGGATTTATCATGCCAAGAACGGTTTTCCATGATAGATAGCAGTCCTTCATGATATTCTGAGGGATTGAGAAGATTGAAAGAATGAGGGTTAGGATGATCAAAGACTCTGCAACTTTTGACGGAAGCTGGCGGAATGCGTGTTTTGAGGCTATGAAAAGCAAGAATACTGCGGGAATGATGAATCTTGCTTGCTGGGAGGTGAAGAACCAGAAAACATATAGGGTTAATGCAGCAATCAGAAGCCCGGCGATCCTGTTGTTTCTTGATTTATATGCAATTGCAGTAGAATATGCACATGCCAGAAGGATTATGAGGAACTGCCAGCCGAAATTTCCGTCGAAGGTGCTTCCTGAAAAAGCCAGGAGGATTGGATCGGTGAAGAGTGCGGAAATTCCCTGTATGCCGTATTTCACGCTCCCAATAAGATGGTGATATCTGCTCATTTCAATTGTAGATTCATTGCTGCTGAAGAATGAAGCGAAATATGGATATGACGGGTTGCCGGCAAGGAGATATGGTCGGATGTAGAAGATTGCCAGGATAATAAAAAACACAACGAAATATGCGAAAAGCGCCTTAAGTTTTATTTTTATAAGACCTTCTCTAGATATTAGAATATATAACAAGAATCCTGTACCTATGACAAGTCCTGTCAGTTTTACTGATCCTGCCATTCCAGCCATGAATCCGGCAAGTCCCAGCAGATAAGGCATTGTCTTGAGGTTTGTGAAATTCCTTGATAGAAGGAGAATTCCCGCCACCTGGAGCAGGATGAAAAGCTCGACATATGCGGATGTGGCGGCCATAACTACGGCGAAAGATGAGCCGAATCCGAAAGTTAAGATGCTTGTATTAATTTTGGAAAGGCCGGGCCTTATCAGAAGATACATCGATACAAGGCAGATGCCCCATATTGCAAGTATAAGAATTCGCGGAGCAAGAATTCCTCCGGCCAGCATAAGGATGTAGAAGTTCACTGATGCGGCAGAAGGGAAAGCTGAATAGGGATTGTCGGGGAAAATAGCAATATGTCCGGATTGGATCCATCTTGCAGGAACTTCAAGCTGATATGTGAGTTCATCCCATCCCGTTGGTATGCAGAGGGATCTTCCCAGCATGATCGGAAGCATTGCCAGAGGTAGTACAAGGGGGATGCAGTGTTTAAAGCAGCTGCATTTCCTGGGTTTGGGATAAGATACAGTTTTCCTGAAAAGTGATATTGCCAATATGGCAGTTGCGGAAGAAAGGGAGATGATGACGATCACATTCGAAAGAAGTCCGAAGCATCCAAGAAAATATCCTAGGACAGTCAGGATATCCATGCCGATTATAAGTCTTATGATGATCTTGCCAGATGGGCTGAGGCTGTTGGATGGGAGCAGAGAACCGATGGAAAATGAAGCGGCAAGGAAGATAAAAACAGCAAATACAGCGCTGCATATGCTGGTGTTGAAATGGATAAGATCCTGCATTTATTATTCTTCCGGAGCAGTTTTGACTGGGCTGACTTCCTGCTTCTGGGCTTTCTCGCTTTCGGCGGGCTTGGCGTCCTTGCCGTTGGTCATCTTGATTTTGACGGAGCGGCTGATTGCCATTCTGGAGACTCCGAAGCTCAGATCGGTCTTGTCCTTGATCTGCTCCTCGAAATCCTTGACGTTGTTGACGGGCTTGCCGTTGACCTGGACGATGATTTCGTATGGTTTGAGTCCGGACACTGAGGCCTTGCTGCCGGGATCGATCTTGGAGACGATGACTCCTGGGTCGTCGTTATTTTTCTGGAAATATCTGCGAACTTCGCAGGTTAGGTTCTTCACGGTAAGTCCGAGGAAGTCCGATTTGTATTTCTCGGCGGTGTCATAGTAGTCGGGACCCTTTTCAACGGTGAATTCCTTTGTCGTGAGTTTGCCGCCTGAACAATATTCGAGGGTGAATTTTTTCCCGAAACCGATATTGGTCAGGAACGAGTTCATGGAGTTCTCGAAGGGCTGCCACGGAGGAGGAATGCGCTGGAAATACATGTCTGGGATCCGGTCATATTCCGTCCACGGGAAATCGCGCATCATTTGTTCCTCAGCCCTGATCTCGATTGGAGCCGGATCGTCTTCGAGATAGATGCAGATGAGGATGTCACCTTCCCTTATGCCTGCCTTGGCGGCCGGGGAGGCTGGGAATACATATGAGACTACGGCGCCGTTCTTGCCGTTCTTGGTGAGTTCGGAGACTTTGTTCATCCGGGCGAGTCCGGGGTTGAGCTGCTGGAGTTCAAGACCGAGCCATGCGATCCTGTTCTCGTCCTTTTCGCTCAGAGGGATGTTCGCAGTGTTCCTGCTGGCGTCGAGATTTCTGAGGGCCGCAGAAAGATACGACACTGGAAGTATCTGTTTCTCATTGCGCGAATAGGATGAATATCTCTCCATTGCGAGACGTGCCCTGTACGCAAGCGGAAGGGCTATGAGCCTGCCTTCGAGATCAAAGAGGAAGATATCATCGGAAACACCAGGAAGTTCGGGGAAGCGCCTGCCCTTCCAGCCTATGTCGAAGTCGGTGATCCTGTTGTATAGGTAGTTCATTACAAGGTTGTCGCCGTAGATCCTGACCTGGACTGCGGGCAGAAGCGCTGACCGGAGTCTTAAGATGTCCTCGTTTGAGAATTCAAATCCTTTTGTCTGGACAGGTTCCTTGAGTTCCGCGACAAGCGCCGCGAATTCATTCATGGAGCATACGAAATCAGCAGGCTTTCCTGCCGGACTTCCTTCGGCGAAAACCTTGATGCCTTCAAGTCTGGCTGTCATCTTTGGTTTGATATCGGCTAATACCAGGATCAGCTTCCCGTCCAGCATGATCCCCTTGGCGTTCAGCTCGGTGTCGAAAGGCTGGGCCTCGTCGTCATCGTCGGAATAATTCCTGGACATTTCGTTCCTCATGTCGTTCTTGATCTGAGGGCTTCTGAAATTTACCTGGACCCTTACGATGTTCTTTATAGCGGATTCCCTTATTTTTGCTAATACGGCGTCGAGCTGGTCCTGGGATATCTTCTCCATTTTTGATACGGGGCACTTCCATGAGTCGTCTGCGCTCATCTCAGGATTCATCGATACTCCTGCGATTTCACCCTTTTCGTTCACGATCAGGGATGAAGGCATGGTTCTCCTGAGAAACTCAGAGCTTTCAGGATAAGAAACTATATCGCCGCCAAGACCTTTTACGTTCAACTGCCACATTCCGTTGTCGAGTGAAAATCCTACGGTGAAATACGGTCCTTTGGCTTCAGGATTGATCTGGGCTGGCTTGGAACCTTCGAGCTGTTTCTCGAGTTTCAGGATCACGGCCTGCTGCTTGACTCCATATTCGATGATTTTGGCTGTGGACTCGGACTTGCCGTTGGTTACCCTGATCTTGCTTATGAACCTTGGCTGTGTAAGGATGTCCGGGGAGATGACCTCGGTATCCGAGATCAGGTATCCTGGAATTTCCACGGGCCTGTTCTCCTTCACGTATTCACCGGCGTTGGTGCCATGGAACTTGCTGCAGTTGGAACACCTGTAACCGGCTATCACCGGTTCCTCGCCCCTGTCATATTTCAGATAATATTCGACATGGACAGTTGAAGGCATCACTGCGTCGGCAACCGACTTAAGCTTCTGGGAATTCTCCTTTTCATCCTGCTCCTTGGCATCCTGGGATGAAGCGGAAAATGAAACGAACAGGGCAAAAGCTAGTAGGGAAAATAATTTTCTATACATATGGGTATCCTCCTTTATAATTTTCCAACGAAAAATTATTTCTCGAAATCGCGTGAAAATTCAAGCACTATCTGCTTGAGCGAGCCGTTCCTGAGGACATTCACCAGGATGCGCGGCTTGTCCTTGATGTTCTCGATGGCCGCCTTGTGCATGACTTTGATGTCTTCGAGGCTCCGGACGTCCTTGCCGTCGACATTGATTATGATGTCGTTTCTCTGCAGGCCGCAGATCTGGGCGTTTCCGGGATATTTGATTCCAAAAATGAACACGCCTTTTTTCCTGTAGAAGTAAAGCTCGGGGTTGTCGAACTGGTTTATAGTCTTGACCGTGAAATCCCAGCGCGGGCAGTCGAGTTCGACTCCTTCGACTTCGCCTTTCTCCCGTGGCGTAAACTCAACGTTTGTCAACTTGCCATCACGTTCAAGTTCAATGGACACCGGCTTGCCTTTTGGAAGGAGCCCGAGTTTCCTTCTTATGTCAGGGAGATCTTCTTCGGTGATTGCGGTTATCGGTTCGCCGTTGATCTTGATGATCCTGTCCCTGGAGGCGATCCCTGCCTGGCGTGCCGGACTTTCCTGCTCGGTGCCGGAGACAATGACCCCGGAAGTGGCATTGAAATAGGTATTGGTCTTGAAGTCTTTAAGCGGCTGGAGTAGGAGGCCTGTCCATGTCCAGTTGACCTTTCCGTGCTCCCTGAGCTGGGGGATGATCTGCTGGATGGTTTCCGCGGGGATTGCGAACCCCATGTCGCCGCCCATTGTCGAGCCTAGGGAATTGATGCCGACGATTGTACCGTCGATGTTCACCAGCGGTCCGCCGGAATTTCCGGGGCTTATCGATGCATCGGTCTGGAGCCACAGGCTGTATTCGCTCTTCATTGGGAGGAACCTCTTTGTGCATGAGATGATTCCCACCGATATTGATCGGCTGAGACCCCATGGCGCACCCAGCGCCATTACGAAATCGCCTTCCTTGAGCTTGGAGGAGTTTCCTATTGCCGCATATGGAAGAGGGGGATGCTTCTCGGGAAGTTTCAGCTTGAGCAGGGCGAGATCGGAATCCTTGTCGTCGCCTATCAGTTCGGCATCATAGTTGGTGCCGTCGAAAAGCAGGCATCTTATCTCGGTGGCCTTGTTGACCACATGCCAGTTGGTCAGCGCCTCTCCATCAGGGGAGATGATGACGCCGCTTCCTGAAGCTTCAAGTGTGACCTTCTTGCCCTCCCTGAATTCCTCGCGCAGAGTTATGATGAAGACAAGTGCGGGAAATACCCGCTCCTTGGCGCACTTGATTGCGGACTGGAAATCCGGATTGATTATTTTTCCGCCGGACACTTCTTCCGGGCTGTTGAAAGTGCTGCAGCCGGAGAAAAGTACGAACGTGAAAGCCGTGGCGATAGCCAGAATTTTATTACGCATAGCCGATGCATCCTTCCGTAAAGTTTATGCTTATTAGATGCAGACAAGAGCACGGCAACAGAGTGCCGTGGCTACAGTAATACAGCCCGCACGGGCTTGACTACAGACAAGATTGAATTCTGTAGCCGCGTCACTCTGCTGACGCGTTTCTTTTCCGATAATATTTAATTTAACCCTTTGAAGAGAGAAACCAAAGGATGGATGACATCATTTTACCGCAAAATTCCTGCTCAGGTGAGTCATGGAGAATGCGTTGATGAATTCCTCTAGGCTCAACTGCCTGGATGTCTTCACTTTTATCTCGACCCTGTCCTCCGGTAGGACGTCAATGAAGTTGTCGCTGAAAACTGCGTCCGGATCGGCGAAGTCGATGTTCATATACAGGTCCTTGAGCAGGCAGTCCGGCGACAAGGTCACCTTGAAGACGGTCCCGGAAACTTTTTCATGGGCGACGGAGAAATCCTTCCTGGCCGGCCAGTTGAACTCTTTCGGAACAACGCCGAAATAGGTGTTCCTGGCGAGCATCTTCCCTTCCTTGATGATCTCTGCGACGAGGAATTCCTTTTTCGGATCAAACTTGTCAGGGGAGATCTTTGCGAGCTTAATGCTTTTGTTCGCAGGCATCTCGAACTTCTTCGAAAGGATCTCCTTCCTGTCGACGCAGTCGCAGCGATACATGCGAAGTTCGCAGTGGCCCCCGGCCATCTTGTCGTTCACGGCCCACGCCTCGACAAGCCCATCCTCATTCCTGTTGAAGCTTGCGATGATAGGGGCATAGGCCCTCTTTATGTAGTAGTAGTGGGCTTTGCGCCTGAGATAATAATCAACGGCGGACCAGCTGGGAGCCGGCCAGCAGTCGTTGTACTGCCAGATCACTGAGCCGCCGCAGTCGAATTTCCTCCTCCTGAAATGTTCGACGGCGTACCTGAGCATCTCTGCCTGGGCGATCATCGAAAGATAGCAGTAGTTCTTCAGGTTGTCAGGAAGAGGGAACATGAACTCCGCGTATTCCTTGAGCATTTTCATGGTTACGATCACGTTCTCATGTGATGCAAGCACGTCTGAATCAATCCTGGAGATATCCCTGCCCTGGAGGAACTGCTTCACTGTCGAATACGGAGGCATTCCGAGATAGCCGAACTCGGAGATGAACCTTCCTTTTTCCTGGTTCATGTGCAGATAGTTCTTTTCCTTGCTTATCCCGAATCCGAGCCACCACGCATGCCTGTCCCCGCACTCCGGCGCATCCGGATCCTCAGGCTTGTCCGGGGAGTAGGGGCTGCCTGGGACGTAGGGGATGTCGGGAATCAGCTTCCTGCAGATTTCCGGGAGCACCTCCTCGTAGATCTTCCGTCCGAAGAAGCGGACTTCCTTTGTCAGCTTAAGCCAGGCAAAATGGCAGGGATAGCATTCGTTGTTTCCGCTGAGCAGCACCAGGGAAGGATGGTGGCGGATGCGCCTTATGTTCTGTTCAACTTCGGTTCTTATCGAGGAAACCATGCCGTCGTCTTCCGGATAGAGGTTGCACGCGAACGGGAAATCCATCAGGACCATGATCCCTGCGCGGTCGCAGAGTTCGAAGAAATGGTTGTCCTCATAGAATCCACCGCCCCATATCCGGAGCATGTTGTAGTTGGATTCCTCCGCGTCACTTACAAGCCTTTCGACTTTTTCAGCTTTTACTCTAGGCAGATAGGCGTCGTTGGGGATCCAGTTCCCCCCCTTCGTGAAAATCTTCCTTCCGTTGATCTCGATCACGAACTTGCGGCCTTCCTTGTCCTTTGGCTGCAGGAGCCTGACTTTCCGTATGCCGATGTGTTTCTCATCAGTGATGGTTTCACCGCTGGCGGCGTGGTAAAGCTTCAAGGTCATCCTGTACAGGCTGTGCGATCCGTGCCCGTTCGGCCACCAGAGGGTAGGATTGAAGATTTTTACTGGGCGGAGAGAGGTCCTGTTCAGGCCTTTTTCCAGGCGGATGCGGTGTGATGGCAGCAGTTCCAGGCCATCAACTTCAAGAGATGCTATCAGCAAGGTGCTTTCATGTGCAAGTATTTCAATTTCGGCGGTTATTTCGGCCATCCCGAGATCCTTTGAAAGTTCAACCAGGTAATTTGTGTTCCTGATGACCGCCGATGTATCGTCAATGCATAAATAGGCCGGCTTCCAGATGCCGGAGGAAGGAGGAACATTCCCAAGCCAGTCCCAGCCGGCGGAATATGCGGATTTTCTTATATGGGGGTGCAGGAACTTCGGATTCCCCTGGCAATGGTATTCAGACACCTTGAATTCGGCCACCAGTGATTTTTCATCGGCATGTTTCCTCGGACATTCGATTTGGACCGTCAGCGTGTTCTGCGGATTTACGAGCTTGCCGGTAAGATCAAACTCATGGCAGATGTGCATGTTGCCGGTCCTGGCGATGATTTCCCCGTTGAGTTCCACGGTGGATATGGTGTCAATGCCCTCGAAGACCATCCTGCATTTTTTGTCTGCCGGAACCTGACTGAGCCTGGTGCGGTATTCCCAGCTTACGCCGTAGAACCAGCCAAGCTCCTTGAGATTGTCCCTTATGAAGGGTTCAGGGATGTCCCCGGACTTTATGAGATCAATCTGGACAGTTCCCGGAACTGACGCGGGTCTGAATTCACTGAGCTTGCCTTTGTCCTGCGGCGGATTCACCGCCCGGAATTCCCATTCTGTCCTGATTACCTGAGTCATTATTTTATTTCCCTTCTATAATTTTTCTTATGGGGCGGGATTCTTCCGCCTCATAAGAAAAATTATCCTCTTTATGAAAAATTTAAAGAATATGAAGACGAGAGTTTTCGAGTAGATGGACAGGGGAAGCGGCATGCTGACGATTTTTATCCTGTTGTTCTTAAGGGCTGAAATGATTGAATCTATGTTCTTCTCGGCATCGACCACCGAGTAGGTCTTGTCAAGCTGGAAAAGATGGTGGGAATCGGACGTCCCGACTATTGGTTTGCCGTATTTGACGGCGACTTTCCGCGCCATTGAATTGAAGCGGTCGAACAGGCTTGTGTAGTAATGGCAGTATTCGATGCCGTCGAAGAGATCTATGTTGTTCAGGAGCTTCTCCTTCAGGGAGTACTTCCGCAGGTGCGGATAGTACGGGTGCGGTGCGATCACGAAAATATCGGGATGCTTTCTCCTGTATTCCTTCAGCGCCTCGAACGTCTTGACAGATTCGACATCCTGCCTGGGATTAAGAATGATCACGTGTTTCCCTTCTATAGTCGATTCAATGCCAGGCACGAGAAGTATCCCCCTGGCGGCCGCGTATTCAATGAGTTCAGGCGTGTAGGTGAAGATATCGTGGTTTGTGATTGCCAGCACATCGAACTTCTTATCGGATGCAGCGTCGATCAGTTCCTTGGCGCAATAGGTGATCAGATCCCTGTTGTCCTCGTTCGTGTGTGTATGTAAATCGGCTTTGAGCATTAGTTTAGTTTTTCCTTTTGTCCATCCTGCTTTTTCCTCATATTCCAGCTTTAGGTTGGAAATCCGGCATCGCCCTCCTCATGAACTCATCAAATAATGGAACTGTAAAGGACATGTCTCCATGAGACGGGCTGTATATCATCCCTTTTTTGATCAGCGCTGCACGGATTGGACCAAGGGCACTGATTTTAACGCCCAGAGATTCGGATATGTCGGCGGTGCGATAGGGGCCGGCCCCCAATTGAGACATGGCCCGCAAGTAGTTCTTTTCCCGGGGAGTTAGGCGGTCAAAGCGGACGCGGAAAAAATTTTCATCGAGCCGTTTGATGACAGTTTCAGTCGCCTTATGTATAGTTTGCATGGTTATAGGCGAAGCTTCGGCATGGTTCCATGACTGGTAACCCCATTCTTGAAGGAAGTAGGGATAACCTTTGGTCAGCCGGAATATTTCTTCCAGTGCTGAGCTTTTGAATTCAACTCTGGCCGCTTTCACAGGATCCTGGAGAGCCTGGGAGGAACTTGATTCCGATAGTGGTCCAATTTCTGGAAAACTGAAGAGTCTTTCGACATAGGATTTCACATCGCCAGCCAGACCGGGAAGAATTGGCAGACCGGCGCCCATCAGAACCAATGGAAGCTGAAGCTGCTGCATTTTGTGCATTGCCATTATGAGAGCGCTGAGCTCAGTTTTGCTTAAATATTGGATTTCATCAATCAGGATGGCAACCGCAGTCTTGCGTTCCTGCGCCGCTTCGGCGAGAGCTGTGAAAAGATTGGGCAAATCGACTTCCATCTCTCCACTGTCTGCAGAACCTCGTTCAGGCTCAATGTCGAGACCGAATTCAACATCTCCGACTGAAACCTTGATAGTTCCGATGAAGCTTTTAAGGACGGAAAGGCCTTTCCTGACCTTATCGCCAGCTCCGGCGATACGATCCAAATCGTAAAATAAGCGCCGCAGGTGAGGAACAAGAAGTACAGCCAGTGGTTTGTCTTCGAGAGCTTCTATAAATATTGTCCGATATCCGGCAGATAAGGCGCTCTTGTTCATTTCATTAAGTAGAACAGTCTTTCCTACACCGCGGAGTCCAGTAAGGAGAATACTCTTCTCCGAACGTTTTTGAAGAACACGTCCCAGCAGAATCCGTGATTGTTCTAGAATTGCATCACGACCGACAAGTTCTGGTGGTGGAGAACCGGCACCTGGGGAAAATGGATTTTTAATGGGATCCATAAGTAAGACTCCCTTTGTCAATTATATTAATCTATACATGGTTATACGATAGTATACGATGCTATACGGTATAATCAATATAAATAGGTATAAATTGTTATAAATTACTTTTTAACCCCTAGTTTTCCCAAGACTTTCCTGAGGGACGCATTAGTCTGAACAGCCTCCACAGTTCTAGGGTATCCAGCTCCTCGACGATTTCAGCCAGGGGACGGTATGCATCGGCTAACTGCATTTGATTTTACGTGAAATATGATTATATTATTTTACAAATCAAGGGAGATGAGCAAAATGAGTTCGATAACGGCGAATGTGACAGATGTCACGAGGCATTTTTCCGAATATCTTAACAGGGCCGCCTATGCAGGTGAAAGTTTTGTCATCGTCCGCGGAGGACGGGCCCTTGCCGAACTCAAGCCTCTTCCACGATCTAAAAGAATATCGGAACTTGCCTCCATCCTTTCATCCCTTCCGAAGCTTTCTGAAGTAGAGAAGCAGGGATTCAAGTCAGACCTGGTGAAGACAAGGAAATCGGTGGCAGGGGAGAAAAACCCATGGGGTGCGTGATTGACACATGTATCATAGTCGATGCCGAACGCGGGAGCGCAAGTTTGACGGAAAGGCTTTCCGGGTTGGAAGATGATTTCTTCTACATCTCCGTGATAACCGCAAGTGAGCTTATCTATGGTGTCCATAAGGCATCTGACTCCAGGCAGAAACAGCGGAGGCATGCGTTTGTCGAGGATGTCCTGAACAAATTTCCGATTATTCCGGCAGATCTTCAGATAGCAAGGATACATGCGGAGCTATGGGCGGATTTATCATCAGAAGGAGCAGGCATAGGGGCGCATGACCTATGGATTGCTGCAACCTGCATTGCATATGGGCATAAGCTTATCACTGACAATAAAAGTGACTTTGGGCGGATAAAGGCGCTTGAACTTATATGAAAGACCTTTTTATTTGGGAGTTGATTATTGGGATTTTGAAATTGTTTGTGTTTTGGAATTTGAAAAATGGAGCATGAATAACAGGCTGGAAAGCCTGTCTTACTATTGGAATTGCATTATATGGGCAGGAAAAGATTTGAGGAAATAAACGGCGAATACGATGTTGTCGTCGCAGGTGGAGGACTTGGCGGGCTTACCGCAGCCAACATACTTGCCAGGAACGGCCATCGCGTCCTCCTCGCCGAACACCATTTCCAGCTGGGCGGGCTCGCCACGTATTTCAAGAGAAAAGACCATATCTTCGACGTCGCCCTGCACGGATTTCCGATAGGGATGAAGAAGACCCTCAGGAAATACTGGTCCACTGAAATGTCAGACCGCATCATACAGGTCAAAAGCATCCGCTTCGACAATCCCCAGTTCACTCTCGAGACCACTTTCACCCGGGATGATTTCACCGGCATCCTCATAAACAAGTTCAACTTGAAGAAGGAGACGGTGGACGCCTTCTACAACGAGCTTGAGGCGATGAATTTCTATGACGACAACAGGATGACCAACCGCGACCTCTTCGATAAATATTTTCCGGGAAGGAACGATGTCGTCCGCCTCCTGATGGAGCCCATCACCTATGCCAACGGGTCGAATCTCGACGAGCCGGCCATTACCTATGGAATTGTGTTCTCGAACTTCATGAGCAAGGGCGTATATACCTTCCTCGGCGGAACCGACCTGATGATTGACATGATGGAGAAGGAGCTGTCAAGGAACGGCGCAGACTTCTGCACGAAGGCGAAGGTTGAAAGGGTGATAGTCGAAGGAGGGAAGGTGGCAGGTGTCAGCATCAACGGACGCCAGATAAAATGCAGGTCTGTGCTTTCAAACGGCAATATCCTCAGCACCATCCATGAATGGACCGGTGACAAATATTTCTCCCCTGATTTCATTGAGAAGGCAAATAAGGTTAGGCTTAACACGAGCAGCTGCCAGGTTTATATCGGGCTGAAGAAAGGAGAGAAATTCGATTTCATCGGGGATCTCCTCTTCACTTCGACAAATCCTACGTTCGAACCCGAGAAGCTGCTTTCAAAGAATGTTACAAGCCGCACCTTTTCTGTATATTATCCTGATATCAGGCCGGGAACTGAGGATTATACCATTGTCGCCTCCATGAACGCCAGATATGAGGATTGGGCGAATCTCAATCCGGATGAGTACAAGGCCGCAAAGGAATATCTCATACAGGACACTCTCGCCGCTCTCGACAAGTATGTCCCCGGCATCAAGGACAAGATCGACTACACCGAGGCCGCTACTCCGAAAACTTTCAATAGATACACCCTTCACGGGCTTGGCTCGTCGTTCGGGACCAAGTTTGAAGGTCTCGACATCAGCATGAATCTTTCCGAACAGGTTTCCGGCCTCTTCCACGCCGGATCGGTCGGCATCATAATGTCCGGCTGGCTGGGTGCCGCAAACTACGGTGTGATAGTTTCGAACAAGATTGATAAATATCTGTGCGGCTTGTAAGGAGTTCCCTTTATATTTTTGTCAGTTCCTGACAAAAATATCCATTGCGATATCGATTGCCCTGGCGGAATGGGTGAGGGCGCCTGCGGAGATGTAGTCGACTCCAAGTTTTGCGATTGACGGGATGCGGTCGAGCGTGATCCCTCCGCTGGCCTCGAGTTTTGCGCGTCCTGCATTTATCTTAATGGCTTTCGCCATCATCTCATTGTTCATGTTGTCGAGGAGTATGTAGTCGGCTCCGGCATCGGCGGCCTCGCGGACTTCCTCAAGCCTGTCGGCTTCGGCTTCGATCTCAAGGTTTGGATACGCCCTGCGGGCTTTTTCAATTGATCTGCGCAAGCCTCCGTCGCCTTCGAGTCCGGCAAGTTCGCGGTGGTTGTCCTTTATCATTATGCGGTCGTAAAGTCCGATCCTGTGGTTTGAAGCGCCGCCGACGGCTACTGCGTATTTCTCGAGGTTGCGCCAGCCGGGTGTCGTCTTGCGTGTGTCGAGGATTTCGGTCTTCGAACCCTTGGCCGCCGCTGCGAACTTCGCGGATATTGTCGCTACTCCACACAGGCGCTGGAAGAAGTTGAGTACGGTGCGCTCAGCTGTCAGGAGTGATCTGGCGTTTCCTTTGACAACGGCCATCACGGTTCCCTTTTTGCAGTGCCGGCCTTCCTTGACCTTGGGAATGAGCTTTATATTTCCATTTATCGCCTTGAAGACGGCTTCGGCAACGGGGAGTCCGGCGCAGACGCAGTCTTCGCGGCATACGAGTACGGCTTCGGCGGTAAGATTCTTCGGAATCACGGAACTGCTTGTTGCGTCTCCGCTGCCGATGTCCTCTTCAAGTGCGAGCTTGATGAGAAGCCTTATCCGTTTCCAGTCGAGCCTAGGTGTCTTTGTGTTTTTCATAAATATGAATATAATACATCAACCACGAAAGACACGGATAAATAATGGATACATTTCCAGTTCCTGCGTTGCCGAAATGCTCCAGGGACCTATCTGCATTCGCGCCTTGTTGAGTCGGGCGGGGTCAGGTTTGTCGGAGGTCTGAAAGCGGCGGGCTTGTGCTTTTGCTTGATGCTTGAAGGCTTTTGCCTGAGAGGCAATGAGGGAATAGCCAGATCCGTGAAAACCTTTTGAACCAGTTCGGTCGGTTGCATATATCGGCAACTGGCCCGACGCTGTTCAATTGACTGCCGGATCTGCCCTGGCTGTGCCAAGTCCATTACAGGATCGGCTGTCAGCGTTGCGGAGCTCTGGAGCATATCTGGTTTTTTCTGAATTTCCATGTTTTTACCCTTTTGGTACATACTCTAGCCTACATGCCGCTGGTTACTACCTCCAGAGGGAAGATAGGATCAGAGCTCCATTGAACATTGAAGATACAACGCAGTTCGGAAGGAAATTGATTTTGTTAAAAGCTGATGTATGGTCTGGATCCTAGGCATATGCAATGAGTTGGAAAAATAATTTTTAAGGAGAATGCACGATGGGTGCAATCAACGTGAAGGCTGCGGGAAGCTGCAAATGGGATGAAGTGTCGCTGGGCGAGATAATGATAAGGCTTGATCCGGGTGATGGAAGGATACACACGGCACGCAGGTTCGAGGTCTGGGAAGGCGGCGGTGAGTACAATGTAGCCCGCGGACTTCGCAGATGCTTCGGACTTAAGACAGCTGTTGTCACCGCGATAGTCGACAATCCCGTCGGCCGTCTTCTGGAGGACCTGATCCTTCAGGGTGGAGTTGACATGAGCCATGTTAAATGGGTGCCTTTCGACGGTGTCGGAAAGGCTTCGAGGAACGGCCTGAACTTCACTGAAAAAGGTTTTGGCGCACGCGGAGCCGTCGGATGCAGCGACCGCGGGCATACGGCTGTCAGCCAGCTGAAACGCGGGGACATCAACTGGAAGAAGATTTTCAAGGACGAGGGGGCGCGCTGGTTCCATTGCGGAGGGATATTTGCGGCGCTTGGCGAAGGCACTCCGGAAGTCGCGATAGAGGCGATGGAATGCGCGAAGGAGAACGGTACGATAATCAGCTACGACCTGAACTATCGTCCGAGCCTATGGAAGTCTGTCGGTGGCACGAAACGGGCCATGGAAGTGAACCGCACGATTGCAAAATATGTCGATGTGATGATTGGAAACGAGGAGGATTTCACCGCGGCTCTTGGATTCAAGGTCGAAGGGCTTGATGAGAAATGCTCCGAGCTTGATCCGGCCAATTTCAAGAAGATGATCAAGCAGGCTGTCAAGGAGTTCCCGAATTTCAAGGCGGTGGCGACGACGCTGCGGTCCGTCCACAGCGCGACTTCGAACGACTGGGGCGCGATCCTATATGCTGGCGGTGAATTCTATGAATCGGCCATGCGCGAGAAACTTGAAATATTCGACCGTGTCGGAGGAGGGGACTCTTTCGCCTCAGGTGTGGCCTATGGATTCCTTTCAGGTCTCCCCCCCCAGGAATGCGTGGAATACGGAGCGGCGCATGGGGCGCTGGCGATGACGACTCCAGGAGACACCTCAATGGCGACGCTGGGCGAAGTCAAATCTCTTGTCAAGGGCGGTGGTGCCAGAGTGCAGAGGTAGGAGGCACAGAGGCACAGAGGCACAGAGGCACAGAGGCACAGAGGCACAGAGGCACAGAGGCACAGAGGCACAGAGGCACAGAG
>JBAQUG010000247.1:0-21524 GCA_049297395.1 Victivallales bacterium | reverse complement strand
ACAGGCATATGAACCAACTCGTGGAGTGGGGTCTGATAGCCGGCAGACTGGAGAAGGAACGGCTGCGTGGCTACCGTGATGACCGCCGAGACCGCTACCGCTACAGGCTGGCAGACGAGACCATTTCATTCCTGTACTGGCTTGAGGAGAGGTATCGGAGCAAAGGTGAAAACGAGAACGATGATGCCGGGGATCTTCTTGACTTTGTCCTGGCCAGGCTGAAGGAGCTTACAAGATCACTCGGTCGCTTCAAATCTGAAAACCTGGACGGCGAGGAGGCTGCAAGGCGGGCGTCTTCCTCGATGCTGCTGCTCCACAATGTCAACGAATATACCGAACGAATCAGTCGCATTCTCGCGGAGCTTTCGGCGACGATGGACGGATTCCTCCTGAAGTCGTACAGCGTCGACGAGGCTGGAAGCATTGTGGATGAGCTGCAGAAATACATCGACGGATACCTGCGGAGGATACATGGACTGCGCCGGATGATCCTTGTCGAACTGGAGCAGATACAAAGCAGCGGGTTGGAACTGCGTCTTGCTGAATGTGCGGCGATACATGACCGTGAGCTGTCGAAAGTACCTCGGTTCATGAGGCGCTCCGGTCCGGCTGAAACGCCCGGAAAGATACTTGCCCGCCTGTCAGCATACTACAGCCAGCAAGGTCAGATAGACAATATATGCAACAGGGTGAACACTTCAGCGATGAAGGTCTGGGGCAGGCTCAGCTCCCATCTGAGGGAGATCGAGCGGAGGAACAACCGCTGCGAGGACATAGGCAGGCGCATAACCGAGCTTTGCAGCCTTCCTGAGAATGCTGTTCCGGTGGAATTCTTCCGCCAATTGATATCATCGTCGGCCATGGTCGTGGATCCGAATTTCTGGGATGAGTTCACAAAAGCCGATCCTCCGCAGCCTCGGTTTGCGGTCGAGAAGGCGAGGAAAACGACACGGACCTACCTGTCCGCCAAGTCGTCAGGCGGAATTCCTGCCCAGTCCATGGAGGAAACGAGGCTTGCTGAACTTAAGGGATGGATCGAGGGGAAGTTCGCTGCTGAAGCCCTGTCATGCGGCGCAAAGGTTTCTTCGGCGGAATATTCCGGGAAGGATGACTTCATCGGAGTTATGGGGATGTCGAAAAAAGGGATGCTCGGACATGGAAAAGGACTGAATAGGATAAGGTTCACGCTTGCAGTGGAAAAGGAAAGGGTCTCCATATCGGATGAATGGCGGAATCTCGGATTCAGGGAGATGACATTAAAGAAGGTGGAAGGCGATGGAAAATAATTTCAACGAGCTGAAGGTTAAATATCCGGATCAGGCAAAGGCTGTACTCAACATACTGCTAGAGTCCCCGTATTTCTACCGCAGCGACAACGACAATTTGTTCCTGTTCCTGCGCAGGCACCAGCAGGAGTTCAAGAATTTCTTCAGTGAAAACTTCGGCTGGGAGCTTATCATGGACGGGAAGTGCGCCAGAGTGCACAAAGAGACATGGTTCAACGAGGCGATCACGCCGACCAGCCGGCTGCAGTTCCACCTCGGCAGGAGGGACGAATGCATTGCATTCATGCTGCTGCTGGAATTCTACGAGAAACTGCTGGATGAGAACTCCATGACCGCCGAGGACGCCGCCAATCCGCATTTCAAATTCGGCGACCTCCTAGAGCACCAGCAGAGACGATTTACCGAGCTATTCGAGAAGGAGTGCGGCAAGTACACCGCGGAGCATATCCGCAAGAACATACTCTCTCCGCTGATGTCGCGACTGATAAGGTATCGCCTTGTCAGGGAGATTCCGCGTCCGCACGGACTGGAGATCACCTGGGACGAGTACATCTACGAAGCGCTTCCAGCACTCTACCACTACAACGCCGGGCGGCTTGGAAATCCCGTGGGGATCAATGCATATGAGACGGCGGCGCAGGATGATCTGCCACCAGACGAAGGGGAGGAGGATGGCGATGGGAAGGAATAAGGATATTTTATACATAAGCAGAATAAGACTCGTCAATTTCCACAATTTCACCGACGAGACCATAAGCATACCGGATGGTGGGCATCTTTTCATGCTCGGCGACAACGCATCCGGCAAGACCACCATACTCGACGCAATACACTATGTCCTTACAGCAGGTGAGGAAATGGAGTTCAACGCGGCCGCCAGAGTCACCGGCAGCAGGCAGCAGGGACGCAGGGTGCAGAGCATCATCACCAGGTATAACGTCGACACCGGGCATATGCGCCCGTCGGGAGGTGTAGCATACGCCGCACTGGAGATTTCCGTAGACGGCAGGAGCTCAGTAACCACAATCGCCGTCGGGATGTCGGTAAACTCACCGGACGACCAGGTAACGCGCTGGGGGATTGTCCGGGACTGCCCACTTGAGGAGGTGCCTTTTCTGATAAGCGAGCCTGACGGCGACAGGCCGAGGGACAAGGCTGAAATGAAGAAGGCTCTGGATGATTCCGGATTCTTCGGGCAGCTGCAGGCGTTCCGCAACCATATCGCGGAACGGTTCCTCGGCGGGAAGGATAAGTTCAAGGACTTCTGCCATTTCCTCAAGATAGGCAAAGCATACAGGGAGATAGCGGCGCATACTTCTGACTACCATGTCCTGTTCAAGCAGTTGCTGCCGGAAGCGGACCAGGAAGTCTTTGACCGCGTCATAGTGGCCCTCAAATCAATAGAAGGTTCCCGGTGCGACCTGGAGAACCTTGACAAACGGCTCGCATACGCAAGGAACCTTATTTCCCTGATGGACTGCGTCACCTCATCGAACAGGAATGCGGCAGCATTTGAAGCCGCAGGACAGCTGATAAGGACATTGCATCTGAAACAGTCTATCGACGAGGACCAGAAGAGTATTGGGAAACATGAATCAGATCAGAAGAAGCTTGCCAGTTCGCTTTCGAAGCTTGAGGAGCAGGAGCTGAACCTTGTCAGCCGTCATAACGACCTGAAGGCCAAGGATTCGGGCGGAGCCCTAACAAGGGAGCAGGAGTTGCGCGCAAAGCTCAAGCTCATGAAGGAACGTCTTGATGCCGACGGAGCCGTGTTGGAAAAGCTCCGTGACAAGCTCGCAGGGCTTGAATCGGAATCCGCGTCGCTGGAGAAGAAACTCCGGGGATCGCTGGAATCGCTACTGATGAAGCTGCCGGACAGCTCGATAAAATCCGGCATCGGGACAGGAACGGCGGCGGGTGCTGTCGAAAATTTTCTGCATGGTGCCTGCACGGACTGGAGCCTGCCTGAGACGGAGTTGGAAAAGCTTACGGCGGACGTCAGGGATGCAGCATCGGGAATCAAATTGGCTTTGAATACCTGCGAGGAGGCGATCAAGGGATACCGGATTTCGGAGGATAAGCTTAAGGCCGAGGAGAAGGCGCTGCGTGAGCGCAAGGAGGCGGTGCCGGAACGCAACGGCTTTGATCTGCTCCAGGAGGAGCTTGAAAGAGGAATGATCAACCATGTACCAGTCTACAAGGGGCTGGAATGGCATCCTGATCTCGACGAAACTCAGAAAGGCGAGATGGAGGAGTTCATAGGCGAAGAGATCCTGTCCATCATAACTGTGCACGAGGATTGTTACGAAGAGGCAGCGGAACTAGTATTCAAGGAACATCCTGGGCACCGGCTGGCGGTCGCCAATCCAATTTCAAAATCATCCGGTGAGTTCCGCGAATGGGCGAAAGAATTCTTCGATGTGATGAAATGCAATCCCCAGGTTCTGGACATACTCCTGCAGGAGCTGTCCTCCGTCCATGCTCCTGCCTTCGAGAAACGGAAAGGTGTCCGCGTGGCGAAGTTCAGGAGCCACGCCAGGAGCTTTTCCGGGGCGTCATCGCGCTTCATAGGTACTGAGGCAAGGGAGAATGAGCAGAAACGCAAGCTCAGGGAGATCTCCACGGAACTCAAGGAAAACGGTGAACTGCTCAGGAAACATGAGAAGGAACAGAAGGATTTAAAGGCGCGGCTCCGTATTTTCAGTGACATGGAAACTCTTGTCTCCCATTCGGTGAAGGACATTAGGGATGATGTCCATAAGAGAAAAGGGATTGTACAGTCCCTCGGGTATGGCAAAGAATCCCTTGCCGAAATGGAGAGGAAGACCACGGCAGCGGCCGAGGAGATCTCGACCGGACAAATCCATCTGGAAAAGCTGCATGAACTTATCAGGGAAAACGACTTCGAGGCGCTCAGCAGGACCATGAAGGAGGTCGAAACCCAGCTAGGCAGATGTAGGAAGGAAATTGAGACTGTAAAGGAATCAGCGCTACGGTGTAAGATCCAGATCGAGGAGGCGCAAGCCCGCATAAAAAAGAATGGAGATCTGCTGAAGGAGAAACAGGACATTCTCGGACAGCAGCTGATGGCCCTCGAAAGGGATTACGGACAGGCGGAGCCTGCGACGTTCGTGGAGAAGCTGCGTGTCGAAAACCGGTTATATGTGGAGTCCGACGCGATGAAGAAGGTTATGGAACACCGCCAACAGTTGTCGGCGAAACAGGCGGAGATAGGAATCGGCATCAGGGACATGGAGGGAGCAAGCTATGGATTCAACTACGATCCTGAAGGCAACCGTATTATCACCAGGGGCGGTCTTTCCATCTCGGCGCTTGAGGAGACGTTGCGGAAGAATGTAGAGGACCAGCGCATGCTGATTAACGAGAGGACGACGGAGCTTTTCAAGAAGCTCATCATGGACACGATGCTCCGCACCCTCTGGAACAGCGTCAACCGCCTGGAGAAGATGGTCGCCGACATCAACAGTCTGCTCAAGGGCCGCCGTTTTGGAAACAACACATACAGGATAAAGATAAAGCCCAATGAGCAGTACGAGGGACTCCTGAAGCTGATCAAGTCCTACACCAACTACAATCCGGAGGTCGAGGAGAAACTTGGGCATTTCTTCGAGGACCACAAGGACGTACTTGCAGCCACGATTCCGGGCATGGTTCCGGAGATGCTTGACTACAGGAACTGGTACAATTACGAAATGTGCGTGCACAGCGCCTCGGGCGACGGTACAGTCATGGACTCAAGGGTGAAAAGCATTGGTTCCGGCGGCGAGCAGGCGGTCCCCAACTATCTGCTTGTCCTCACTATAGCACATTTCATGTACGGCGGATCCAGCATCAGACTGAACATACTGCTCTTCGACGAGGCGTTCTACGGCATCGACTCACAGAGGCGCGACCAACTGATGGGGTTCGCCACCGACCTGGGGCTGCAGCTATTTGTCGCCTCTCCCGACCAGGATGGTGTCAGGGACGAGATAGCCTGTTCGACTTCACTGCTGGTGGTCAAGGACTCCAAATATGACGTGCATCTGTATCCGTTCGACTGGAAGAGAAATCCCGGGGTGTTCGAAGCCGCGAAGGATGAAGGAGTCAGGTTCAGTAAGGAGACATGATGGAAGAAGGCAGATACACTTCCGGGATCCGGAAAATCCTAGAGAAAAGTCCGGAACTGAAACATCCGCTTGAAAAGGTGCTGCGCGCCTTTTCCTGTCGCAAGGAGGAATGGCCGGGGCAGATCACCATATGTGGTTCAGGTGATTTCGACCTGTTCACATTGAACTCTCTCTTCCCCCGCTCAGTCCTAAAACATCGAGGCGACAAGATCGTCTTTTTCTCTGAACGTATGCCCGCGGAAATTCGAATTGAAGACTGGCTCGCCTCAGTTTCCGAGGTGGTATGTCCTGAAAAAGAGAAGCAGGGAAGCGGCGAGGATCTGCTGATAGGACGTTTGGACATGTTTTTCTCGAAGTCAGGCGCGTCCATCGCGGCTTTGAGGGAGGATCTTTCTGCAGTAAGAAGGAAGATATCCGAACTTGGCAGTGAAAAAGCTTTTGCATATTATCATACCGTCCTGGATGCTGTTGATTTCCTGCGCGGCAATGACCAGACGATCAGCCCCGCTGAACTTGGTGCAAGAATATGCGACGACAGCAAGGCGTTCAGGCGCGGTTCCTCCATGTGGAGCATCGCATCGAAGCTCCTTGCAGAAGAACTGTGCAGCTCGCCTGAGAGCGCCATGACTGAATGCGGTGTCACCGAGAATCCTACATCCCTGACAGTAACCGTCTTCGGTCCATTTATCTGCCACTGGGGCGATGAGTCCTCTGACTGGATCAGTCGTCTTTGGGAGCATGGTGAAGCGGCCACGCTGAATGCCGGCAATCTCGGACATTTGGACCGAATCAGCATGAAGATGGCTATGCCTCTTCTATCCTGTGAAAATGAATCCCCGTTCAACCGTATGATGCGCGAACACGATCAGCATGCCCTTGTCTACAGTGCAGGATTTCCAAACAGCGCGGTAAAGAGATTCATTTCGCTGGTTGCAGGCAACGTTGGCTATTTCCACTGGGGCGACACTGATCCTGAAGGCCTTGCCATAGCTGCAATACTGAACGGAATCAAACCTCTTGAACTATGCAGATGCAATGCCGAAGAATGTACTCGCCACAGACATGCCCTTAGACACCTTGATGAGAAAAAGCGTAAGCGAGGGCTAAAGATGCTGGAGTCCTCAGATTTCCCTTTTAGAAAAGAGCTCGAGTTCACATTGGAGCACGGTTGGCTGGAACAAGAATCTTGGCTGCCTGTGGAGACTGTTAAAATTTAGATGTTGAGTGAGAAGCTTTTTCAATCACAGCTAGCTATTGCCTAGCTTTTCAGTGGTTATACATTTCCTTCCGTCTCAGGAAAGCATCAGTGCCACCTTCTAGGATGTCTAGCACGCATCGTTTGGTCGCATCTTTATCTATTGCCCCCCGATCCTTGGTCTTTCCACAATCATTTTCGCGACACATGGGAATAATTAACTCGGAATCACCTAGCACAGCGATATTCGCATTATGTGTCACAAGAATCACCTGACGCCTCTCTTTAATTGCCCGCAAGGTGGCAACAATACTTGAGAAGATGAATGCATTGTCAAGGTCATCTTCGGGCTGATCAATCAACAGTGGCACATTTGATTCAGCCAGCATTGCAATTGTAAGGAGAATCGTATGACGTTGTCCATCCGAAAGCTGAAGGACTGGAATATCCTTTGTCGGCACCGACTTCGTGCGAACTGTGATGATGGGTTTTGGCTGTTTCGCAAGTGCCTGAAGATCAAAAATAACATTCCAATAACAGAGCTTTTCTTCAATCTTTTTTGCCCATTCGGACGATATGCCAACAACTGTTGAGATTTTCTCATGATTACACTCAAGCACCAAGTCGGCAAACTCCGAAGGTGTGATACGGCTGCAAATGGTCTCAATCAGGTTGTCCTGAAGATGCGTACCATGCATCTTCTCCTGCAAGAATGATTCAAATTCCGCAGTGATCCCTGCATCGTCATACTTCACGAATATAGTGTAATCCGTGATTGTGATGGCAAGATTGGCGTTGATCCCCTTTAACTGGGACTTCCTTCGATTGGTCATTTGCTCCCGAACTCCTGCCAGCTCCGCACGGAGCTTGTTCCTTTGTTCTCGGCATTGTTTCAGTTCATTAGCACGTTGCTCCACTGAAGCAATATCTTTTGCAACAGATGTTTTCTGGCGAAGCAACAGTTCTAAACCTGGAATGTCAGTAGCAAGACCTCGTGCTTTTAAATCCGCAAGTTTCTTTGCCACCTCACCGCTCATACGCTGATGGCTGACTTTCAACTCCCCAGCGAATTTCCTAAGCTCATTAGCGCATGTCTTTAGGATAATATTTAATTCCTTCTCCTTATTCTTGACAGCTGAATTGCTGGCAAGAATCACTGATTTGATCGCATCTATGTTCATGTTCGACATCTCATCTCCAGTGCAGGTGCCGGATGTTTCCACAATCTGATCAAAATCTCTTTGAATATGAGATAGATTCCATCCTGTTGTATATTCGACAGCAATTGCTTCAATAGATTCCCTAATTGTCTTCTCGGAGGCCAGCTTACTTTGCATAGCAACTACCTCACGGAGATTTCCCTCCTCTGCAATCTTTAACTTCTTCTCAATCTCATCTAGAGACTTCTTCTTCGTAGCAAGTTGCCAGAAGGCAGTTTCTAGTGGATTCAAACGGCCAGCATTCTCAAGTAGGCTATTTACAAGGGACTCCTCAGTTTCTATGAGATCCCGCAGGTTCGTATGTCGGTCTAAGAATGCTTGCAAAAGCTCGGGGCGTTTGAGGGGGTCTTCGGCGACTTTTGCAAGCTCCCCTTGTCCGAAATATTCAATGCGAAATGCGTCAATTGGAACATCCGTTACAGAACGATCCTCTTTAGCTTTTACCTCGATATCACCATTCCTTGTTCGTACATAGCGATATAAAATGCCGTTTATGTCCTCGCAGAATACCGTGACTGCATCGGGACAATTATCATAATCCCCAAACTCGTTATTAAGGCCAAAGGCATAGGCAACAGCACGGATTGCAGTAGATTTACCTGTACCACGTCCACCGATGAAACAGTTGAGGTTATCGCTGAAATGAATTATTGTTCCATGAAGGAAACCACCAGTAATTGCCACACCGTGAATGCGAGGGATTGCGTGTGGTACTGAAGCACAGGCACGTACACGAGCCATTGGATCTATCAGCGCAACGCGCAAAGCATTGAAGCTGAATTCCGCGAGCTTGATGCGAGTCCACAGTTTATTCGGGTCTTTGTGTTCAAATACTTCCATCGTATGTGCATCGGAACCCTGAATGTGAGCGAGCTGGTGGCGTGCGGAAAGATCTGGCATTACCTGCCGAGCAGCAAGCATCTTCTTACGTTCGACTCCTGCCGAACCTGTCTCGTCGTAGTCAGAATACCAAAGTAGAGCGTCTAGCGTATCACATTCTAAACCGTAAAGTCCACAGTTAGTGATAATGTCTTTCTTCCAATTCTGGAAGCCAGGCGTGAACATGTTGAAGCCTGTCTTTTCACGATCAATGTGCGCAGCGATTGAGATCCCTTCCAGTTTTTCCACCTCTGTAATCGTATCGGACATAGATTTAGCAGTCCGGGTGTTGTCTTTGCCCATCTCTCCTATTAACTCAAGTCGCGAAATGAGCTTAGCAAGATCAGCAATACGTTCAGGTGGAAAATAGGCAAGCAGGTGACCGTGGGCAGTAGTAATCTCAACACCTGGCAGAACGAGAATCTGTCCGGCGTAATGCTCTTGAGCGTAAGCAATTGCTAATTCCACATTCTTGTTTGTGTTATGGTCTGTGATTGCAATGACGCTTAGTCCCTGCTTAACCGCTGAGTCGACAATGGCTTCGGGAGTCATCTTCGTATCTTTTACGTCATGTGAAGCACCGTAAGAATGAATGTGCAGATCGACGTTTTGGAATCGCGCTCCATTATCGAATACTTTAATATCACTGAATTGAGCCATTCTTCCACCTCTATTTATTTAGGAGTAAATCCTGACATTCGCAATTGCCCTCTGGCTTTTCTACAACAAACCTGCCATGTCCGTTTACCCTCCACGTTTTGCCTCTAAATTCTAAATAGTCATCGCCTATATTTACTCGCATCCAATGTGAAGGAGTCTTAGCCTATCAAGCATTGCAACATACTACTTGAAAGGTGATTAAATCCACTAGATACTCTTCATCTATTCTCACCGGATTCGATATAGTTGATAACGTGCCATTTCAATAAATTCATCGTAGGTAAATACAAAAGTATTTCGTGTGCTTCGCAGTCGCTGACGATCTGAAGCTGAGAAGTCAGAGCTATGTCCGATAACAAGATACTTTACAGGGTCATGTATTTTGATACCTTTAGCTTCCTTTAACCAATTTCGGTTAATTTCTTGCGAGCACCAAAGTTCATATTCGTTTAATTGAGCTATTGCCGTGTCGATCTCGGAAGATGGGTGCTGTCGGGTTGCTGTCCCTACAATTGGCTCAGATTTTAAATCCGGCAGTTTGAAGTCCAATATATCGCAGTAGCCATCCATACGTTGGAACAAGAAGTCCGGCTTCAAATTAGGCTTACCCGCATCATACTGCCATATGAGCATAACTTGTGGATTTAGCTGATTAGCTCCAAAGGCTAACTGTAAAATCTCAGGATTCTGCTCTAAAAAATGTGTAATAACTGGCTCGCTGATGCCTGGCAGAGACACCAGCTCAATGAAGCTGTTAAGGATACCGTGTAACTTGACCTGATACAATGGTAGCCGAGTACGCATTATTGATTCAGCAAATACTGCATAAGATTCCTCTGTATGGTATAATACATTTTCATTTTCATCAAGTGGAATCAATTCCAGAAAATCAATATGCCTTATTTTTAAACCACCCCCGGGATCGCTCCAGAAATACGTCGTATTCGAAACAACGTGGGATTGTTTTGGATCATTAAGATCAATAAATCCATTGACCATCATATAATTGGAAGGACCCTGAGTAAAGTCATAGAAATACTCGGTTAAATATGTGATCGAATGACCGCAGAAAAAGCTGAAGTCAAATACATTGTCTGTAATCGGCAATGTGGGTGTTTTCAAATGGGACATTTCAATTCCGAGAAAATCAAATACCGAGTAATTCGGCTGGTAAATAGCTTCTGATTTAAACTGCTCCTCTTCCTTTACCTCCGGGCCTTGGTACTCAACGGCGAGACACTTATTTAGGACACCAATGCGTAGTAGTTTTGGGAATGGGAAGGCTGGGTTAAGTGTTTCTCTCAAACGAGGATTAATGCTGAGTGCCGTATAGATAACATTAAAGACACTGTCATTCAGGTTGCCAGTCAAGCGAAATATAAAATTCTCGAATTCATCATTTTTCATATATCCTCTTTCCGACAAGTATGTTAACATACAACAATTATTCAATCTTTATGTTACTTCTTGGCTTCCTCATATTCACAGCCTTGGATCAACGGGTTCACTTTCGAGGGCAAGCACGCCGAAGACGCATTCATGTACCCTGCGCAACGGTTCCTTCCTGACGAAACGCTCCAGCGCTTCTATTCCGAGAGCAAATTCCCTCAGGGCAAGCGAACGTTTCCTGCCAAGTCCACGGTTTCTCAGCCTGTCAAGGTTCTCCGGATCCAGGTATTCAGGACCGTAGATTATGCGCAGATATTCGCGTCCCCTGCATTTCAGTGCAGGCTGCACGAGCCCCTTCCTGCCCCTTGAGACAAACTCCATGGGTTTCACAACCATGCCTTCTCCTCCAGTTCCGGTGAGTTCCTCCCACCATGCTGCACCCTTGCGCATGCTATCCTCGTCGGTGACGTCCACTGTCATGTATGGGGTTTGAAGCAGGATTCCCGGATCGCAGGCGCATATTTTCGCAAGCGCCTCCATATGCCAGACATGGTTCCTGCCGGCATGTACGCTGTCTTCGGTTGCGAGCAGATGGAATGGAGCGAGCTTTAGATCGTCCAGCGACTTCACCGGCCAGCAGTATTGCCGGTATGCGGCGATGTACTGCTCGATATGCTTTTTCCTGCGATTGAACTTATCAAGCAGAATTCCGGGGTCGAACTCATGCGTGCTGCTGTCCGGGGGCATCGTAAAGCCCTTTTCAATGTCAGTCCTGGATATCACGGCATCCAATGTGAGTATCGCCTCAGGCAGTGCTGCGGTGGCCGCCGCGCCAACAGCTGCGTATTGTCCCTTGAGCAGCTCCTGGGCCTTTTCAGACCAAGGCATTAGCTCGCAGTCGAAGCAGGCCCATGATGTCTTGAACTCATCCCAGAATCCCGACTTCTCGCAGGCGGTCCTGATCCTTTCAAGAACCGCCTTCTCTATTTCACCATCAATGAAGAATCTGCGTCCGGTCCTAGTATAGACTATCCCTATTCCTTCACCGGTGATGCCAAAACATTTCTCCGCCGCTGCCTCGTCTTTACAGATTATCACTACGGCTCTCGACCCCATGTGCTTCTGTTCGCATATGACTGTAGGTACGCCATTTGACCGGAAATAAGCAAAAGCCTCATCGGGATATTCGAGGCAGCCCTCCTTGCGGCTTGTCTCCGACGGCGACATTGTGGGCGGCAGGTATATCAGCCATTTCGGATTAGCGGCGTATCGGCTCATCACCTCAAGCGCGGCAGCGGCGTTCTCCTGCCTGATTGTTACTGTGGAATGTAGTCTTGTCGTCACATGGCGTTTGCCAATAACATCATCGGCATCGAGCAGGTCGTCCTGACGTTGCTGAGCCGTAAGCTTTTCAGGAGCATCATCAGGAAGGAACGGTTTCGCGGGAACACAGTATATCTCCTTGGCATCTACTGAGACAAGTTCATTCTCCGGATAGCGCAATGCCGTAAGACTGCCCCCGAAGACACAGCCGGTGTCAATGTTGATCGTCCTGTTAAGCCATTCAGCCTCTGGCACGGGAGTATGGCCGTAAACGACCATTGCATGACCACGATATTCGGCGGCCCAGTTCCAGCGCACCGGCAGACCGAACTCATCAGTCTCACCGGTAGTCTCGCCGTAAAGGCAGAATTCCCTGACTTTCCCGGAGCCACGCCCCTGCATTTCCTGGCGGAGTCCGGCATGGGACACGACAAGATCGCCGCCGTTTAAAACATAGTGGCTGACAAGCCCGTTTATGAAATCGCCCATCTTGCCCTTGAATTCGTCCTGGATCTCCTTCGGCATGGATTCAATCTCATCAAGTGTCTCTGCGAGGCCGTGAACTATCTGGACATCCTTTCCGTTGAGCTTTTTCAGGAGTTTGATGTCATGGTTGCCAGGAACGCACAGGGCATGACCGGCTGCGACCATGTTGACGACAAGTCTGAAAGTATCAAGTATCCTGGGGCCACGGTCAACAATGTCGCCAAGGAAGATCGCGGTACGGCCTTCAGGATGAGAATACACAGGTCCTGCCATGAAACCTTCGGCGACTTCCGAAGATGTCTTGTAACCAAGTTCGCCAAGAAGCTCGGTAAGTTCGTCATAACAGCCGTGTACGTCTCCTATTATGTCGAAAGGACCGGTGAGTTCCGTCTTGTCATTCCAGAGCGGCTCAAGCTTGATTGTTGCGGCATCCACTTCGTCCTGGTTCTTGAAAGTGTAGACATACCTGAATCCCTCGTATCTAAGCCTTCTCTGGGAACGGTGCAATTCCGAACTCTGCTTACGGATCACGTGAGGGGAGAAATTTCTCAGGGGATTGGACTTGTTGCGCTCCTGGCAGACCTTCTCGTTCAAGTCGAAAACTATAGCCACTGGCAGAACATGGTACTGCCTCGCCAGCTCCATGAGAGGCTTGCGGGCGTCTTCCTGGACATTGGTGGCATCAACCACGACAAGACGGCCCGAGGCAAGTCGCTTTCCGGCAATGTAGTTGAGGACATCGAAAGCGTCGGAAGTTGCGGACTGGTCGTTTTCGTCATCGGATACCAACGCCCGGCATGCGTCAGAGGAGATCACCTCCGTAGGCTTGAAATGCTTACGCGCAAAAGTGGATTTGCCGGAACCTGAGACTCCGACAAGCACTATGAGTGAAAGTTTTGGTATCTTGAGTTCCATGCTTCATGCACCCCTTGTGAAAACGGCCATCTGTGTCGGAGTACCGAGTTCCGGGACTTCCGTGCCAATGTTCAGGAACCTGACGGCATAACTGAACCTCGAACACACTGACTCGGCCCATTGTACGAACTCCGCACGAGTCCATTCAAACCTGTGATCCCGGTGTCTAAATCCACCGGGCGGTATGTTCTCCCAGACGGTATTATATTCCCGGTTTGGGGTAGTTATGACGACCGTGCCTGGCCTGGCGGCTTCAAACACGACTCTTTCAAATGCCTTCAGGCGGGGTGCGTCAAAGTGTTCTATGACCTCGATTATCGAGGCTGCTTCAAATCCTTCAAACCGTTTGTCCCGGTACATGAGCGAGCCGTGGATGATCTGTATGCGCTCCCTCTGTCTTGACGGCATGTCGTCGTAGTGCATCCTGCCTGCGGCCATTTCAAGTGAAACCGTTGAGACATCCATTCCCAGGATCTTCGTGAACTGCTTTTCCTTGAGGAGCATCCTGAGGAGCTTGCCTTCACCGCATCCAAGATCCATCACAGTTGCCGCATTTACGGACTTGAGCACGGAAAGGACAGTACCGAGCCTTTCATCATTGAGGTTCATTGCAGTTTCAACATCGTCATCGGGTACTGGCTCAATGGATGGATCTTCGGGTTCTATGGGATTCTCCTCATCAAGCCGTTCCAGGGCCTCGCGGGTGTAGCTTGTCTTGTATTTCAGGTAACGACGCGCAATAAGTTCTTTCTCGGGATGAGCTGACAGCCAGGCCCCGCCGTGCTGGACGAGCTTGTCGATCTCGCCTTCGTCGACATAGTAGTGCTTCCGGTTGTCGAGTACGGGGATCAGGACGTAGAGATGGGTCATGAGTTCCGCGACAGTCGTCACCTGTGAGAGTTCGATATTGAAATACGGGCTTTCTCCCCAGTCCGGGAATTTCTCGTCGAGCATGGCATTTTCAATTTTCATTGAGTAGCCGAGGGGCTCAAACAGCTTCTTGAGAAGATCTTCACCGGCCCTGCATGGCAGTGAAGTGATGCGGCAGACAAGTGGCATCTTCAGTTCCACGAGTTCAGGACGTTTTTTGCATTTGCCCTTCAGCGCATCTCCGAAGAGCCTTGAAATGGCAACGCTCAGGAACGACGAGCAGACATATGGACGGTCGCTCACATACTGGTCCATGGACATGCTGGAACGTGCGCGTCCGCAGCGCACAAGCCCCACCGAATCCACATCGATCAGGATTGCGAGGGTGCATTTGTCCTCATTGGCTTCGGGATAAAATATGTTGGCCGTGCCAAAGGACATGTCGGCGGCCTGGCAGCGGAACGGACTCTTGTGGAATAGGTATCCCATGTCCGTCGCCGGCTTATGCGTAGTTGTAATTGTCAGCAGCATCCCGCTCCCCTATATCAGTTTCCCAAAACCATAAAATACCTTCCCGTACATATAACACAAGGATTACCCCAGTGTATTTCCAAGCGCCCAACTTTCCAGCCATATTTTAGATTATCGATTAGGACATTTTGTGTCCCTATGAGATGGCTTTGCGTCATTCATCCTCAAAATAGCGATCTTCGCAAAGGTGTAGGGATGAACCAGAGGAAGTGAGGAAACGACGGTCAGCTCACAAGTATATGCGCCCGCTTTTCAAGAACTGAAAATAGAATGTCGGAATCCCGGAAATCAAGCTCCGCCCAGATCCCCATCTGTGTCCTGACTGGGTTTGACGGTGTGGCGACTTGTCCTCGTATCGCGATATTCACCGGGCTGAGGGTGAACAGGCGCAGGAGAGGAAGATTAGAGGTTGAACGCTCAAATATCAGGTGACCGGTGCATAGACAATTTTACCATCAGCGGTCACCGTCTTCTTCAACAGATCCGGAGATTTCACATTGGTGTCCCGGAGATATTTCCAGAACGCATCTTTGCTCAGTACGTGAAACTCCTGCTCAATGAACAAGGCGGCAATTTCCTTCATCAGAGGTAAGTCAAGTTCAAGACGTCGCTTATCCCCGTATCTATCTGGGTTAACCAAGGGTGTTCCATTAGCATGAGCAACAGCACAACGCCCCTGGTGGTATAAGTATGCTCCAAGATCGGATTCGGATTTATTGAGTTCGTGAATCCTATCGACAGCGGGCTGATACCATATCTTAGCGAGGTTTGCATTTATCCAGTCTTTTTGTGGTTGCCCCGCAGGGAACGCAATGTTCAGCACCTTGAAATAACTTAGAAAGGCGAATGGCACAGAATTAACGCTCAGTCCTTCTCTAAAGAGCCCAAGGGCCAAGTCTGCATTTACATTGCTCGCCGAAGGTAAAAAGAGGTAATCATGCGGCTCTACAGCGGCCCAGCAGGAGGTTTCATAATTCCCTCGACCAAGAAGACCTGGGCGTGCCGGATTGTTAGAGCCGCAGAAAAATAACTCAACAACACCACCGTTCATTGACCACGCGAGGCGACTCAAGAACCTACTGAGAACGGTTCCTCCTTCATCAAGTGTAAGGCCTGCATCATCAAATACGGAGACGGTACAAGAGAGTTTATCAGTTAGTGGTTGCAGCGCAACTCTTCGTCCCTCAAATGGAATATCCACTTGCACCTTTGGCCAAGAGAAATTCGGTTTTACCGCTAGATCAACCCATTTCATCGGTTTGTCTCCATTCATGCGTCTTAAACACGCATAATTGATGTCGTACTCCCCCAAAAGTTATCCGCAGGAACATGAAGTTCAAGCTCCGTGCGACAACCAAGCTCTCGTCTATGTCCTGGTGGGTGTCGGTGTCGTGGTGATAACAGTCCTCGTGCTCGCGATATTCATCGGGGTGAGGATGAATCGGAGGAAGTGAGGGGGTATGGAAAAGTCTACTCACCAGTTTTTACATGATCGGCATGCTCTTCCTCCGGTTTTTCCAGATTGACAGAAATTATTTCATCGTTGTCCTTTCGCAACACCTTAAGGATAAAGATGGGCCAGTTTGATGCTTCTGTTTGGAATCCTCCCTCTAGGAGCTGGATCTCACGGCCTCCGAAAACAAAGAACCCGGCTTCCTCAAGTTTCTGAAGGGATTTTGTAAGGCTAAAGGCCGTGCTTACACGGTCAGCGGGTTCAAGATCATTTCCAATATCCCCCCAATCTCGGGCGGTTTGTAGAAAGTCGCCAACTAGTGCAACTTCGTACTCTGATCCCAACTCGTCATGATCCATTGAAAAAGCCAGACTTCCTGTTACGAGATCGAGAACTTGCTTGCCGCTAGTGAGTCGCGAGAGGAATGAGGGGATGTTATGTTTCACCCGACGGAGTTTGAGCGGCTTTGGAATGTGAGGGTTGTCGGAGAGCTTCTGAGCCACCCATACCTCGTGATTCGACTTCATCTGCCGGAGAATATCCGTTGTGTAGGTTTCTTCCTGATCATCCACCATTTTATGGTGAATACGGCAGAGAAGGACCAAATTCTCATATGCATCGAGCTGGTCTTCTGGAGATGTAGGATCATGCCGAGGCCCCTTCTCTGTGGCGGATATGATGTGGCATTCATCTCCTATCACCGACCCGCAGTCCTTCACTGTCGCGTCAACTACAAGTTCATGCTTGCAGATCGCACAACGGTTACCCGAGCGGCCCCAGAGAATCTTCCGAGTCTTATCAGAAATGGGCATGTGATACCTTAGAAGTTACCTTGTTGGGCTCTGTCTTTCTTAGTTTGTAGAATGAAGAGAGCAAGTGTGTGGGCTGCGTGAATTGCAAGCAGAACGTGCCGTGACCTAAGCGTATACCTGAAATTACCTCTCCCATGCGCTGAACTAGTATGTGTTCTCAGCGCAGCGACACCGGAAATAACAGCAGAAAGCCCGCTTAGAATCTGTAGGAAGTCCTGGTCCTCCAACTGGTCAGCATCCAAACCAAGCTCCTTCTTCACAACTTTCCATAGCCCCGACAAATCCTGAACCTTAGGCTTTTCGATATTCAAATCTTCAAGGATCACCTTGAAGATTGATTCGAGAATATTGCAAGCCGCCGATACAGCCTCATAAGGGTCGGAATCTACATTCTTGATGGCTCGCTTGAACTCGTAGTCAACCGCCTGCACGTTCAGCTTCTTGATCTCTTCCTCAAGCGATAGTATTTGATTGGAATCCACGCCGGAGATTAGGCCTCCTCCAGCATAGCGTATATTGGCGCGCTGCAAAACATCCCGAATCTTCTTATTCCGCGTGCGCTTGAAATCAGAGGAAGGATCGAAATCTGATGCCGACTCATCGTCCAAGTACTTCTCAAGAATCTTCCCGAGGACACGAAACGGGTCGACTGATTCCGTCTTATTCACACGACGCAGCCACTCTTGGACCTTGAATTGCTTATTTCCTTCAGGCGCGTCTCCGGGTGCATCGGCATACATGAACAGCGCATTCAGAGTCGCATGAGTTTCTGCTTGGGAAATGACATCCGAAAGCACTGCGATTACAAATGATGGAATCTGCGTTCTCATTTCCCCCTAACTTATTATCATGCGTCAGACACATATATTTACCACAAAATAGAATATGTGGAGCAAAGAAGTCAAGGGTATAGCCGACATCATCTACCCATCTTCTCCGCACACCTGACAAACTTCCGCCTGTCCGTCTTGCCCATCTTGGAATACAGATCGAAGATTCTTATAAGCTCCCGGCCCTTATTCTTCTTCATGTATGCGGTGATCCTGTCAAAATCGGAATTAGGTTCATAGCTGCCGATGTCCAGCCCGGTGTCATGGGCGAGCTTCAGCAATGCTGGTATAGTTTCCGGAGCGGGATTCCTCGTTCCATTGAGCCAATTCGAGATCGACTGCTGGCTGACCTTGAGCTTCGCCGCCATGTCCACCTGTGGCAGGAAGGCCGTATCCATAATGTCCTTTACCATTGCCGGCCAGTTATATCGTGGGCTCATAGGGGAGGTCCTTTCTCGTTTTCGTGTAATATAGCATGAAGACAATCCATCATTTCAAATACCTGGCCTCAAGTTCCTTCCTCCTGGCCGCGGCTTCATCCTTGTCCTTGAAATATCCGCCCTGGATACTCCTGCCACCTATGGTGATCGAGGCGATCCATCTCTTCTTCAAACTAGACCAGGCAACGCCTTTTATTCCAGACCTGGATTTCTTCCATCCTCCCTGGCGCCTTGCAAGGGTGACCTTGTCGACCACTGTAAGATTGGCCTTCCTGCAGTCGAGGTAATTCTTGTTGGCGGTCATCACGAACTTTGACTTGCTGCGGCACCCCGTGATGAGCCTTGGAAGCAGCACCGGCTTGCAGTCCTTAATGGCAGAGATCGTATGCTGGCCGCAGCTCCACCTCAGGTCTTTGACTTTCATCAGGTATTCCGCATCTATGAGCGCCTCGCCCCGGGAAACGCCGCCGGGTCCCATGAGCCGGATCCAGGCCTTGTCCCCGCAGACCGCAACGACGTTCGGAGAACCGGGCAGATCTTCGTAGACTCTGCCCTTGGAGAGCATCTGTGAATAGTGAGGCGCGCACAACCCCTTGAATCTCGCAGGCGCGGCGCAGTGCGGCGCCGAGCACATCTGCGTCTTCTTCACCGGTTTTTCATTCTTGCAAGCTGACCAAAGGTGTGGCGGCAGGTGTTCGCTCTCCAGTTCGGATCTCTTCATCTTGGCTTCATCGAGATCATCGAAGTAGCCTCCAAAATGCCTTTTCCCGTTTACCTTCAATTCGACCGACCATGTCTGCCTCCTGGTTATCCAGTAAACGCCCTTGCAGCCCGGCTTGTTGTCCCTGCGTCTGCGGTTCAAATGCGCGGCATGGCTTCTCGAACATGCGACCAGGTTGGTCCTGCGGCAGTCAAACATGTTTCCGCTGAGATGTCTCACCGCCTTCCCGGCGTCATTGCAGCCCAAGATGAATCTGGCAAGCTGCACGAGTCTCCCGCCGGCGCCTGCGGTTATATTGCTTTGTGTTGCACCCCACTGGAAATCCTTGACACCGGGTACGTCACAGGCATCAATAATCACCTCCGACGAGATGTTGAACTTGCGGTCCTTGAGTACAATCCATGCCGTAGCGCCCCTGACAAAGATGGTGTTGAATCTGCCAGTAGGAGCTTCAGGCAGCCTGCCATGGCGGAAGAAATACAGGTAGTGCCTGTGACATAGTCCGCGTATTTTCGCCGGCCCCATGCAGTAGGCCACCGAACATGGCTTTCCAATATTGCTCTGACGCTTTCCGCCCATGTTTTCCGACTCCTTTGAAATGAGGAAGAGGTAATATAGCGATCAAGGGGGAGGATGGCAAGAAGCCATCGGGATGTCGGGCTATGAGAGCGTATCCTATTCAACAACCTTTCAGTCCCTGGCATTTCTTATCCGGATTATTCCATTGAAGCGGGTAGGTCCTGCACTGGGCGGGGCGGCACTCGTATATCCTGCATCCCGGAGGTGAAGAAATATAAAAAGGGCAACTGCCGTCATCGTTCTCAATCAGGGAAACTTCGCCGCCGTCGCCAGGTACGGTCATGGTTTCGTAGAACTCAGATATATCCGTTCCTGTAAGGCTGGCGATCCGCTCCACTTCCTCTTCGGAGACCTGCACGTATCCGTGCCACCGGCAGCACTGGCCGCAGCGGAGGCATGTGAATCCTGATTGTTTGCCGGGAGTTTCCATAAGAATTATACCGGATGATGGCTTATAAACCTATTTTACCAATGTCCTGGCATATCTCTGAAGCTTGATTCTGGAGCTATCCGACATCTTCTGGCAAAGTGAAATTAGCCTTACAAGATCCTTCCCTTTGTTCTTTTCCAGATACTGCATGAACTCCTCCCGCAGAGGATCGGGCTCATATCTGCCGGGATCGATATTCTCCTTGCGTGCAAGTTCAAGGAGCTTCTGTCTTGCAAAGTCCCCGGGCTTCCTCACCTTGTTCTTCCAGTTTGAAATGCTCTGCTGGCTCACCCTGCAGTGTTCAGCAAGCTCCTCCTGGGAAAGGAACATGCCCTCAAGCAGCTCCCTCACTATGAGATGCCAGCGGTATTCAGGCTCTTTAACAGTCTTCTCGGCAGTCTCCATATGCACCCCATATATCTTATTTTTCCAAACATTCAGCGTACCTGACGAGCCTTTTCCTGCCAGCGACAGACATGCGCAGATACGATTCGACGAGGTCCCGGCCTTCCCCAGTATCAATAAATCCCAACAGTGTCCTCAATGTCTTGTCGGTCCGGTATTTCTCCACGTCTATGCCTTCCTTCATGGCAAACTCCAGCAGATCGCGCTTAAGCTTGATTCCGGGATTGAAATGGGCGTTCATTATCTTTGATATTGTCTGCTGGCTCGCTTTCATCCTTTCTGCAATCTCCGTCTGGTTCATGCACAATCTGTCCTGCATTTCATCGAGCAGTTCAGGCCAATTGTATCGTATGCACATGGTGATGTCCTGTCTTTTAGGACTGATAATATAGCAACGAAGGGAGCTATGGCAAGGAATGATACGGAGTGCCGGGACTGTGAACAAATGCCGACCTATTTCGTCTTCTTCTTTTCCGCCTTGAACATCGACATCTCGGTGATTCGCCACATGCCGGCATATCCGGGTTTAATATTCATTGGCCGGCTCGCCTTTCGGCTTTGCGGTTTTTGCAGCGCGTCTTATTATACGCCCTGAAATACGCCTTGCATTGAGGTGTTTTCTTATACACCTTCATATAGGCCTTGCGATATGCCTTGTATTTGGATGTCTGTATATACTTTTCCCGATACGCTTTATATTCGGGTGTTTGCCGATAGGCTTTCCGGTACGCTCTATACTCTGGCGTTTGGCTACGTGCTTTCTGATAGGCCCGCTTGTACGCCTTGTAATCTGACGTCTGACAGTACGCCTTCATATATGCTTTCTTATGCGCCCTGTGTTTAGGAATTTGATTGTATGCCTTATTGCGCGCCTTGCAATACTCCTTGTATTCAGGCGTTTGATAGCGGGCTTTATTGTACGCAATCATCCACGCCTTCTTATGCGTCTTACTGCATTTCGGCGAACAGG